>JBBQTL010000058.1:0-24869 GCA_038213285.1 Chitinophagales bacterium
GAGTAAAGCGGCTGCAATTTTTGGTAGTATTAAGTATGCCTTGGTATTGATACCCATTATTTCAAGCGCATCGATTTGTTCACTCACACGCATATTGCCCAGTTCGCTGGCAATTTTACTGCCAATTACGCCGGCCAGCACAATACAAACAAGGGTAGGTGCAAACTCCAGTATCACCGTATCCCGCACAATTTGAGCAATAGTGGTTTTGGGAATAATGGGGCTTACCAACTGGTAGGCGGTTTGCACCGCACTTACGGCACCTATAAAAACAGAAATAATAGAAACAATGCCCAATGAATTGATTCCGATATCATTACATTGATGCATAAATTCTTTCCAGTACATCTTACTATTCTCCGGCCTGGTAAACATGCCTTTTAACATAATAAGGTAACGACCAAAGTGTGTGAAAAACTCCATGGGGCAAATTTATTGAAAAAGAAAGTAAATGCAAGTTGATTGTTTGGAGCGGTTGGTTATTTAAAGGTTACACCTTTTTAAAATTGTATCCTTTAAAAAATGTAAATCATTTACGGTCTGAAATCAATAGCTCTTTCAGATGCAGGTACATGAGTTGGGGCATAGTGGTACATTTTAAAAAAACCGGGTTGTCATCATAATGAGCCGAAAGTTCCCCGGCCAGTTGTTTTATTTTGGGTTCTGTAGAAAGTGGATCATCAGCAGCAGCCACTCTAAGATCCCTTAACCGTTGCCGTTCCGATTTGATACGCCGGATGATTTGTGATCTTTCTTCCTGCTGGTATTGACTGATTACTTCTTTGTTAAGATGCTTCTTCACCAGTTGAACAAAAACCAGGTTTTCTTTAAAAAATTGCGGCAGGTAATTGTTTTTGCTGCCTTCGTATGATTGCTGATCAAAATCGATGGATCGTATTTTAAATTGTACATCATCAAAATCCTGGGTGATGTCAAAAATGAAATTATAGCTACGCATATCGCCCAATAATCGTACAAAGCATCGCTCATTAAATTTCACAAATTCTTTGGCAATTCTTTTAGGATTGAACTCCACTCTTTGAAGATAATGGGTAATAAACATATCACCCGGAACACCAGAAATATGCTCTTCTACCAGCGTGTTGCCATCCACTAAAAAATTCATAAAATTGGGTGACAGCAGGTGTTCCAGTTCCATTCCAAAAATTCGGGAAGCGTCTGCTACCTTGATGTAAAAATAGTCGTACACTTCGTTATAGGTATTTACTATTTTAATTCTAAACGGTTTTGAATTGCCAAAAAGGCAATAGTCTATCCGTTCTATATATAAATGTTCTTCTGCCTGTGTATGTCCGCTTGATTTTAAAATCGAATACATTCTTTTAAGTGAGGCATGTATTTCATCCGTAAGCGAGGGATTAAAAAAAACAGATTCCCATAAGGTGTTTTTACCGTGACTGTCAATTACGGGTATACTAAAACTAAAATGTTTCAGCGTATCGTAAGAGACCGGCAAAGACAATTCCCTGCCGTATCGCTTCAGGTATTTCGTGAAGGATTTACTTATGGTGAACGATATTTTTTTTGCAATAGGATGCAGGTTGTCCATATACGTTTACAGTTCGTGCGATGTTCTTTTATATTGTTTCCACCACCTGCTTTTGCTGATGGCATCTTTTGTATCTGTCTCGCATTTCATTTGGGCATCCACCACAGCTATCAGCACCATATTGAAGATGGAACGGATAGAACTTCCCAATTGCAATACATGCACCGGCTTTTTCAACCCCAATAAAATAGGGCCGATGGAATCAGCACCGCCTATTTCCTGTAATAAATTATAGGCGATATTACCGGCTGCAAGATTGGGGAATATCAGTGTATTCACTTCACCATCCAGCAACTCTGTAAACGGATAATTTTCTTTCAATACTTCTTTATTAAAGGCAAGTATGCCCTGTACTTCACCATCACAGATTAAAGTAGGGTCTTTTTCCTTTACCAGTTGTCTTGCTCTGCCGACAAGATTGGCTTCCGGCGAATCGCTGCTACCAAAGTTGGAGTAAGAAAGCATGGCAATGCGTGGAACGATATTAAATTGCCGTACCTCTTTTGCCGTAAGTAAAGCTATTTCAGCAAGCTCTTCTGCTGTGGGGTTAAAATTGATGGTTGTATCGGCTAAAAATAACGGTCCACGTTTGGTAAGCAGGATGTACATACCGGCAATTTTTTTAAGGCCGGGCTCTGTGCCAATGCTTTGGATAGCCGGACGGATAGTATCCGCATAATTCCTGGTTAAGCCACTAATCATGCAATCAGCTTCGCCACTTTCCACCAGCATACAACCGAAATAATTCCGGTCTTTCATCATTTTATTCACCTCATGCCAGTTGGCGCCTTTACGCTGGCGTCTTGAATAAAATAATTCGGCAAACTGTTTTCTTAATTCCTCCGTTTCATCCGATTTTGGATCGATGATGGGCATATCCTCGAGGTCGATGCTGTTTTCCTGCGCTAGTTTCAATATCTTTTTAGTATCGCCCAGTAAAATCGGGTAACCAACTCCTTCTTCCATTACCAACTGGGCTACTTTTAGAATCTTGATATTTTCAGCATCTGCAAACACCACCCGCTTTGGATCTTTTCTTGCTTTATTACCAATTACCCGGCTCAACTGGTTATCTAATCCAAGGCGTTTATTCAGTTCCAGCTTATATGCTTCCCAATCGGTGATGGGGTATTTTGCTACCCCGCTTTCCATGGCAGCCTTTGCTACAGCCGGCGCTACCGTGGCGAGCAGCCTTGGGTCCAATGCCTTTGGAATAATGTAATCTGCGCCGAAAGAAATTGTTTTTGCATTGTATGCAAGGTTTACAATGTCAGGTACCGGTTCACGGGTGAGGGCAGCCAATGCCTTTACAGCCGCCAGTTTCATTGATTCGTTGATGGTGGTAGCCCTCACATCTAAAGCACCCCGAAAAATGTATGGAAAGCCCAGCACATTGTTTACCTGGTTAGGATAATCGCTTCTTCCGGTAGCCATGATGATGTCCTTTCTTGCCTCCATCGCCGCATCATACGTGATCTCGGGATCCGGATTGGCCAGCGCAAATACAATGGGTCTTTTTGCCATACTTTTCACCATCTCCGGACTTACCACATTAGCCGAGCTAAGCCCTACAAAAACATCGGCATTTACCAGCGCCTTTGCCAGGTCGTAGTCTTTATATTTTTCATCTACACAGTAATTTTTTTTCTGTTCATCTACACCAGCCCTGCCTTCGTAAATAATTCCCTTTCGGTCAAACACCATAAAGTTGTTGTGCGTTGCGCCGAGTGATTCATACAATTTCATACAGGCCATTGCCGCGGCACCGGCCCCATTTACTACAATGCGGACATCCTCAATTTTCTTTTTCTGAATCTCCAGCGCATTTAATAATCCGGCGGCAGATATGATGGCCGTGCCATGCTGGTCATCGTGCATGATGGGGATTTTCAATTGCTCTTTTAGCTGTTGCTCTATATAAAAACATTCAGGCGCTTTTATATCCTCCAGGTTGATACCACCAAATGTGGGCTCCAGCGCTTTTACTATCTGAACAAATTTTTCTGGGTCCGTTTCATTGATCTCAATGTCAAACACATCGATATCGGCAAATATTTTAAATAACACCGCTTTTCCTTCCATCACCGGTTTACCGGCTTCGGGCCCGATATTACCAAGGCCCAATACGGCAGTGCCATTACTGATTACACCTACCAGGTTTCCTTTGGCGGTGTATTTATAAACATCTTCAGGGTTAGCCGCAATTTCCAGACAGGGTACAGCCACGCCTGGTGAATAGGCTAAGGAAAGGTCTCTCTGTGTTTTGGATTCTTTGGTTGGGATTACTTCAATTTTTCCCGGCCTGCCTATGGCGTGATACTCTAAGGCTTGTTGTTTGCTTAATTCTTTTGACATAATATTTTTTTGATATCAAGGGGATTTATGTAACAGCCGACGAATTTCAGTTCAACATCGTTGTGTTATAAAATTCCGAAAAACGGCACTCCCTTCAACCGCAGTGCTGCTATCTGGCTTTTACTAAAGCGAAATGGCTGCCTGCATTAAGTAAAAAAATGATTTTTTGTTTAAGATACGGCATCCTGCAACCATTATGCCCGTGCCGGATACCTGTTTGAAAAAGTTGCTGCAAGTTACTATATAATTCCCTTTAAGAAGATGACCTAAAAGAGGATTTATAAATAGCAGTAAATGGAGAGAATGAACTGACGGTTTCACCCGGTGATGTAACAAACCCCAATGCGGATTCATCCGACACACAAAAAACTTTCGAAAACGAATTGTTCCGAAAGTTTTTTATTAGGTTATTTATTTATTCTCCATTGGTTGCACCCAGCAATGCCATCATGCCCATACCAATTTCAATGGCATTTTCATCTATATCAAAATTGGGCGTATGGCCCCCGATGGTGATTCCCCTTGCTTCGTTGCGGGTACCCAACCTGAAAAAACAGGCCGGTATCCGGTGAGAATAAAAGGCGAAATCTTCCGCACCCATTCTTAATTCTGTTTCTTCCACATTTTCTTTACCAAGATACAGTTCAGCTTTTGCTTTTGCCGCGGTACTCAGCACTTCGTTGTTCAATACAAAAGGATAACCCACATCAATACGGATATCTATTTCGGCGCCCATGCTATGCACCAGTTCTGTTGCCAGTTTTTTTATCAGGCCATGAGCTTTAAAACGCCATACTTCATCCATCGCTCTGAAAGTGCCCATCAGCTTTACTTCTGAAGGAATTACATTGGTGGTATTACCACCCTGGAAGGACGTGATGCTCAATACCGACGGGTTAAATGGATTGTTGTTCCTGCTAACAATTTGTTGAAGGCTTACAATAAGTTGCGACGCAATTAATATAATATCCGCAGTGAATTGTGGAGCTGCCGCATGACCACCCTTCCCTTTAATGGTGATATAAATTTCATCTGCGCTGGCCATTACCATACCACCCCTGAAGCTCAACTTACCGGTATCTAAAATGGTATGCACATGCAAACCAAAAATACTTTGGGGGGCCGGGTTTTCCAGCACTCCTTCCTTTATCAACAGGCTTGCACCACCCGGATTTTTTTCCTCCCCGGGCTGAAAGATCAGTTTTACGGTACCTTCCCATTCATCTTTTAGTTCGCTTAAAATTTTAGCCGCACCCAGCAGGCAACTGGTATGTGCATCGTGCCCGCAGGCATGCATGATACCGGGGATAGTTGATTTGTATGGCACTTCATTTTCTTCCATAATCGGCAATGCATCCATATCGGCCCTTAATGCCACCACTCTTTTACCCGGATTTTTACCATGCAGTAAACCAATCACCCCAGTAGTGGCTTTTATTTCAAATGGAATATTTAGTTCGGTTAATTTCTCCTGCACAAATTTGGAAGTTTCGTACTCCTGGTAGCTTAATTCGGGATGCGCATGCAGGTGGCGGCGGATACCAATAAATTCGGCGGAATATTTTTTTGCAAGGATTTTTATTTGCTGTTCTAATGATTGGATCACGGGGATAATTTTAAAGATAGACTTCTGATGTAAGCTTGAAATCTCCTGGTGAGACACCCCCAAAGGGTGACTCACCAGGAGATTTCGTTTGACCATTCCGCAGTAAAAATAATTTATAAAATCTCCTTATCCTTATTCTTGTCAGGTTTTATTTCAATGATTTCGGGTACCAGGTAAATATTGGTAGTAACCAATTTATTGCTGGTAATCTCTTTTTTATACTGATCCGCTTCCGTCTTTTCTAAAAAATTGCCAAACTTCAGTTTGATATAAGGCGGTTGAAAACTCATATATACTTTCTGCTCCGGGAATCTTTGCAGCAACCTCGCCCTCAGGTTCATGGCTTGCGCACGGTCGTTGGTACTCAACACCATTAGCCGATAGCCCCTTGCCGATTTTGGCCCAAGTGCCAGCGCTTCGTTAAATTCAGCCTCTTTTTTAGCTAAAATATCCAGTCGGCTATCTTTAAAAACGGTAACTTTTCCCAGGTAAACAATAGAATCTTTCGGGGTAATCGTTTGAGCTTTTATGGTATTTGCTAATGCAAAAAGAAAAATAATAAAAGTAAATTTTTTCATGTCAGCTTGAAGGCAAAAACTGTTCCATTTTAGTTTAACTGGCCAGCTTCCTGTACAATGGTGATACTGCTGCTGCAACCTAACCTGTCGGCACCGGCATCAATCAATTGTTTGGCAAAAGTATAGGTTTTTATACCACCGCTTGCTTTGATGTGGATATTATCTGCCAGGTGGCGTCGCATCAGTTGTACAGCTTCTACCGAAGCACCTTTTTCAGCATACCCGGTAGAGGTTTTCATGAAATCCACACCGGCCGCACCATACAGGTCGCAACATTTAATGATTTCTTCGTCTGTAAGAATACCCGATTCAATAATTATTTTTATTGCTTTCTGTTTGCTTTTTACAATCGGTAAAATGGCATTGATTTCGTTGGCTAAATATTGCCAGTCATTATTCTTAATGGCGCTTATATTAATTACCACATCCAGTTCATCTGCTCCATCCACGATCGCTAATACCAATTCCGCTACTTTGGCTTCGATTGCGGAATACCCGAAAGGGAACCCGATAACGGTAGCTACTTTTACGTTTGAACCCTCCAGCAATACTTTTGCTTTTTTTACAAACAAAGGCGGCACACAAACCGCTGCAAACTGGTAATGTATTGCCTCTGCACAAAGCTTTTCAATATCTGCAACAAGGGTAGTGGGTTTTAATACGGTGTGATCAATATAGGCGGCAATATTCATATTCTTACTTTTTGAGTAGCAAATTTACAGTTTAGCGATCGGATTATTTTATTCCCATCCATTTAGCCAGTCCTTTTAACGAAATGTATTAAATGAAGCAATTTACCCGCCTGGACAACTAACTGTTTAACCGGCCGGTTTCCTTTAATTCAATCAGGCTGCTTTTGGCAATGGCGCATCGTGCTGCAAGTATGGGGCAGCGTTGTTATAATGCCTTTAAAAGCCACTGCCGATAGGCCTTTTAGCTGTAAAGGGTTTAATTATGCAATGGATGTGGAAGACCCCTACTGATGCCCATTAAAAAAAGTAAAGTTATTAGTGATGCTGATTTTGCCGGAGCAATGATGGTACACAATCCCATGACCAAAGCAAGAAAAAGAATTGGCCGAATTGGTAGTTAAAAGAAAATCTAAAATTAAAGCAGATCAGCATGAAGCCAGTCTTAAAAAAACAAATGCTAAATGTTTATTAGTGAAGTTTTGATTCTTGCCTAATTAAATTCTGACACATTTAATATGTTAACGGGCCTTACTAAATGCCTTTATCTGGATTTGTACATGCAGGAGGCTTTCTCTCTTTAATAAAAGTTTAATATCGATATGCTGTCGAAGAGTGTAACAGCACTTCGGTTCTATAAGATTTTCTGGCTAGAATAATATTTTTAGTTCAGAATAAAAAAAGGCTAACCGTTAAAAGTTAGCCCTTCAAAAAATATCTAATAACGTTTACGCCTCCTTCCCATGGCAATTCTTATACTTCTTGCCGCTACCACAAGGACAGGCATCATTTCTGCCAATCTTTGGTTCTACCCGGATAGGTTCCTGCTTGATGGCAGGTGAAGGATCATTGTAGTCATTTTCATTGCTGATGTATTCCGGGCCTCCGTTTCCACCCGGACCCGAAGCTGCTCCTGCAAATTCTTCTTTGCGCTGACGCAGTTTACTCATGTCGGTTTTTTCTTCTCTTCCTTCTTTAATTTTAGTTGTACTGGTTTCCTCCATTGGCAGGGTGCAATGGCAAAGAAAGCTAACGATATCTTTATTTACCTGGTCGCCCATTTGTTTAAAGGCACCAAAGGCTTCAATTTTGTAAATAACCAGCGGATCTTTTTGTTCGTAGCCTGCGGTTTGTACACTATGGCGTAAATCATCCATTGCCCTTAAATGTTCTTTCCAGGCATCATCGATCAATGCTAAAGTGATACTCCGTTCCAAAGCATTGGGCAGTTCCGCACCTTGGGTAGCAATGGTTTTATCTAGGTTAGCCAGGGCCTGTATTGCTTTTCTTCCATCCGTAAACGGTACCGCTACATTCTCAATATGATTGCCTTGCTCTTTGCGAATATTTTTAATGATCGGGAATGTTTGCTCTGCAATGGCCACCACCTTCCGGTTGTAATTCGATTTTGCTTCTTCGTATAATTTTTCAGCTACCACGTTGATTACCCCTTTCTCCAGTTCCTGCGCTTCAATAGCAGTGTCGATTCCAAAGTTCATAATCACGGCCAGTTTAAAGCCTTCGTGATCGTTGCTTTCTTTAAATGAATTGATAAGCCCTTCTGCTACAGAATAAAATGCATTGTCGAGATCGAGCGCCAGCCTTTCTCCAAACAAGGCATGGTTGCGCTTGCTGTACACCACATTCCGTTGCTTGTTCATCACATCATCATATTCCAGCAGGCGCTTGCGTATACCAAAGTTATTTTCTTCTACTTTTTTCTGCGCCCTTTCAATTGATTTGGAAATCATACTGTGCTGGATCACTTCTCCTTCCTTATAACCCATTCTATCCATCAGCGAAGCAATACGTTCGCTACCAAACATACGCATCAGGTCATCTTCCAAACTTACAAAAAACTGGGTGCTACCGGGATCTCCCTGGCGACCGGAACGACCACGCAACTGCCTGTCTACACGGCGGCTCTCATGCCTTTCGGTACCTACAATAGCTAAGCCACCTGCATCTTTTACCCCGGGCCCCAACTTAATATCCGTACCACGACCAGCCATATTGGTTGCAATGGTAACAGCCCCTGCAAAACCTGCTTCTGCTACTACCTGTGCTTCCCTGGCATGTTGTTTTGCATTCAATACATTATGAGGAATATTCTTTTGCTTCAACATCCGGCTTAGCAATTCACTGATTTCTACCGAAGTGGTACCCACCAATGATGGTCTGCCGGCAAGACGTAAACGCTCAATTTCATCAATTACTGATTTGTATTTCTCCCGTTTGGTTTTGTACACCAGGTCCTGCTCATCTTTACGAACAGCGGGCAGGTTGGTAGGTATGGTAACTACATCCAGCTTGTAAATATCCCACAACTCCGCTGCTTCTGTTTCGGCTGTACCCGTCATACCACAAAGCTTGTGGTACATACGGAAGTAGTTCTGTAAAGTAACAGTTGCATAAGTTTGCGTACTTGCTTCAATCTTCACATTTTCTTTCGCTTCAATTGCCTGGTGGAGGCCATCCGAATATCTTCTGCCATCTAATATACGACCAGTTTGTTCATCTACTATTTTTACTGATTCATCCATTACCACATATTCCGTATCCTTATCAAATAAAGTATATGCTTTTAGTAATTGTTGTACGGTATGTATCCGGTCTGCTTTTAAAGAATATTCGCTTAATAAACTTTCTTTACGCTGCAATTTTTCTTCAGCAGACAATGTGCCTTTTTCAATATCTGCCAGCTTAGTGGCAATATCCGGAAGGATAAAGAATTCTGTGTCTTCGCCGGATTTAGTAATCAGGTTGATCCCTTTATCTGTAAGATCTACCTGGTTGTTTTTTTCATCTATGTGGAAGTATAATTCTTCATCCACTTTGGGCATTTCCTTTTGCTGATCAGCAAGGTAATAGTTTTCTGTTTTCTGCAATTTCACCCGCATACCCGGCTCACTCAAAAATTTAATTAAAGCGCTGTTTTTAGGTAAGCCCCTATGCGCTCTCATCAATGATAAGCCACCATCTTTTGGATCATCGTTGCCTTCAGCTATTTTTTTCTTTGCATCAATTAAATATTGATTGGTCGCTTTTTTCTGTGCATCCACCAGTTTTTCAATGCGTGGTTTCAGGTCGAAAAACTGTTGGGTATTATCACTGTGTCCAACCGGCCCGCTGATGATCAGTGGCGTTCTGGCATCATCTATCAATACACTATCCACCTCATCTACCATGGCGAAATGATGCTTGCGTTGAACCATTTCATCCGGGCTGTGTACCATGTTGTCTCTCAGGTAATCAAAACCAAATTCATTGTTGGTACCATAAGTAATATCCGCGTTATATGCTGCTCTCCGGGCATCACCATTGGGTTCATGTTTATCTATGCAATCCACTGTTAAACCCAGAAATTCAAATAATGGTCCGTTCCATTCACTATCTCTTCTTGCGAGGTAATCGTTTACCGTAACAATGTGTACCCCTTCGCCAGCCAATGCATTCAGGTAAGCTGGTAAAGTACTCACCAGTGTTTTACCCTCACCGGTAGCCATCTCGGCAATTTTACCGGAGTGCAAAACCGCACCACCTATTAACTGTACATCGTAGTGAACCATGTTCCACAGTACCTCTCCACCGGCGGCTTTCCAGGTATTGGTAAAAATTACCTTGTCGCCTTGTATGGTAATATGATCTTTCTTTACGGCAAGGGTCCGGTCTAATTCGGTGGCCGTACTTTCCAAAGTAGCATTCTCTTTAAACCTGCGGGCTGTTTCTTTTACGGCTGCAAAAGCTTCAGGCAAAATTTCCTGTAGTATTACTTCTATTTGTTTATCCCTGTCTTTTTTAAGCAAATCAACTTCCTGGTAAATCACATCCTTTTCATTAATGTTGGTGACCGGTAAGTTTTCAGCATTTTCCTTTTTGGTAGTTATTTCTTCATCAATGGAGCTGAGATGTTGTTGAATGCGGTTTTTAAATTCTGTGGTCTTAGCTCTTAGCTTATCGTTGCTGAGCGATTGATATTGAGTAAAATAACCGTTGATTTTTGCAACCTGCGGTGTTATTTTTTTTACGTCTTTTTCACTTTTGTTGCCACCAAATATTTTCGATAAAAAGCCTATCATATAAATCCTTGTTATGAGTATGGTATATAATTAATTAATTCAGGTGTTTTGAATTGTCAAATATGGTGCTTAATTTTTTGAAAGCCAAAATGACAGAACGGCAAAGTTAGCAATTTGTTGACAGTTTGATCCGGATAGTTAACCCCGTGATTTACGTGAGGGATTTATTTAACCTGTGTTTGTGTTGAAATTCAATTCGTTTTTATGGTTTGTTTATAAAGGTGCTACAAACACTATTATGTTTTTTTTAACTAACCTTTTTGGGTTTCCGGAATAAATTAAAAATCATCGTTATGAAACGTTTCACCTCATTTACAATTACTTTACTTTGCTTTCTGATAGTAGTTATCCATGGTTGCAGCAGTACAGAAATTGGGCAGAGCAAAGATGTAGCCCCGGAAACTATTTACCAGCATTATAGTATTAATTACAATGAAGGCGATGAAGTGGGAACGGTAAATGCTTGTTTCAGGTTTGCGGGTATTAATGGCACCACGCTGGTTTTATCAGATCCAAGTAGTATTTCATTGGATGGTGTTAAGCTGCCTGTTGACAGCAGCGATTTTGAAGGCGCCTTTTACAAGCAAGGTAAAAAAGCCGTTGATTTTTTTGGAGATCACAATTTGAGATTTACTGACATTCAAATGCGTGAGTACAATAATAAATTTTCCTTCAACAGGTTTAAACTGGCAAATCTGCCGGTTTCTGCGTCAAAAAACACAACACTTCATATTCAATTTGAACCATTACTAATAGGCCCGGATGATCATATTGAATTGGAATCAATTGAAACTGACTCGGCGTTTAGCATTAGCTATACGGGCAGGGACAAGGATTCTTTTATTTCTATTCCTGTAGAGGATTTGCAACGTCAGCAGGGATCACAATTGAAACTGGTAGCAACTTTGTACAGAAAGCAACCGTTACAAAACTCTACAAAGGAGGGTGGTATAATTGAGATGGTATATGCATTAAAACCCGTCTCTATCAAACTGGATGCACCTGAATTGTCCAAAAATTAAGTGACTGTTTAGATTCCCGGTGTTTTATTGGTGTTCATTATTGTTTTAATGAAAGTTTGCTTTTAAACTTTTTTGTTAAACTTACGTTGTAGACTTCAAATTAGTATATGAAACAAATTGCACTAACATTCATATTTACCACAACGGTGATTTCAGTTTTTTGTCAAATAAACGAACGCTCTTCCTTTGAGCAGGAGCGTACCAGTATTTTAAAAAAGGGGATGTTGGTGCTTGGCGGCTGGGGAGCGGTTAATATAGTTGGTGGGGCAATTGGAACCAGGACCCACAACCCGGAAGCCAGATATTTTCACCAGATGAATGTAATCTGGGGAAGTACAAATTTGTTGATTGCCGGCCTGGGTTATTTGAGTGCCACGAAAGAAAATACAAGTGGGCTATCGCTTTCTACAGTTTTAGCGAAACAGCATAAAATGGAAAAAACTTTTTTGTTGAATGCCGGGCTGGACCTTGCATATATTACAACAGGTCTGTATTTATCGGAAAGAAGCAGGCGGAATGCAGATCCATCCAAATTAAAAGGGTATGGTAATTCTACAATGCTTCAGGGCGGGTTTTTATTATTATTTGATGCATTGATGTATGGCTTGCATACCAAACACGGTAAAAAGCTAACTAAGTTTACGGATAAGGTGACGGTGCTGGGTGGCCCGGGTGGCCTGGTACTTAATTACAAGCTATAAGTAGTGATGAATGTGAAAGCGGTCCTTATTGTCTCCGGCTTCGACTGGAATAAATCCAACGGAATATATTGTGTAGCAAAATAGCTCAGGCAATTAACTACCAGGGATAGTATAATCGCTTTTGTCCAGTTGCAATCAAGCAATTGGTGAAAGGCAATTGCTTCTCCGACTGCAATTCCGGTTGCCACATATAATATATTTACATCAAAAGTGAAAAAGATAATATGTATAACGGACCAGGAAATAATATTGATCAGCAGGCCCATTAATATTGCCTTTTGTCTTTTTTTTCTTCTAAAAAATAGCGCAATAATTGGTAGTTCTATCAATAAGGTAATCAGTAATTTTAAGGCCAGAACCATGTTGTTGTCGCTTTAATTGGAGTAAACAGTATTGCCTTATCGTATATAATATTACCATGACTTTTAACTGCTGAAATCAGGTAATGCATATTTTATTAAAGCAGAAATGCAAGTATAGGTACTATTCACTGAATAACACTTTTTTAAAAACAAAACATTACAAAATAATTTTTGTACCATGGGTCACCCAAAATTAATAATCTGGCAATAAGCATTTTAAATGTATAGTGTCAAAAGCCATTGTCTCTTGCCATCATACTTTTCGCATATAAATCTCTCTTTTTAAAATTGGAGAACATTTTTTTTATAATTTGCACTTTGATGTTAAACAATATACCTGCTGAAATTAAAGAATGGCGCTACAAGCAAATTGACTACATTAATTGGTTAAACGAGTTTGGAAATGTGTTGGGGTGCAAAGTAAATAACAATAAACTGTCCTTTTCCCCATTTGCCGGACAAGGTATTTCAAGCGCATTTTATTTTGAAACTGGCTTCACTGCAGTTGTAAATAACTACCAGTTAAACAAAGACTATCTTTTTACTAGGCAACCAACCGATGAGTTTGGGGTGCTTATTTACCTATATAATTTTGAAACCGAAACACAGGTGGATTATATTTTAGATAATGTGGCCTTGAATTACGCCTCCGGAAGCCATTATCAACTAAGGATCATTAATTCGCAAACATCGCACCAGCTAAGGTTTGATAAAACAACCGCCGTAAGAGGCATCAGTATCTTTCTTGAAAACGGGTGGATACAAAAAAATCTCAGTCACAAAGTGCTTGATGTATTTAGTTTTCTGCAACAGGTAAATTATTTCAAACAGTTTATTAATGCTAAGCAGCAAAGGTTAATGGATGAAATATTAAATGTTTCACCCAGTCATCCTTACCCCGATGTATTCATTCGAAGCAGGATTTTAAGAATAGCCGACAAACTTTTTGAAAACCTTTTGCAACACGATATTTCCGAATCGCCTGAAAAAATAAATGAAGACGATTTCGATACCCTTCAAAAAATTGAAGCGATATTGACGAATAGTTATGATGAAACTTTTCCGGGTATTGAGAAGTTGTCACGCATATCACTGATGAGTGAAAGCAAACTGAAAAAATTGTTTAAGCAATCTTTTGGAATGGGATTGTATGAATATTTTCAGAAAAACAGGTTGCACCGGGCGAAAGAACAAATTTTATCAGGCAAATATACCATTTCGGAAGTAGGTACTAAGCTGGGCTACCAAAATCTCAGCAACTTCTCCACTGCTTTCCGTAAGGAATTTAACTGCCTGCCGAGCGAGATTTAATTTACTGATTAGCTAATTAAGTTATATGCTAATTCTGGCAACCATACATCACCTGCTTTACAAAAGTATTAAATCCTCAATTTCTTTATTTTAATGAAACCGGCAGACAAGCCCTGGTGGAACTTCTGAGGCGACAGTCTATCCCGTATTTTAATCCGCACTCCATTCAACAGCAGTTTTTATGTTGAACAAAAAAAGAAGAGAATTGTCATTCCAACGAGGTAATCAGCTCATAATATTCCTCGTTCAATAAAATTCCCATTGAGTAATAATCAGCAAATTATCGAATTGGCACATTAGCAAATTATGCAGTTTTCCCCTACCTTTGCCCCCCGAAAAGCAAATTTCAATTAATAATAAACCTTGATATGTCAGGAGCCTTAAAAGAAGTCCGTAACAGAATTAAGAGTGTACAAAGTACCCAGCAAATAACCAAGGCCATGAAAATGGTAAGTGCTGCCAAATTGCGCCGTGCACAGGATGCCATTACCCAAATGCGACCTTATGCAAAGAAGTTACAGGAAGTGCTCAGTAATATTGTAAGCAATAGCGACGGTGATGTTGACCTGGCATTGGCCACTGAAAGATCGGTTGAAAAGGTATTGATTATAGTGGTAACCAGCGACAGGGGATTGTGCGGAGGATACAATAGCAACCTTATTAAATTGGCCCGCCAGGTAATACAGGAAAAGTACAGCAGCCAGCAGGCAAAAGGGAATGTGCAGTTGTTGCCCATTGGGAAAAAAGGTTTTGAGCATTTCACTAAAGGCGGATTTGGTGTGGTGGATCAATATTGGGATATTTTTACCGGGCTTAGTTTTGAAAAGGTACAAACAGCTGCAAAATATGCCATGGAGGCATTTGCCAAAAAGGAAATAGATGCCGTAGAATTGGTGTACAGTGAATTTAAGAATGCGGCAACACAGCGTTTTGTTGCAGAGCAGTTTTTACCTGTTCAGAAACTGACCAGTCAATCGGGTGAGAAGAAAGCTGATTTTATATTTGAACCAAGCAAAGAAGTGTTGATAAGAGAACTGATGCCGAAGATTTTAAATACTCAGCTATTTAAAGCGGTGTTGGATGCCAATGCAAGTGAACATGGCGCCCGAATGACCGCAATGGATAAGGCAAGCGACAACGCAAACGAATTGCTAAAATCACTCAAAATAAGCTACAACAGGGCAAGGCAGGCTGCCATTACTACAGAATTGACAGAAATAGTAAGTGGTGCCGCAGCGTTGAATGGATAAAGACAATTAGCTGATTTGCTAATTCGATAATTTGCTAATGCATTTACGAACTTGAGTTTACACAATTAGCACATTAGCTTATTAGCTAATTAGCACATTACCACCATGGAACTTTCACAAATTATACCACACATAGAAGCCTTGATTTTTGCAAGCGAAAAGCCGTTGACCAACCTGGATTTGGTGGAACTGTTGAATAATGCGATCGGCTTTATCGAAGACCGGGCATCGCTTGACCAGATAGAAGCTGCTGTGGAAGGCATCCATGAAAAATATAGTGCAGAGTTTTATGCCTTTGAATTGAAGCAGAGCGGAGGAGGATGGCAGTTTCTTACAAAAAAAGAATATCATAAAACGGTAGCCCAGTTAAATGGAGATAAGTTTTTAAAGCGCCTTTCCAATGCTGCTTTGGAAACGCTTGCAATCATTGCTTATAAGCAACCCATCACCAAAAGCGAAATTGAATCCATCCGTGGGGTAAACTGCGATTATGCGGTGCAGAAATTATTGGAAAAAGACCTGGTGATCATCGCCGGCAGAAATGAAGACGCAGTGGGCAAACCATTGATTTACACTACCTCAAAATCATTCATGGATTATTTTGGTATCAACAGTACCGATGACCTTCCAAAAATAAACGAAGTGCTGATGGAAGAACTGGTACAAGCTACCGTGGTAAATAATAATGGTCAGCAGGACTCTGATATAACAGAGGCAGAAGAACCAAGTGACGTTGTATTAGAAGTAACAGAAACCGGCGAAATAATTGAGCATACGGCTATTCCCGCTAACGAAACTGAAGTGACTATTATAAGCGAAGATATAATTGAAGCTGAAATTCTGACATATGACGAAGAGTTAATTGAAACCAACGGGGAAGAAATAATCGCAATTGTAATAGAAGAAGAAATTATAACAGTTGACCAGGAGGTAAATGAAGACAACGAAGAAGAAATTGTACCTCCTGTTTCAGAAGAAGACATAGTAGACAATTCGGAACATAAACAGGTAAAGGATGAAGAAGAAAAATCTGAATCATAAGCTTTTAATGTAAAAATTTAAAGAAGGTATGACGAAGATTATTTCTCATACCTTTTTTTATAGTGCAGAATCAAAGAAAAAAGTAATAAGCTGACGGAAGCAACGCCATCAATAACCCAATACATACATTTTAACATGTCAAAACACTTAACCCACCAGCAGCTAATAGAAATCGCTGATGAATTTGGTACACCGGTATATGTGTATCATGCAGAACGAATTGCAGAACAGTATAAAAAATTGCAGAAAGCCTTTTCAGGCTGCAACGCACGTTTTTTCTATGCGTGTAAATCACTTACCAATTTGAATGTATTAAAGTACATTCAATCCATTGGCGCATCATTGGATTGCGTAAGTGTAAATGAAGTGAAGCTGGGATTGATGGCGGGTTTTGATAAACAGAACATATTGTATACCCCCAACTGTGTTGATTTCGCAGAGATTGTAGAAGCAAAAGAGTTGGGTGTAAATATCAACATTGATAATATTTCAATATTGGAACAGTTTGGTCACAAATTCGGTAACAGTTACCCGATTTGTATCCGGTTGAATCCGCATATTATGGCAGGCGGGAATTATAAAATATCCACCGGCCATATTGATAGCAAGTTTGGTATTTCCATTCACCAGATGCGCCACATTGAGCGGATTGTAAAAAGCACTAATTTGAACGTAACCGGTATTCACATGCATACCGGCAGTGAAATAAAAGATGTAAAGGTGTTTTTATTGGGGCTTGATGTGATGTTTGATACGGCTTCCCATTTCCCTAACCTCGAATTCATTGATTTGGGAAGCGGGTTTAAAGTACCCTACCAACCCGGAGATGCGGAAACAGATGTTGCCGACCTTGGTAAAAAAGTAGCGCAGGCCTTTGTTGATTTTGAAAAAGAAACCGGCAAAAAATTGCAAGTATGGTTTGAACCAGGAAAATACCTGGTAAGCCAGAGTGGTTATTTTGTTGTAAAAACAAATGTCATCAAGCAAACACCGGCAGCGGTTTTTGCAGGGGTCAACAGTGGCTTCAATCACCTGATACGCCCAATGATGTACGAAGCCTATCATCATATCGAAAACATCAGTAACCCGAGAGGAGCGGAAAGAATATATAATGTGGTAGGCAATATTTGCGAAACGGATACTTTTGCCTGGGATCGCAAACTGCATGAAGTGAGGGAAGGTGATTACCTTGTTTTCAATAATGCCGGCGCTTATGGTTTTGAAATGTCCTCCAATTTTAATTCCAGGTTAAAACCTGCAGAAGTAATGGTGATAGATGGCAAACCCAAACTCATTCGCAAAAGAGATGTATTTGAAGACCTGCTGAGAAACCAGATGATTTAAACCTGAGAAAATAAAATGAGTAATTTGTAATGCCACCATTTTGTTATGGTGGCATTTTTTTTTATAAACAAAGTAACATGAACATAATCATAAGAAAAGCAAATCAAGGCGATTTTCCGGCAATTATATCCCTGATAAACGAGTTTGCTATTTTTCAAAAAACTCCACAGAAAGTAACCATCACGTTGGATCAGATGGAAAAAGAACAGAATTTTTTTAAATGTTTTGTTGCCGAAACTGCAAGCCGGGTGATCATAGGATTTGCATCCTTCTACTTTACATTCTATTCCTGGAGTGGCAAAGGAATCTACCTGGATGATCTTTACGTAACAGCGCACTACCGCAAACAAAAAGTGGGATTCCAACTTTTACAGGCCGTTATTGAACTAGGGAAAAATGAATATTGCAAAAAACTTCGATGGCAGGTTTCTAAATGGAATGAGCAGGCCATTGGTTTTTATAAAAAAATGGGCGCAACGATTGATGATGTGGAAGTTAATTGCGAATTGATTGTAACTGGCTGACACTGATATTCAGGAAGGTTCCCGGGATTTTGGCGTTAAAAGACTGGCAGTATTATGTAAATTGGCATCTTTATTCTTTTCTTTTGAAACGGCAAAAAAATGATAAATTTGGTTAAACATTAAATTATGGCAGACGTACAAATAAGAGAAACCTTGCATGAATACATAGATACGGCGGATGATAAAAAACTCGAAGCCATCTATACTATACTCAAGGATAGCATTCCAAAAGATTATTTGTATAGCCCGGACGAACTTGAAACAATATATCGGCGCCGTGAAGAGTATAAAAATGGCGAAGAACAATTGCTATCGGTAGAGCAATTGATTGATTGTGTTGGCCAAAATAAATTATAAATGGCTTACCGGCTAATCGTATTAAATGCTGCTGCCGAAGATGCGTCCGAAGCAAATAATTATTATGAAGGAATAAACCATGGATTAAGTGACCGTTTTATGGCAGAATGGATGAAACGATTTAATGAAATAAGTAAGCATCCCGAATATTACGGTTTTATGATAAGAAACGTATTGTACAGGATGTCGAGTTAAAAAGCTTTCCTTACCTGGTTGTATATGAAGTGGAAAATGATGCGGTGATTACTTATTCGGTACATTGCGGTTTCAGGCAACCGGATAAGCGGTTCAGGAAGTAACTCGTATGCTTTCTCACAAAAGATTCATTTTTATTTTCGGATCATTTAACTAAAGTTTTTACTTCAGTCATTGCCCAATCCAATTTTTCGTATAACATTTACATCATCATACCTTCAACAGTGTAACCGACCTGGTTATACTGAACAAACAAATACCAACAATAATATGAACCCCGATTGTGTTCAACTCCCTGAAAAGTTCCCGTCAGCTTTTTTGAACAGTATGCTAAGCCTTACCCTTATCATTACCTTATTTTCCTGCAACAAAAAAGACAAATGGATTGAGGTGGATCCTGCGTTCAGCCAATACATTGATGCCTACACAACAGGCGTAGTTTCCAAAACAAGTACCATCAGTATCAGGCTTGCAGCCGATGCCAATACTACGCATACCGTAGGCGAAGAGCTCACGGACAAACTATTTGATTTTTCACCCGCTGTTAAAGGGAAAGCCTATTGGCTAAATGCCCGTACCATTGAATTTAAACCCGAACAATGGCTGGCGCCGGATAAGGTATATGAAGTAAATTTTAGGCTTGCGAAGGTGACTAAAGTGCCCGACAAATTCAGCAACCTTCGGTTTAATATGAAAACAGTAAAGCCTTCTTTTAAGGTTACGGAGTATGGCCTGAGAAGCAATGGTACAAAAAATAAAATGAACCTCAGCGGGATGCTGGAAACTGCAGATGTAGAAACAGGAAAAGATATTGAACAATTATTGGCAGCTACGTTCGATGGCCGGATTGTAAAAATAAACTGGCAGCACAACGATGCCGCTAAATCGCATATTTATACTATTGATAATATTGAAAGGGGAACTAATGTAAAGAACTTATTGCTTACATGGAATGGCAAGCCAATGAATATGGAAGTGAAAGGCGAAGCTATAATTGCAGTTCCTGCTGCGGGAGATTATAAAGTGCTGAATGTAGTAGCAATGAACGAGACCCAGCAATATGCTTCCGTTCAATTTAGCGATCCAATAGCAGTAGGGCAGGATGTGACCGGTTTGATTACCATGAGCAACCAATCCGATATCTCCTACACCATTAACGGAAGCGAAGTAAAAGTTTTTACTAACGGCAAGCTGGATGGTAATTACACCATAAATATTAATGCAGGAATAAAAAATAGTTGGGGCGATATACTGGACAAAGGCTTTACATCCAACATCAATTTTGAAAATAAATTACCTGCTGTAAAAATTCATGGCAAGGGAAATATCCTTCCCAATTCAGGCAGACTGGTGTTGCCATTTGATGCCATCAATTTAAATGCGGTCGACATCAGCATCATAAAAATTGTAGAGAACAATGTGCCACAGTTTCTACAGGAAAATAATATAGGTGGAAACGAAGAATTAAGAAGGGTAGCTAAACCAATCGTGCAAAAAACATTGCGGCTGGATGATGATAAATCCCTCGACCTGCACAAACACCAGCGCTTCTCTTTGGACATTGATAAATTTCTAAAAACGGAACAGGGCGCTATTTATCGGGTAACCATCGGCTTTAGACCGGAGTATTCTTTGTACCAGTCTGTTGATACTATAAATAAGGAGGATAATGAACAGGAGCGGGATGAAGGATATGATTCATACAACCGAAGCAGCGTTGATGACGACGATATTTTCTGGGACAGGTATGATTCTTATTATCCCTATGGCTATAATTGGGAACAGCGGGACGATCCAAATAGCGGATCGTATTACAACAAAGACAGGTGGGCCAGCAGGAATATTTTAGCAAGCAATATTGGCCTTACTGCAAAGCGGGGAACTGACAATTCATTACTGGTAGCGGTAAGCAATATTTTAACTACCGAACCAATGAGCGGGGTTGACCTGGAAGTGATGGATTACCAGCAAGCCATTGTGACTTCAGGCAAGAGTGGAAGTGATGGTTTTGTAAATATTGACTTGAAACGGAAGCCATATTTATTGGTTGCCAAAAAAGGAAATGAAAGAGGCTATTTGAAATTAGATGATGGAAGTTCGTTGGCATTAAGCCGCTTTGATGTGAGTGGGGAAGATGTAAAAAATGGCATCAAGGGATTCATCTTTGGCGAACGGGGCGTATGGCGGCCCGGCGATACGATGTACCTCAATTGCATCATTGAAGACAAAGAGAAAAAATTACCTAAAGATCATCCCGTAGAGTTTAGTTTATTTACACCACAGGGACAGTTATATAAACATGCAGTGCAAAATAATGCGGAAGATGGTTTTTATCTTTTCAAAACCACTACGGATGCCGCAGCACCTACAGGCAACTGGCTGGCAAAAATAAAAGTAGGTGGTGCCAATTTTGAGAAGCGAATTAAGGTAGAAACGGTAATGCCCAACCGCTTAAAAATTAATGTGGATTTTGGAAAGGATGCTGTGCTGGGTGTTGGAAGCACCGCAACGGGAAACCTCCATGCCAAATGGCTTTTTGGGGCATTGGGTAAAAATTTAAAAGCGAAAATTGATGCATCACTTGATGCCCGGAAAACTAGTTTCCCAAAATTTGACGGGTATGATTTTGATAACCCAACTGCCAATTATTCTACCCAAAGCAAAACCATTTTTGATGGCACGTTGGATGCGGAAGGCAATGCGGTATTAAAACCAAATTTTGAAACGGATGAAAGCGCACCGGGTATGCTGAATGCCAATATGGTCATAAAAGTTTTTGAACCGGGCGGTGCATTCAGTATTGATAATATGAGCATTCCCTATAGCCCCTACAATAGCTATGTAGGAATAAAATTACCGGCAGGAGAAAAGCCGTTTGATTTTTTACTGTCTGGTAAAAACCATACGATGCAAATTGTAAATGTAGACAACCGGGGCAATTTGATAGCAGGTAATAATGATGTGGAAGTACAATTCTACCGCATACAATGGCGTTGGTGGTGGGATGATAACGGGGATAACCTAAGCAACTTTACACAAAATGAGTACAATAAATTACTGTTCAAACAAACGGTACACTTAACCGGTGGACGTGGCCAGTCGCAATTTGGAGTTTCCGAAAACGAGTGGGGGCGTTACCTCGTTTTAATAAAGGATTTAAAGAGCGGCCACACCACGGGTTCAACTTTATACATTGATGAACCGGGCTGGCAAAGCAGGGAAGGCAACGATGACCAGACAGCCGCCTCGATGCTTTCTTTTAGCAGCAATAAGGAAAAATACAATGTAGGGGAAGAAGTGACCTTAAACATTCCGGGAAGCAAGGGTGGAAGAATTTTAGTAAGCCTCGAAAGCGGCACCAAAGTCATCAAATCTTTCTGGCAGGAAACTACCCCCGGTCAAACACTGGTAAAATTTAAAACCGATGCATCAATGGCGCCCAATGTTTATGCGACTGTTAGTTTGCTACAGCCACATGCTCAAACCATCAATGATCTCCCAATCAGGATGTATGGATCCATCCCGATTTTTGTAGAAGATAAAAATACCATTCTAAAGCCCGTCATCAATATGCCCAATAGTATTCGTCCGGAGCAGGCTGTATCCTTTACTGTAAGTGAACAACAGGGAAAAGAAATGACATATTCGGTAGCTATCGTAGACGAAGGATTGCTGGATCTTACAAGGTTTAAAACACCTGACCCACATGGCGCTTTTTATGCGAGGGAAGCATTGGGCGTAAAGAGTTTTGATATGTTTGATTATGTGATTGGCGCATGGGGCGGAGACCTCGAGCGTATCTTAACCATTGGTGGAGATGCGGAGGGAGGACCGGTTAAACAAAAAACAGCCAATCGGTTTAAACCAGTGGTAAAATACCTTGGTCCGTTTCATTTAAAAAGCGGGCAAAAGCAAACACAAACATTTACGCTGCCTTCCTATATTGGATCGGTAAGGGCAATGGTGGTGGCTGCACACGAGGGTAGTTACGGATTTACAGAAAAGACAGTAGCCGTAAAAAAACCATTGATGTTATTGGCTACCATGCCAAGAGTTTTAGGGCCGGGCGAAACCATCAAATTGCCAGTCACGGTTTTCGCAATGGAGAATACTATTAAGAATGTAAAAGTAAGTTTACAATCTAATCCATACCTACAGGTGGTGGGTAATAATTCGCAGGCCATCACCTTTTCATCTACAGGTGAGCAGATGGTTTATTTTGATGTAATGGTAAAATCAAATACGGGTATTGGTAAGATAAAATTGACGGCTTCATCTGGCAGTGAGAAGGCGGATTATGAAGTGGAGCTGGATATTCGAAATCCGAATCCACCGGTAACCAGTGTAAGCGAAATGGTATTATCGCCGGGCCAGCAATGGAAAACCATTGCATCTCCAATCGGAGTGGCGGCAACCAGCACGGCAGTGGTCGAAATTTCCAGTGTGCCGTCCATGAATCTCCAGAAGAGACTGAATTATTTAATTCAATATCCACATGGATGTATAGAACAAACTACCTCCGCAGTATTTCCCCAACTGGTATTAAATCAACTCACCGACCTGGATGATTATAAAAAGTCGCAGATAGAAAAAAATATCAAGGCAGGCATTGCAACAATGCAAAATTTCCAGCGGCCGGATGGAGGTTTTAGCTACTGGCCCGGTGGTAATGAGAGCGACGAATGGGGTACCAGTTATGCCGGCCATTTTTTAACAGAGGCGCAAAATAATGGTTATCTCGTAAGTGATTATATGTTGCAGCAATGGAAAAATTACCAGCGTGGAAAAGCAAGTGCATGGGCACCATCCACTACTAATTTTTACGGAGGTGATCTGTCGCAGGCTTATCGGTTATTTACCCTGGCATTGGCAAAAGCGCCCGAGCTTGGCGCAATGAACCGCTTAAAAGAATTCAAATATTTATCACCCGAAGCAAAATGGCGACTGGCTGCGGCCTACCAGTTAACCGGACAAAATAATGCTGCCTTAGACCTGGTGAGCGGCTTACCCACATCATTTGAAAGCCGCCCTTCACCGGGCATCACTTTTGGCTCCGACCTAAGAGACCAGGCAATGGTATTGGAAACATTAACCCTCATGGGCAGGCGTACAAAGGCCGCCGAACTGTTGCCCACCATCGCAGCAAAACTATCGCAGGATAGCTGGTACAGCACACAAACCACCGCCTACGCATTAATAGCCATTGCAAAGTATTGTGGTAAAAATCCATCGGGTGCTAAAATAATTTCGGCAGCTAGTATAGATGGCAAATCGACGGATATCAATTCCGCTGCGTACATCCGCCAGTTGCCTGTGGTATTTAAAAATGGCAGCAGTAATGTTGTAATAACCAACAAAGGAAGCAACACATTATATGTTCGTTTAATAACCCAGGGGCAGCCATTAAGCGGTGATAGCTTAAAGGTGAATAATAACCCTGCGGTTTTAAATATGAGTGTAAGCTATATCTCGCAGGATGGGACAGCAATTGACATCAATAAACTAACCCAGGGCTCAGATTTTATTGCAAAGGTGGTTGTCAGTAATCCGGGCAGGCGGGGCTATTATACACAGATGGCATTAACACAAATATTCCCCAGCGGCTGGGAAATATTAAATGCACGTATGCTGGGTGGCGAAGGTAAATTCAAATCGTCGGCATCCACTTACCAGGATATTCGGGATGACCGGGTGTACACCTATTTCAACATTCGGGAGAATGAAACGCTCATTTATTTTATACAACTAAACGCTTCCTATTTGGGCCGCTATTTTTTACCAGGTACATTTACTGAAGCCATGTATGATAATAGTATTACGGCGGGAGTTAACGGTAAGTGGGTGGAAGTGGTGCAGCCATAAACGCTGCTAAGGTTTATTAAAAC
>JBBQTL010000059.1:0-24352 GCA_038213285.1 Chitinophagales bacterium
GAAGACCTTACGGTGAAGGAAAACATTCGCTTTTATGCCGGCATTTATGGCATCAGCCGTTCATCGATAAAAGAAAAAACGGAGACTTTGCTGAAACAATTGAATCTTTCTTCAGAAGCCAATGTGTTGGTAAAATCATTACCCCTTGGCTGGAAACAAAAGCTGGCATTTTCTGTAGCCATTTTTCATGAACCAAAAGTGGTATTCCTGGATGAGCCTACCGGTGGTGTTGACCCCATCACCCGCCGTGAATTCTGGAACCTGATTTACCAGGCATCCGAAAGAGGGATCACCATCTTTGTAACTACACATTATATGGACGAAGCAGAATACTGTAACCGGGTATCCATCATGGTAGATGGGAAAATTGAGGCATTAGATACACCCCGAAACTTGAAAAAAATATTTAATGCACAGTCGATGGATGAAGTGTTTTTGCAACTGGCAAGGGGAGCAAAGAGGGCAGAGTAAGCGGCCTCCCCATGCCCATCCGAAGGGGGGTAAAAGCAGGTGCATTAAAATTTTATCATTTTTTATTATTGGATGAGTTACTGGCACATTAGCATATAGAGATAAATGAACATGGGGATAATGATATAACAAAGGCAAAGTTCGGTTAGGCATTAAAGCTGGTTTGAAGACAAAAAAATTTATCAAAGGGATAATACACCGCCTCCTCGCGTTTGTCGCAGGTCATGGTTTTTTCGGAAGAGAAGAGGACGAAAATTAGGTCAGCACACGTCACGAATAAAATATTAAAAATGAAACAATTCATCATATTTGTACAAAAAGAATTCTATCACATTTTCCGTGACCGGAAGTCATTGCTGATCATTATTATGATGCCCATTGTGCAGATTATTTTGTTTGGCTTTGCCCTTACCAATGAAATTAAAGATTCCAATATCGCCATTTTCGATAACTCAAAAGATATTACGACCGCAAAGATCATTCAGCGCCTGGATGCCAGCCGGTATTTTAATGTGGCGAAAATCATACATACACAGGAAGAAATAGAAACCGTATTCAAGACTGGTAAAATAAGGCTGGTAGTGGTTTTTCAACCCGAATTTGAAAAAGATTTATTACATGGTAATCATGCAGCCGTACAATTGATTGCCGATGCCACCGACCCAAATACAGCCACCACCGTTACCAATTATGCCACCAGTATTATCAGGGACTATCAAAGCGATTTAAATGTGCTGGTACAAACACCCTACCTGGTAACTCCACAATTGCACATGTTATACAATCCGCAATTAAAAGGCGCTTACAATTTTGTTCCTGGTGTAATGGCGATGATCCTGATATTAATTTCTGCTATGATGACCTCGGTAGCTATTGTACGGGAAAAGGAAATTAATACCATGGAAGTATTGCTGGTATCTCCCTTGAAACCTTTGTTGTTTATTTTAAGCAAGGCTATTCCCTACATATTTTTATCATTGGTAAATGTGAGTACTATTTTAATGGTAAGTGTAACCTTACTCGAAGTGCCCATCAACGGTAGCTTGTTGTTGCTGATGGCCGAGGCGCTGCTGTTTATAGCAACCGCTGTTTCGCTGGGCTTAATGATTTCGAACATAACCGCATCTCAACAAACGGCACTGATGATTTCCCTGATGGGCCTGTTATTGCCTACTTTGTTATTGGGTGGCTTTATGTTTCCAATTGAAAGTATGCCAAAGCCTTTGCAGATCGCATCTAACCTGGTGCCATCCAAATGGTTTTTTATCATTGTAAAAGATGTAATGATAAAAGGCCTGGGATTTAAAACAGTATGGAAAGAAACGCTGATACTATTTGGAATGACCCTGTTTTTCCTGTCTATTAGTTTATCAAAATTTAAAACCCGCCTGGCATGAACCAATTATTATTTTTATTGGAAAAAGAATTCAGGCAGGTGTTTCGTAACCCCGCCATCCTCCGGTCAGTGCTGGTGATGCCCTTTATTCAGTTATTGATCTTTCCATTTGCCGCCAATTTCGAAGTGAAGAATGTGTTGCTGAGTATTGTTGATCACGACCATTCATCTTATTCACAAAAATTCATTTCAAAAATTACCTCATCCGGTTATTTTATCCTTACAGATTATTCACCATCCTATCAAAAAGCAATCACCGCCATTGAAAGGGACAAAGCTGATCTGATCGTTGAAATTCCACAGGGATTTGAAAAGAATTTAGTGAGGGAAAATAAAGGGACGATGCTACTCGCCGTAAATGCGGTAAACGGAACCAAGGCAAACCTGGGTGGCGCTTATGCCGCCAATATCATTCGGGATTTTAATACGGAGATTCAAATGCAGTGGATGACATTTCCAGCATTTAACGCCATACCCACCATTGAAATCACTTCATCCAACTGGTATAATCCCACCATGAATTACAAGGATTTTATGGTGCCCGGTATATTGGTTACCCTGCTTACCATGATCGGGACTTTTCTATCTTCTCTAAATATTGTACAGGAAAAAGAGATAGGCACCATTGAGCAAATCAACGTTTCACCCATCCATAAATCTATTTTTATTATAGGAAAGCTCATCCCTTTTTGGATCATGGGTTTGGCAACACTAACCATTGGGTTATTGGTATCAAGATTATTCTATCAAATTATACCAATTGGAAATATTGGGCTAATCTACCTGTTTGCTATGGTGTTCCTGGTTGCTTTACTCGGCGTTGGCCTGCTGGTATCCACCTACGCCGAAACACAGACCCAGGCAACTTTTGTAGGCTTTTTTATAATGATGCTGTTCATGTTGCTCGGCGGTTTATATACTTCTATCGACAGCATGCCCGAATGGGCCAAATGGATCACCAAGGTAAACCCGGTTGCTTATTTTATAGAAGTGATGCGGATGATTGTGCTAAAAGGGAGTGGTTTTACGGATATCAAATATCATTTGTTATCTGTATTGGGACTGGCTGTATTTTTTAATAGCTGGGCCATATTAAATTACCGAAAGCGGTCATAAGTGATGCTACGCTTTCTTTGTTTTCTGTATTGTCCGGGCAGCAGAATATCTATTGAAAATCGGTGCGCAACATGCTTGTACTCTATACCATTGAGGGTCTTTAATTGCGCTTTATAAAGAAGCTATCCCTTCCGAACCCTGCTGATCACAAAGCCCTCATCCGGTTATTTTTAGGATGATGTTCCAGTTCTGCCAATCCCAATAATTCCATTAATGGCGGAATATACATGCCAAACCGGCCACGGAATCCCGTCTTTAATCCGTACCATCCGCCATTGGGATTATCCGGGTCACGTCCCCATGCTTCTACCGTTCCTTCTTTGGCGGGCTTCTGTTCGTCTGCACTGCCCAGTTCCATCCAGTCTCCATACTTTTTCAACATTTGATGAAGGTCATCCAGGCATTTGTTATCATAATGCAAAATTGTTTTGCTCACGGTACAAACCAATACTGGCGGAGACTTACTTTCGTCATTATACATCGTAAATGCTGATGAGCCCGGTGGAGTTTTCAATACCCATGGGGCTTCCTTTGTACCGGCAGCTTTTTTCATATTTAAATAGATTAATGGTTACAGTTTATTTTTTTGATTTAATTTTTGCTGATGCCACTTCCATATGCGCCTTTGATAGAGCATCTTTCAGCAAGGATTTTTTAACCTTCTTAAGTTCCACAAAAGTCCAGCCCTGTTTGCCCCATTTATTATCTACCGGGTAAATCATTTCAGCATCAATGGCACAAAAAACGGACTGATCAATTTCAGAAAATTTAAGGCAAGCCTTTTGGTTGACGGTATCAAGGGTAGCAAATATTTTATTTTTAACCCTGAAAGATGCTTTTTCAAAATGGGGTAGTTCCACTGTTTCCGGGAAAGAGAGTGCCATGTTTTTAAAAGATGCTATATCAACCATAGATTGATTTATTTTATTGATGAATATGAGATTGGAAGTATTCGAATCTCGGATTAAATTTATCAATTTTAAGAAATTATCAAGCTGGTATTTTGAGTTGGCACCAGAATATCCCAATCTAGGAATATCTCAAAATTCCCACATCTAATTTAAAATATCCCCTTCACTCATTCGTCTTCAATAGTGTAACAATTTTTTTTAATTTAAAACGAAAGAACATGCACCACAATGAGTCATGTGCCGCAAAAGGCAACTATTATGGAAGCAGTAACCAACCACGCAAAAGTGGACTGCTGATCCGTTCAATGCAAAGGGCCTCAGTAAACATTTACAAAACAGACAGCAGTTTCGAAATGCTGGTGTTTGCGCCGGGCCGCATCAGGGAACATTTTCACCTGGATGTAAAAGGTTCCAAACTAACGGTTTCTTATCTTCCACCAGATGGCTTTCCACGACCTGACTGGATCTTAAGAGAATACAGCCGGGGAGGTTTTGAAAGAACCTTTGACCTGGATGAGTCAATTGATGCCAATAACATCGCCGCCAAATATGTGGATGGGGTGTTGCAGGTAAGCCTTCCGTTGATACCCGGTAAACAACCGGAGCAACGTGAAATAGTGATTAACTAGGCAGACGAATTCAATGGTAAATAGGTGGTAACTTTCAGTTGCCACCTATTTTATTTATTTACAGTCAATAAAATAAAAATGTTTGCATACATTTCAATATCCTTTTTATTCTTTAGGATTACATTTTTATGAAAACATTTGCGGATAAGGTAATTGCATTTAACAAAAAGGTTGATTTCAAAGGAGAACTACCTGCGGGCATCAGCATGATGAACCCGTTTAAGGAGGATAAAAACATTCTTCCCTTGTCATCTTTATTTTATAAAAAATATTATAATGATACCCAACCACGCCATTTAATATTGGGTATCAATCCCGGCAGGTTTGGCGGTGGCGTAACAGGCATTCCATTTACAGATACCAAAAGATTAATAGAAAAATGCCAAATCCCATACCCGGGCAGGGAAACCCATGAGCCTTCCTCCGTGTTTGTTTATGAAGTAATTGATGGGTATGGTGGGGTAGAGGCATTCTACAATAATTTTTATATCAACTCTATTTGCCCATTAGGGTTTACTGCTACAGGGGCCCGGGGAAAAGAAGTTAATTATAACTATTATGATAGTAAAGAATTGACCAATGCTGTGTTTGATTTTATAATTGGGAGTATCCGGAAACAGATTGCTTTTGGAGTAGATACAGATGTATGCTTTTGCTTTGGGAATGGAAAGAATGAAAAATTTCTGCGGCAGGTAAATGAAGAATATCAATTCTTCGGTAAAATCATTGCGTTGGAACATCCTCGGTTTGTGATGCAGTACAAATCTAAATCAAGGCAGTTCTATATTGATAAATACGTGACAGCATTTACAAAAATCAAATAAACTTACAGTAACCTAACGACTAAAATAAAAAGCCACCTGTTGAATGGTGGCTTTTTATTTTATTACTCCTGCTTATTTTTTTTCCAGCAGCTTAAAAAATTGGTCAAGTTGCGGTAATATTACAATTCTTGTTCTCCGGTTGGAGGCTTTTCCTTCAGCGGTGCTGTTATCTGCCACGGGTTTGTATTCGCCACGACCGGATGCCGCCATGTGAGTAGGATCAAGTCCATATTGTTTTTGTAAAATGCGAACAATAGAGGTGGCCCTTTTTACACTCAGGTCCCAGTTGTCCAACAGCACGGTGCTTTTATATGCCACGTTATCGGTATGGCCCTCTACCATAAATTCAATATCAGGTTGATTTTTCAACACCAATGCCACTTTCCCCAATACTTCCTTTGCCCGGTCGGTCACATCAAAACTGCCACTTTTAAATAATAACTTATCAGAAATATCGATGTACACAACACCCTTATCTACTTTGATATTGATATCCTGGTCATCTAAGTTTCCAATGGCACCTTTTAAATTGGTAACCAATACCAGGTTTAGAGAATCTTTCCGGTTGAGGGCGGATTGTAAGCCCTGTATATAGGAGTCTTTGGCGCCGATATTATCTAAAGATTTTTTAATACTTTCTGCTTGTGAACCCGAGATTACGGATAGGTTTTCCAGTTGCTTCAGGGCCTGGTTATTGTTTTCCTTCAGGTAATCAATTTGTTTTTTCAAGCCGCCTATCTCTGCTTCCAATACCGCTTTCTTACGTGAATTTTCTGTATTCAGGTCAGTACAGTTTTTTAAATCTTCCTGTAGTTTGGTTTGTTCGGCCTGCAATTGAACATATCGTAGCTGCTCGCCTTTCAATATTTTTTTACTTACACAGGAAGTAAATAAAAACCCGGAAGCGAGGCCCAGAAATAGAATATTTCTTAATTTCATGATACTGTTTTTTTTGATTCAACACAAAGTTATTTGAATACAATTTAAAAAAATATCAAACGGTAATTGAATTGTTAAAGCACTGTTTAAAATACTACCCCGAAAATTAAATTTGTTTGAGATGGCTGTTGACTTGACGTATGAAAAACTTTCATTAAAGCACAACAACATCTCCTGCAACAAGAATATCCAATTGTACATTTCGCATGTTAACAAGCCCGGTTGGCTTTACGGTACTTTTTCTTTTTGGAGGCAATGACAGTTTTATCACCTGGCCTTCACCCGCTACCGTTAATTTTTTACCCTGCACAATAATCGCAGTTCCTTCATCAATACCAATACAAGGGTAGGAGGGGTACTCCGCCAACACCGACAGTAATCGGTTGTACCGGCTCCTCGCTATAAAATGCTGGTCGATAATGGCATTTTTTATTAATCCAAGACCTTCCTTTATTTCAACCAGGTGATATTGTATTTTTTTGAACGAACCGGAACGAACCGTATCACCTGAAAACTCACTCCCGGTAATCATTTGCTGGCTCATCACCGCAGCTCCTGCACTGGTACCGGCAATAGTAGCGCCCTTTGCATAAGCAGCAGCAATCGCCTGCTGTACAGGTGTATTTAAAACTATTTTCATAAAACGATTCTGGTCACCGCCGGTAATAAAAATCAGTTTCGCCTTTCCCAGGGAGTCGAGCCAGGATTTATTCGTTACCAATTGGCTGGTAAAATTCAGGTTGGTGATGGTATTGGAGCAAACTTTTGCTAAATCCTTTTCAATAAAATAAAAGGAACTATCAGGCTCTGCCGATGACATTGGTAGAACTACGATGTAATCGTTTTCTTTTAATTGCGCTGTTGCAATAAGTGATTTCATTAAATCAGCAGAACGGCTACCGCCTCCGATAATAAATAACTTACCAGTGGCTACTGAATTATTGGACTTTTGAGCAAAGCCAGCCATCGCAATCAAAAAATAAATACCGGTAAGAAAGTATAGTTTGTATTTCATGCGATGAATATAGGAAAAGGAATCAAAATGTATTGATCAAAGGGTATAAATATTTAGACGTTGCCACTCTGCAAGGGTTAAGCCATTCTAAAATATTACGCCTCATGCCTGCGGAAAGATGATCAACAAGGTTATACAATTCCCAAGTTTAAAAGATATGCAGTCAGTTTGGGTTGATTGACCAACTCTCCGGAACAAGGTCCCGATCTTTTATTGGGTAGGGATAGACACATAAAAAATCCCCGCCGGGGAACCGGAGGGGATATCTTTAACCCTTAAAACAACCAACATGAATATGTTGATACTTATTATAACAGTAATAACGTGATTTGGTTGTAAAAGGTTTGCTATTTTTTTATTTTTTTTTGTTAAAGATTGTTAAAATGCCAATTTTAAGTTAATGCAATATCCAGCACCTGTTGCATAGTCTTTACATAATGAAATATGGTGCCTTTAATAAAAATGGGATTAATTTCCACCACATCCTTTTCATTCTGCCAACACATAATAATTTCTTTTAAGCCTGCACGTTTTGCCGCCAACACTTTTTCCTTAATTCCACCTACAGGCAATACCTGTCCGCGTAGAGTAATTTCTCCAGTCATTGCGAGGTAAGGTTTAATTTTTCGCCCGGTAAATGCGCTTGCCAATGCAGTCATCATGGTTATTCCCGCACTGGGCCCGTCCTTGGGTACGGCACCTTCAGGCACATGTATATGTATGTTTTTCTTATTAAACATTTCCGGATCAATGTTCAGTTTTTTTGCATTTACCTGTAACCAGGTGTAGGCCGTTGTGGCACTTTCCTTCATAACATTTCCCAGGTTACCAGTCATTTTCAATTCTCCCTTACCATCACTCAAACTGATTTCTATAAAAAGAATATCACCACCAACATAAGTCCAGGCAAGCCCCACAGCCACTCCGGCCATATTGGCAATTTTATACATTTCATTGCTATATCGGGGCTTACCCAATATTTTTTCCACGTCTGCCTGGGTAAGGGTTGGTTTTAATTTGTCTTTGGTAGCATACTGTTTGGCCAGGTTGCGCATTACGGAGGCCAATTGCCGGTCCAGGTCACGTACACCACTTTCCCTTGTATAATCCTCCACTATTTTTTCAATTACCCGATCGCTTACTTTGATAGTTACATTTTTAAGGCCATGGGCTTCCTGTTGTTTGGGTAGCAGATGTTGCCTGGCAATTTCAATTTTTTCTTCCACTGCATAACCACTCAGGTCGATGATCTCCAGCCGGTCCCTTAAAGCCGGTTGAATATTATTGATATTGTTGGCAGTTGCAATAAACAACACTTTGCTTAAATCATATTCCAGTTCCAGGTAATTGTCATAAAAAGTATTATTCTGCTCCGGATCCAATACTTCCAGCAGGGCAGAAGACGGATCACCCCGATGGTCATTACCTACTTTATCAATCTCATCCAGTATCATCACCGGGTTGCTGCTCTTTATTTTACGAATCGATTGGACAATTCTTCCGGGCATTGCGCCAATATAGGTTTTGCGATGGCCCCGGATTTCACTTTCATCATGCAATCCGCCAAGACTTACCCGTACATATTTCCGGGCAATGGCATGGGCAATACTTTTCCCCAGGCTGGTTTTACCAATACCGGGAGGGCCCACAAAACAAAGGATCGGGCTTTTCATATCGCCCTTTAATTTTAACACCGCAAGATATTCAAGGATGCGCTCTTTAATTTTATGCATCCCATAATGATCAAAATCCAGTATTTTCTTTGCTTTCTTCAAGTCGTAGGAATCTGGTGTATAATCCTCCCAGGGCAGGTCCAGCATCAGGTCAAGGTGATTGTAAACGATCGAATAATCCGGGGTACTGGGATGCATTCTTTCCAGTTTCTCTGCCCCTTTATGAAACATCTCCATAGCAGCTTTCGGCCATTTTTTTCCTTCGGCTTTCTTCAGCATTTCCTTTACTTCCGCCACATTATCACCCCCCAATTCTTCCTTGATGGCTTTCATCTGCTGTTGCAAAAAATATTCCCGTTGTTGCTTATCCAGCTCAGCACGGGTTTTATTAGTTACTTTATTTTTTAGTTCGGTGTACTGCAGTTCAGTTTGCATCAGGTTCATCAACAATTCTGCCCTTGCTTTTATATTGTTGATTACCAACAGGCGTTGCTTGTCTTTAATATCACTGTTTAAATTGCTGCTTACAAAATGAATCAGGAATGCAGGGTTCTCAATATTTTTTAAAATAATGGCGGCTTCACTCGGCAGGTTGGGCGAAATTTGTACAATTTGCCCGGCGAGATCTTTGATACTGCCCACCATGGCGTTAAAATCATTGTCGTTTTTCAACACTTCCTCTTCCAGTGTTTGAATCTTTGCCTTAAAGTAAGGATCCTCGCTGGTGATTTCATCTATTTTAAACCGTTTTTTACCCTGGATGATAATGGTGGTTCCGCCATCCGGCATTTTAATAAGTTTGGCAATTTTTGCAACCGTTCCAATTTCTTCCAGGTCGCTTACCGTGGGTTCTTCAACGCCACTGTCTTTTTGCGCTATAACACCGATCAATTTGTCAGCCTTATATGCATCACTTACGGCTTTTATACTCTTATCTCTTCCCACGGTGATAGGTAATACCACACCTGGAAATAAAACCGTATTACGCAATGGTAAAAGAGGTAATTCTGTTGGAATTGGCTGTGTGTCTGCATCTTCACTATCGTCTTCATTGAGGGGGATGATGGGCATAAATTCCATTTCTTCTTCGGGGCCCTGGAAATAAAAGCTGTTATTCATAATTTTTAATATGGAGTCAAAATGACAAAACTACTGGTTTTAAATGATCATTTAAGGTGGATTTGTATATTGTCAAGATTGGTGCCGAAAGAAAAGGAGGCACCCGACAACCGACATGGTGATGAAGCTGGTGAAAATTATCGGGAAGGATATATAAAAGTCATGTTGCTGTTATTTTAATTTTTTTGTCCCGGCACTTGTTTTTCAATGAGTCATTTGTGGCGTCGCACCCTTGTACTGCATACCATTGCTGATCTAAGCCTGCCCCTTATTTTGATATTACTTCTACTCGTGCTTGAAACATAAAGCGAAATTTTAATAGATTACAATTCATTAGGCAACATTGCAGTCAGGCATCATTAAATCAGGCATTATTAAATCAGGCATCATCAAATCAGACATCAATAAATCAGCTATCATCAAATCAGACATCAATAAATCAGCCATCATTAAATCAGACATCAGACATTAAAATCTTATTTTTGCAGGCTATGTATATCCAATGTGATGATAAGGAGTTAACGCTGTTTCAAAAAATTGCGGCGGCGGCAGCAGAACTGCAGATGCCATGCTATGTGATTGGTGGATTTGTACGGGATAAGATCATCAACAGGCCTACAAAGGATATGGATATTGTTTGCCTCGGTGATGGCATTGCGCTGGCACACGGGGTTGCTCAACAATTTAATCCAAAACCACATGTGAGCTTTTTTAAAAATTTTGGCACAGCTCAAATAAAAGTAGCGCAGATAGATATTGAATTTGTAGGCGCCCGAAAGGAAAGTTATAGTTACGACAGCCGCAAACCAGTGGTAGAAACCGGCACACTGGAAGACGATCAAAACCGCAGAGACTTCACCATTAATGCCCTCGCCATCAGCCTGAACAAATCCAGTTACGGCGAGCTGGTAGATCCGTTCAATGGAATGAGTGATATCGAAAATAGGATTTTGAAAACTCCGCTGGATCCCAATATCACGTTCATTGACGATCCACTACGCATGATGAGGGCAATCCGTTTTGCCGCCCAGTTGAACTATACCATTGAAGAGAAAACATTTGCTGCAGTTAAAGAAAATGCGCAGCGTATAAAGATTGTAAGCGGTGAGCGCATTGCAGATGAACTTAACAAAATTCTACTTTGCAAAAAGCCCTCTGTTGGCTTCGACCTGTTATATCAAAGCGGTTTGCTGAAAATCATTTTCCCTCAAATGGTAGAATTGGCAGGTGCCGAATATATTGATGGTAAAGGACATAAGGATAACTTCTATCATACGTTGCAGGTAGTTGACAATATAGCAGAACAAACCGATGACCTTTGGTTGAGGTGGGCGGCCGTATTGCATGATATTGCCAAGCCTGCCACAAAAAAATTTGAACCCGGCCACGGCTGGACCTTTCATGGGCACGAGGCATTGGGCGGAAGGATGGTGCCAAAAATTTTCACGCAGTTAAAATTACCGCTCAACGAAAAAATGAAATTTGTGCGTAAAATGGTCGAAATGCATTTACGTCCAATAGGCCTTACGAAGGAAAACATTACTGATTCTGCCATCCGGAGATTATTATTTGATGCCGGCGAAGATTTCGATGCATTGATGACCTTGTGTAATGCAGATATCACCTCAAAAAATAAACAGAAGGTAAAACGCTTTCTCGAAAACTTTGAGATGGTACGAAAACGTTGCGCAGAGGTTGAAGCAAGCGACCAGTTGCGCAACTGGCAGCCACCTATTACCGGCGAAATGATTATGGAAAGGTATAACTTGCCACCGGGGCGTATCATCGGCGATTTAAAAAATGCCATCAGGGAGGCAATATTAGACGGGCACATTCCTAACAACTTCGATGCTGCGCTTGATTATATGAATAAAAAAGCAACAGAGCTCGGTTTGCATTGATGGTCTTTTTAATCGATAAATTATTTAATGGATAATAGATAAATTATTTTAACCTGGCAACAATTCGAATATTTATCAATGATCTCATTATCAAGTATCAATTAAAGCATTAATTTCGTGGTATGGCTATTTTACGTTTCAGGGTTTATTGGGAAGATGATGAAAGCATCTATAGAGATGTGGTTATTAAGCACACTCAGAATTTCGCAGATCTGCATTTATGCATCTTAAAATGTTACGAATTTGACAGCAAACATAAAGCTACCTTTTATCGGAGTAATGACAACTGGTTGAGAGGAAGGGAAATTTCACTGGAGAAGTATGAAGATAAAAGCTACAAGGTAGATCCATTTATTATGGCAGATGTAACCATGGGATCTGAAATAAGGGATCCCAACCAGAAATTTATTTATGTCTATGATTTTAATAAGTTCTGGACATTTATGGTTGAACTGATCAATGTAGATAAAGAAGAAAATAAAAAATTGGCTTACCCATCCTGTATACGCAAGGAAGGAATTGCTCCTTCACAATATGGCACCAAGGGATTGGTAGATAGCCGCCTGGCGGAGGTGGAGGAAAAATATGACCTTAATCCAACGGCTTTAATGGAAGGTTTTAGTGAAGAGGACGAGGATGGCAATTCCACAGAGTCAGACGAAGAGGCAACAGGAGAAGAAGCAGCCGAAGAATTTTAGACGAATGGTTTAATTGACTAATGGATAATTGATGAATAGTTGATTCTTACAGTTTTTCTTTCGCTGCTATTTTTATATTGCTAAATTATCCGGCCTTGCTTTTAAAATTGTTCAAATGATTCATTTCTCTACTAATTGAAGGCACTATCAATTATCAATTAAATAATTATCCATTAAAAAGACCTGCATCATTATAGTTGGGCCAACTGCTATTGGTAAAACTGCGATTGCCATCGAATTAGCCCGACATTATTCTACACAAATCATTTCTGCGGATAGCCGTCAGTGTTTTAAAGAACTGAATATCGGTGTGGCTAAACCTTCTCCTGGAGAACTAGCATTTGTCCTTCATTATTTCATTAGTTCCCATTCTATTCATGAATCCGTAAATGCCGCTGTATTTGAACAATTTGCCCTGGAAAAAGTGAACCGGGTTTTTGCAAAGCGGGATATAGCTGTAATGGTTGGCGGCACCGGATTGTATGTAAAAACGTTTTGTGAGGGTATTGATGAAGTTCCGCAAATTACACCAGGCATAAGAGAAAATATTACAGCGGAATATGAGTTAGAAGGCCTGGATTGGTTGCAAAAGAAAGTACAGCAAACAGACCCCTTGTATTTTTCAATTGGCGAAATACAAAATCCACAAAGACTGATGCGTGCATTGGAGGTGAAGTTATCTACCGGCAAATCCATTCTTGAATTTCAAACACAAAAAAAAGCACACCGCAATTTTTCAATCATCAAAATAGGATTGGAATTGCCAAGAGCGGAACTTAATCAACGGATCAATACCAGGGTAGATGTCATGATGCAACAGGGTTTGGTGAATGAAGTAAAAGAGTTGGAATCTTATCAACATTTGAACGCTCTGCAAACAGTAGGGTATAAGGAATTGTTTGATTACTTTAATGGAAAAATATCATTAACGGAAGCAACAGAAGCCATTAAGATAAATACCCGGCATTACGCCAAAAGGCAGATGACCTGGTTTAAAAAAGATAAAGAAGTTAGGTGGTGTACACCTGGCTTAGAAGAGGTAGTGAAGTTGATTAACTGTTAAAAATTTACACTTTTCTTATCTCCCCGTGTTGAATTTTAGAAACCGCCATACTACATTTATTTGGGCAGAATGCTGATAAACCTTGATTTTATTTCTTCGCCTCCGTATAATACAAGCTCAGCGTCACCAAATACAAGAATTGTCCCCATATTAAAATTAACTACCTCTCTAAATGCATCTGTCACTTCCATTGTTTTGGTGTCAATGCTCGGGTCAAAACTAATTATATAGCAAGGCTTTTCATACAGCTTATTGTTTTTTAGCATCATTAAAGTAATTTGCTCTTCATTTTTGTCAAGGGCTTCAAACAAACTCCAATTAAAATCCCTGAAATGTGGAAGTTCGTTAATAAATTTCTGCCTGTTCTTTTGTGTTAAAATAAATTGTAAGTATCTGTCTTGCCTGTTTTTATTTACGAACCTTTTAATAACCTTGGATTCTAAGTGAATGTTATGTCCCATGAAAGCTATAGCAAGAAGTTACTTTGATTACCCCATGTCTATACCTCGTTTACAGTAGTAAATTAAACTAGGCAGGCAACAAATTTTTTTTAAGGATGGAGCGTAAAAAACTTCCGGCTGATTTATGTTTTGTATTTTTTTAAAATTGACTTTATTACAAGATTCAATATTTTGAATGTATATCAATTATCCCACTATCAATTATCCATTACTTAAAATTTAAACCCTACGCTTGCAACTATATTGCCCCGCTGATCATTGATGGTTGCAAATGTATTCGCCCTGTCCTCCAAACGGTAAGGGAAATGTACATCTTTGTTAATGGAATGAATATATGTTAGGTCAATAAAAACTCCCTTATGGCGATACCCCAAGCCTCCACTAACCAGTATCCTGTTTGCTTTTAATGCAGTTTCTTTATACGGATTGGTATAGTATGCAAAACCAAGCCTGGTCATGATAGTATTAAATTTCAACTCGCCTCCCAAACGAAAATTAAAATTCCCTTTATACTGATCTTTTATTACCTGGTTCAGCGATTTGTAATATGTTTTTTCATCAGCGGTGGGTGTTTCATTGGCACTGAAAAAATTAGAACTTTTGTGATTTACGTATTCAATATCCGCTGTAATAAATCCTTTTTGTCTTTTTACATTTTCAATTTCTCTAAACACATAACTGCCGCTTACCATTACTTTCCATGGTGTAAGCATGCTGTACTTGCTCTCGCCTGGCTGGTTATTGGTAAATGTTTGAGAAGATACATTGTGTTTCCCTTCGTAATTTTCTGTATCCGTATTTAATGTAGTTGTTCTTACATCCTTTAGTGAAACCATATAGGTTGGCGTGTGTACAGCAAAGCCCAGCCTGATATGCTCTACCGGTTTAAATATCATCCCTAATTTTAAATTAAGCCCGGCTCCGCTGGTTGTATAATCATCCGTATAAGTAAAAGAACCAAACCCATTGGATTGATTAGAAGACGTATCACTTTCTGTGAACCTAGTAGAATTGGTATAATTCATAATTGGGATTCCAACGGTGAACCCAAACTGAAACTTATCGTTCTTATTAATTGCATAACCCAACGCAACTTCATATTGAGCGCCCTTTGTGTTTATTTCGCTTTTCTGGCGAAGGGCCTGACCGGCATCCAGTATATTTTCAGGTAAAGCTCTTACCTGTACTGCACCATTTACTCTAAAGGTATCTACCAGGTAGGTGAATAAGGCAGGGGCAGATCCATATGCAAAATCAGGATTGTTCAAAGCATCATCTATAGTAAGATTGCTTTTGGCTACCTGTTCTGCCCATTGCTCACTATATGAACTAAAATTGTTGAGGCCGCTATATCCAACACTATTATTATAGTTTGCAGTCTGGGTTACCGCAATACTGATCGCCTGGCTTGTAGTTGGATTATACCTGTTACTGGCACCATATACCAATCCAATTGGGCCCAAAGCAAAATTATTTTTCTTGCTCTTACCCAGGTTATCCCGGTAGTTTGTTTTATTGGTATGCATCAAAAATCCTGGGGTAAAAACAAACTCGCCTGTTTTGTAATTGCCCAGGCCAGCCGGGTTTACAAAAATGGCGTTAATATCACCACCCAACGATCCCATTGCGCCGCCAATCGCCAAACTTCGTGCAGTTCCGTTTTGAGGAAAGAAGGAGTAGCGCAATGCATCCTCAGGTATTTGGGCATAAATGAAATTACAAAATAATAATGCCGGCAAGAGTATATATTTTTTCATAACAATAGTATTTAGGGGCGACAACCGAGTAAGGTAGCAAGTCACCAAATGAATAGTATAATATTAGGTATTTAAATTAATTGCCACCTCCTCTTGGTGGTCTTGAAACGGATCCGGATGAACTGCTTCCGGATGAAGAACTGCTGCTACTGCTACTGTTGGAAGGCGTATAGGTTCTTGAATTATTGGATGAATTATTACTATTGTTGTTGTTTGAATTGTTGTAGCTGTTATTGTTACCGTTGTTACTGGGAGCAATAATCTGCCTGATCACGTTACCTACAGCGCTTCCCCTGTTACTGTTGTTATATTGCCTGGATGGTGGCCTTACACTTCCGGTTTTAGTGTTAACAGAGGTATTATTGTAATTGGGACTATAACCACCCAGGTTAGCCTTTCGGGGGGTAGTAATTTTTGGGTTAACAGGGGTTGTAAAAACATAGCCACCATAGACCGGGTAGGACCAATAATACGGATTATAATAGTACCCGGAATTATATCCATAATTATAAGGATTGTAGGCATAATCATTATCAAAATTCCTCCAACGGCGGTCATTAATTCCGAAACGGATTGTTCTGTCCTCGTAATTATAATTTCTCACATCATCTCTTTTTTCCTCTTTCCTGGTTTCTTCTTTCCTGGAATCTTCCCCGTAAGTTCGCACAGGAGAATAATAAACATCATCCGGGGTTTGACCGGATTTATATAGTGTGGTGCAACTGCTAAAAGCGGCTACGAAAATTGCGAGAAGTAAAAGTTTTGAGTTCATGATAATTTGATTAAAATTATTATAGGATGAAGTTACTACTTTTGTGGCGTTTTAAGCAACATAATTAATTGTCCAAATTCTTTGCCATCATGGTGTAAAGTTTAAAAATTTCATGTTAAAGTGGTGCTAAAACAAATGGCCGGCTATCGATATAGCAAATTGAAAATCAATGTGTGAAATTCTGACCTAAAAAAAGAAAGAATGTTGAACCTTGCTGGTTCAATAAAAAAGTATTTTAAACCAATTGATCATTTTTAAAAAAATTAACCTCGGAAGAGGTGCGGGTATGAGTAAAGAAATTACAAGCATGCAGGAAGATTATTCCCAATGGTACAATGACCTGGTTATAAAAGCTGGTCTTGCAGATTACAGTGCTGTACGGGGTTGCATGGTTATTAAACCCTATGGCTATGCGCTTTGGGAAAACATGCAACAGCAGTTGGATAAAATGTTTAAAGAAACCGGGCATCAAAATGCTTACTTTCCACTCTTTGTTCCAAAAAGCCTCTTTGAAGCGGAAGAGAAAAATGCAGAAGGATTTGCGAAGGAATGCGCCATCGTAACACACTACCGTTTAAAGACCGATCCTGACAATAAGGGAAAATTAATGGTTGATCCGGATGCGAAACTGGAAGAGGAACTGGTTGTAAGACCAACCAGCGAAGCCATCATTTGGAATACCTATAAAGGATGGATACAATCTTACCGCGACCTTCCGTTGCTAATTAACCAATGGGCGAATGTAGTTAGGTGGGAAATGCGGACCAGGTTATTTTTACGTACTACAGAATTTTTATGGCAGGAAGGACATACCGCTCATGCAACAGAAAAAGAAGCTGTAGACGAAACCATTCAAATGCTGAATGTGTATGCAGAATTTGCAGAAACCTTTATGGCCATGCCGGTAATAAAAGGGGTAAAGTCGGAAAATGAACGTTTTGCAGGGGCGGTAGATACCTATTGCATAGAGGCCCTGATGCAGGATGGCAAGGCATTACAGGCCGGCACTTCCCATTTTCTCGGCCAAAATTTTGCCAAAGCATTTGACGTAAAATTTTCAGATAAACAAAATAAACTGGATTATGTGTGGGCTACTAGTTGGGGGGTTAGTACCCGCCTCATCGGGGCATTGGTGATGGCGCATAGTGATGACCAGGGATTGGTACTACCTCCTAAATTAGCGCCCATCCAGGTGGTAATTGTTCCCATTTTCAAAGGTGAAGAGCAAAAGCAACTGATTGATGAAAAAGTATCAGTATTAATGAAGCAGTTGAAATCGGCTGGTATTTCAGTGAAATATGATGACAATGATAATAACCGGCCGGGATGGAAATTTGCAGAATATGAAATGAAAGGCGTACCGGTTCGTATAGCCATTGGTGCAAGGGACCTCGCCAATAATGTAGTGGAAGTAGCCAGGAGGGACACCAAAGAAAAAATGAGTTTTAGTATTGATGGTCTTAGTGAACAAATAATAACTTTACTTGATAACATACAGGCGTCAATATTTACTAAGGCAAAAAATTTCAGGGAAGAAAGAATTACAAAAGCGGATAGTTGGGATGAATTTGTACGAATATTAGATGAAAAGCCTGGTTTTATTGCTGCTCATTGGGATGGTACCGGCGACACAGAAAATAAAATCAAGGAACTTACAAAGGCCACGATACGTTGTATTCCGTTGGATAATATACCCGAAGATGGCAAATGCATCTTAACCGGGAAGTCAAGCACACAAAGAGTTTTATTTGCACGGGCTTATTAATTTTTTCGTTCTAATAAATCAGGCATCATATCACTTATAGTTTCATATTTATTAGTCTGGTTGAAATTATTTATGAAGAACATTTAATTTTAATCAGTCAATTATATTTAACAAAAAACAAAAACAATGGAATACCAGGAAAACCTAATTGAAACGGATTTAATTATAGACAGCACTATAAATATGCATCTGAAAGAAACGGCTGTATGGGGGAAATTTTTGGGAGTTATTGGTTTTATTTACAGTGGGCTCATTGCAATCGTGGCAATTTTTGCTGGATCTATGCTGGCAAAATTTTCCGGAAATAATCTTACCAACAGTGAGGGGCTTTTGGCAGGTGGTAGTGTGGCGATTATATACCTTGGTATGGCCGTGGTTGTATTTTTAATGTCATTGTTCCTGTTTCGATTTGCCCGTAAATCCTTGCTTGCACTGCAATCAAACGACCAGGTTACCCTGACAGAATCATTTAAAAATCTAAAAATATATTTCCGATTTGCAGGGGTTATTACCGTTATTACTTTAATATTTGCCGTTCTTGGGATAGTCGGAGTAATGTTAGCTACCGCGTTTAGCCACGGATAATAATATCTGGTTAACTGTATTTACCTGGTGTGAATTTAAGTGTGGATGGTCAATGGTGAATCGATATCGATGAATGCACACCGTTCTTATTTTGACCATTACCGTATCAATACATTTTATCAAACTCAACATTTCAAGGTCAAAATGCCCTTGACGGGGCATTATTCTTTACCGGAGAGGTAATTGTAATCTTCCATTAACTTTTCCAGGAAATCCATTGCATACATGTCGGTAGATACTTTCAATACATCCTGCACTTTGATGGCAATCCGGTTACACATGTTGTAGGTATCGGATTTTTTAGCCTGGTTAATTACATTTTTAATCGTATTGATGTCCCGGTCGCTCAAGCGCATTACTTCCGGGAATTTTACTTTATAGTCCGTGGGCGTTACAACCATAAAAATGGTATCATCTACTGTTAGTTTAGAAGATGTTTCTACCACTACAGTGCCTGCAACTATATCGCCTAACCGTTGACTTTTAGGGGAAATGGAAATGATAATGATAGAGGTAATTCCGCCAATGATCAACCAGATAATTCCAACTATTCCGTTACCCCAAAATAAAAAGAATATAATAAAGGCCCATTCATAAAAGCGCATAAACCATCTTAAAGCATATTGCCCCAATGTAGGTTCCCCTCCATCCAGGCTTACTACCTTTATCCTGAATATTTTTTTGCCAATTGTTTGTCCATTCATCCATAACTCGGATAGCATGGTATAAGAAAGCATGGGTAACACTAAAATAATTAAAACAAAACCATAGCTGCCTTCACCTACCCTAAAGCCTCCAAACAACAGAAACAATATGCTGTACATATATAATACCAGCAAAATAAAATCAATACAATAAGCCAGTAATCGCTTATGAAAAGCGGCAATCTCAAACTCAATATCAATATTAAAGGGAGTAGAAATTTGAATTTCTGGCATGGTACAAATTAAGTGTTTATAATTGAAAATATATTTTTTTTAGAATACTGGTATCAAAAATTACATTCGCATTATTTGACAACAAAATTTGCTACTTTTATCCTATGCGTGAAGGAATGTTCATTAAGAGAAATGTTGATAAATGGAATAAATATCAGCACCACCCAACCGATGACCCTGATGAAACAGCAGAACGTTTTATGACCCTGGTGGATGATCTCTCATACGCAAAAACATTTTATCCCAAAAGCAAAGTAACCCGCTGGATCAATTCCATAGCCTCCAATATTTACCAGCATATTTATAAAAACAAAAAAGAAAAGTACAACAGGGTTTTTACATTTTGGAAATACGAATTACCACTTTTGTTTAAGAAATATCATCCCCTGTTATTATTTACCTTTCTACTTTTTACATTATTTGTTGCCATTGGCGTTTTTAGTTCCATTAAAGACGAATCGTTTATCAGGGGTGTTTTGGGCGATGGATATGTAGACATGACGGAAGATAATATTTCTAAAGGGGATCCTTTTGGCGTGTATAAAAATGAAAACCCTTTTACCATGTTTGTTCGCATTGCCATGAACAATACATTTGTATCATTGTTGATGGTAATGGGCGGATTGTTGGTGGGTATTGGTACTATTTATGCCATGTGGCAAAATGGATTAATGTTGGGGTGTTTTCAATACATGTTTTTTGTAAAAGGGCTTGGGCTGCAATCGGTATTGGTGATTTGGGTGCATGGAACGTTGGAGATATTGGCACTCGTAATTGCGGCCACCGCAGGTCTTGTTATCACCAGGGGAATTCTTTTTCCGGGCACTTACTCAAGGGGGATATCATTTAAAAATGGGATAAAAGATGCACTAAAAATAATGATTGTACTGGTGCCGGTTTTTATACTGGCCTCTTTTTTTGAAAGTTATGTCACCCACTTAATGAGTAATACATTTGACAAAGAAAATAACGAGGGTTTGCCTGTATGGGCCAGCGTGGCAATACTTTCCCTTTCATTCACTTTCATCACCTGGTATTTTATAATATACCCAATTCGCCTTCACAAAAAAGGGTACACGATATTAAAAGATGGTTTACTAAAAATACCGGTAGTTGTAAGATGAGCTTTTATAGATCCGTTATATTAATTGGCCTGGTATTATTATTTGCTTTAAACAGCAAGTCGCAGGATAATCCTTACGTGTACAAGGATACCGCAATTCTGTACGCAGATTCAGTGGAGGGTAAATCCATCGAAATGTCGCAGGATAAAGAACTGGCAGACAATGAATATGATTTTATTACAGACACCGTACTCCGGAACAATGAATTAAACGTTGACCCTGATTCTATCAAGGCCCTGAAGAAATCAAAAGCATTTCGATATACCCGGAATCTTGATTCATTGCTGATTGAATACAGCCAAATCCAGGCTAAAAGTAAGGATAGCAGGAAACCTGCACTTTCCTGGCTGGAGCGTTTTATTTTATCGCCTGTAACCAAATATTTTTTTTGGATACTGGCGGGCTTTTTTGTTTCGTTTATATTGTATAAACTGTTTTTTACAGAAGGTTTTTTTCAGCGTTCCACTGCTAAAATGAATGTAACTGCTTTACCTGGGGAGCCTGAAAATATATTTATATCCACTAATTATGGTAATCTAATTTCCCAGGCTATAGCCACTCAGCAATACAGGATCGCAGTTCGGTATCTTTATCTTCAGTCGCTGCAAAATCTTTCATCGAAAGGAATTATTCAATTTGCTGCAGACAAAACCAATTATCAATACATCACGGAAATGACCGGCAAAACATTTAAAAACGCATTCGCAGCATTAACGCTCCATTATGAGTATGTTTGGTATGGTGGTTTTGAACCAGACGAAAATACTTTCCATGTAATTCAAAATAAATTTAAACAGTTTAACAGCGAAGTGAAGCGTTGAAAATAAAATTCACATATAGTCTCCTTGTTATTTTGATCAGCATGTTTTTACTCTCCTGTGGTTCAAATAAAACAAAACTGCCTGGTTTAGACGAAACTTTTTCTCAAAAAGATAAGAATCCTTTTGGTTCCTGGGTAATGCGCCACCAGTTGGACCAATTGTACTATCACAATACAATCCGAAACGTAAAAGTAAACTTTGATAAAACCTGGCAGGATATCACAGATACAGCTTCCCTCTACATCAACATCAGCAGAAACCTGTATTTAAGCAAGGCCGATTTGATCGCAATGCTCGCCTTTGTGTATAATGGCAACAGTCTTTTTATATCCAGCAAAAATATTGATATGGCTTTGCTGGATACCCTGGGATGTACTGCCAGCAAGCCATTATATAATGAGTTGGTTTCAGCAATGAATTACACATTTGTAAAAACAGTGAATAATGTTTTTAACGACAGTGCTGCTTTTCAATATTTTTATGTTCCGTTCAACAGTCACTTTACAAAATTGGATAAGTTGACTGCAAGAATTTTAGGCACTAATCAATCCGGATCCAATTTTATTGTGGTTTTTCACGGGAAGGGCCGATTTTACCTTCACCTGGAACCCAGGGCACTCAGTAATTATTTTTTGCTGCAAAAAGAGAATTACAAATATTTTCAACACGTCTTTTCATTTACCCCTTCCATACCGGAACGGGTTTACTGGGACGATTATTATAATAAAAGAAATTATCCCAGGTCTGAAAAGGGCAATAAGTCGGGACTCGCCGTTGTACTGCAATACCCGGCAATGGCCTGGGGGTTTTGGTTGTTGTTATTGTTAATCGGATTGTATATTTTCTTCGGAGGAAAGCGCAGGCAACGCATTGTACCTGATTTACCTCCTAATACTAATGCAACGCTCACTTTTACTGAAACAATCGGCCGCCTCTACCTGCAGAAAAAAGATAACCGGAATATTGCTAATAAGCTGATCGCTTACTTCCTGGAAAATATACGCAATCATTATTTTTTAAATACCAGTCATATTAATGATGAGTTTATCACCACGCTTAGCCGTAAAAGCAATAATACAAAAGAGGGCACGGCACGATTATTTTCATTCATCAGCAAAATCCAGTTGTCAACGGCAGTAGACGATCATCAATTGTTATTATTAAATCACCAGATTGAAAATTTTAATAAAAATAAAATATAATGGAAGAAAGTATTTACCAGCAACGCATTGATCTTTCCGGTTTAAATGAAAGTATGGACAACATACGCAACGAAATTGGAAAGGTGATAGTAGGGCAGCATAAAATGCTTGAGTTGCTAATGATCGGGTTGCTTTGCGATGGCCATATTTTAATAGAAGGCGTACCGGGTGTAGCAAAAACCCTGACTGCAAAACTGATGGCAAAAGTAATTGATGTTGATTTTTCAAGAATACAGTTTACACCAGATTTAATGCCGAGTGATGTGGTGGGAACCTCCGTCTTTAATCCGAAGGAAGGCGATTTTTATTTTAAGCCTGGCCCGATTTTCAGTAATATTATTTTGATTGATGAGATTAACAGGGCACCTGCAAAAACACAAGCGGCATTATTTGAAGTGATGGAGGAAAGGCAGGTTACCGTTGACGGTACTACACATGAAATGCGTTCTCCCTTCATCATACTGGCCACTCAAAACCCGGTAGAACAAGAGGGTACCTACAGGCTTCCGGAAGCACAGCTAGACCGGTTTATTTTTAAAATTGATGTTCAGTATCCTTCATTGGAAGAAGAGATCGGGATTTTAAACAACCAGCACGGACGCACGCAGGCACAGTTGATATACGAGGTAAGCAAAATAATATCTCCCATGGATATTAATATTTTCAGAACTACCATTCAGTCAGTTTTGATTGAACCGAGGTTAGTAGAATTCATCGCAAAAATCGTAATCGAAACCCGTAACAATCCCGCTTTGTACCTGGGTGCTTCACCCAGGGCGTCACTCGCTATTTTAAAGTCCTCCAAAGCCAGTGCAGCTATTAAAGGACGTGATTTTGTAACACCGGAAGATATTAAGGAAATGGCCCTGCCGGTACTGAGGCACCGCATCATTTTAACCCCGGAAAAGGAAATGGAAGGGCTAACAGCAGACGATCTGATTGATAGTATTTTGAAAGCGATTGAGGTACCGAGGTAAAGGCGCCTAAATCTCCCGAAGGAAAGCCCCCACAATCCCCTGAAAGGGGGACTTATGAAGACTTCACTGAAGGGAATCTTGTAAAGGATGGGTAGAGTTGGCTTAAAATAAACCTGATACTGGGCTATTTTAAAAGGAAGAACAAATTCGCAGGGTATTTCAAAGTCCCCCTTCGGGGGATTTAGGGGGCTACCC
>JBBQTL010000060.1:0-24315 GCA_038213285.1 Chitinophagales bacterium
ACTGTCTGCTCAGGTTGAGGTTGAGCATTAGCGGGGTGCGGTTGATGATTCCTTTAAGACGGGAGGCGGCGGAAGTGAAATCAAGATCTCCATGTCCACCCCTGGCCCCTCCCGATGTAGGATCGGGACCTTGTGCCGGGGAATTATTCGATGAGACTAATGTGCGCATTGTCACTCCCGATGAAGGATCGGGACCTTGTGCAGATAAGGTATTCGAAGAGTCTGCTGTGCCCCCAATCCCTAAAGGGCCTAAAGGGGAGGTCTTCGTACCTTGTTCTATACTCAACCTCTCTAATGGACGATGAATACAGGCTTGATCTACATCTCCTACTAACGCAGGAGATTGAAAAATGATATCGTTTTTATTTTTATTCAAATTACTTGTTTGTTCCTTTTAAATAGTTAACCTCCGAAGGCCTTTCCGCCGCAGCAGTCTGGCAGAAAAAGGAAAGAATCTTCGAAGAACTCTCCGACACAAGGTCCCGATCTTTTATCGGGAGGGGACAGGGGCGAACTGTTCGTATAACTCCCCTTTAGGGGTTGGGGGCAATAGCCTTCATCTCTGTCATCGCCTGCCTCAATTCAGCGCCAATTAATTCTATCGGATGAAAACGGATCACTTCATTTACTACGATCAATGTTTTATTATCCACTCCATTGTCTTTTCCTGCATTAAAGTTTTTGCCAACCAGGTTCGAATCCACTTTCTTCATAAAATCTGCCAACAAAGGTTTACAAGCATGATCAAACAAATAACATCCATACTCAGCAGTATCAGAAATTACCCGGTTCATTTCAAATAATTTTTTACGGGCAATGGTGTTTGCAATCAACGGTGTTTCGTGCAAAGATTCGTAGTAAGCAGATTCTTCTTTGATGCCTGCATCTACCATTGTTTCAAAAGCCAGTTCAACACCTGCTCTTACAAAAGCAACCATCAACAACCCGTTATCAAAATATTCCTGCTCAGCAATTTTCACATCAGATGCAGGCGTTTTTTCAAAAGCAGTTTCGCCGGTGGCTGCACGCCAGGTCAATAAATTTTTATCATTATTCGCCCAATCTTCCATCATTGTTTTAGAGAACTCGCCGCTCATGATATCATCCTGGTGCTTTTGAAACAGCGGACGCATGATATCTTTCAGTTCTTCAGACAATTGAAACGCTTTTAATTTAGCAGGATTGGAAAGCCTGTCCATCATTGCGGTAATACCTCCTTGCTTTAGTGCTTCGGTAATTACTTCCCAGCCATACTGTACCAATTTGGAAGCATATCCTTTATCAATTCCCTTTTCTATCATTTTATCAAAACTTAAGATAGAACCGGTTTGCAACAAACCACACAGAATGGTTTGTTCACCCATCAGGTCAGATTTAACTTCGGCAACAAAAGATGATTTCAAAACCCCTGCCTTATGTCCACCGGTGCCTGCGCAATATGCCTTTGCTAATTTAAGTCCCTTCCCTTCCGGATCATTCTCAGGATGCACTGCAATTAAAGTAGGTACGCCAAAACCTCTCACGTACTCTGCCCTTACTTCAGAGCCAGGGCATTTTGGAGCCACCATGATAACCGTAATATCTTTTCTTATCTGCATCCCCTCTTCTACAATATTAAACCCATGAGAGTAAGAAAGCGTAGCGCTCTGTTTCATTAATGGCATAATGGCGCTCACCACTGATGTATGTTGTTTATCCGGGGTAAGGTTAATCACCAGGTCAGCAGACGGAATCAGCGCTTCATAAGTACCAACTGAAAAATTATTTTCTGTCGCATTTTTCCATGACTGCCTCTTTGCATCAATTGCTTCCTGGCGCAATGCGTAGGTAATATCCAGGCCGGAATCCCGGAGGTTTAACCCCTGGTTGAGGCCCTGTGCGCCGCAACCAACAATTACGATCTTCTTTCCTTTCAATTCATTGACACCATCTGCAAATTCGCTCTTGTCCATAAAATCGCATACACCCAATTGATTTAGTTTTTCTCTTAGCGACAACGTGTTAAAATAATTAGCCATTGTTTGTTTTTTGCCCCCGTCCCCTAAAGGGGAGTTACCTGACGTGTTAACCCTTTCTCCAATAGAAGTACTAAGGGGAGTTAATGATTATTGTTTGTTTATTTATTTAGTTAATTTAAATGTGTCGAGACTTGCCTTTCATGTTGAAATCGTTGTATTATTTACATCCCGGGCCCTTGCCTTTAAAAAAACATCCGATTTTTAAGTGCAAATGTCCTAGGTTCCCCCCTTCAGGGAGACAGGGGGCTTTACATACTAAACACTTCTTCCTGCTGATTCAGATATTCATTTTCTATCAACTCTTCACCAGGAGCCTGTTGTTCAAATTCTTTCAACTTTTCATGGAAGCCCCTGCTTTCTTTGATGATGGCAATTCTTGCACTACGCACAAATTCAATGAGACCGTAGGGTTCCAATGCCTTTACCAGCTTATCAGTTTCTTCCCTGTGACCGGTAGTTTCAAACACAGTAAAATCTTTGGTAATGGCAACTGCCCTTGCACCACATTCCCTTAACAGTCTTTCTACTTTTACCTTGGCGGCTATTTCATCGGTAGATACTTTATACAGTGCCATTTCCTGCCATACAATTTCATCTTCTGTATTAAAATACACTTTCAATACTTCCACCTGCTTTTCAATCTGGCGACAAACCTTCCGCACTACCTCTTCTGTTTCATCTATCAAAATAGTAAAGCGGTGAATGCCTTCAATTTCAGAAGGAGAAGTGTTCATACTATCGATATTTATTTTTCTTCTTACGAATATGATAGCAATGCGGTTCAGCAAACCAATCTGGTTCTCTGTGTAAACGGTAATAGTGAATCCTTTTTTCATATTCTGCCTCCTTACGCCGTAAAGCGTTTTATTTTAAAAAACTTTTTATAATATTGAAACTACACTTATACTGAACAAGGCTTAAAAATTTGCGTTGTTTAAAACCTCTCGCCGCTAGCTGACCTCACCACCCTTCCTTCTCTCCCAAGGAGAGGAGGGGGTACTTTATCTCTTATCTAAACATTGGTTCTACCACATCTTCTTCAGTTCTTTATTCATCAGGTCTCCACCTGGCAATACCACAATTTTATCCCTTGCGAAGTATAACACCATTCAGCATTATAATCTGCTATGCTGTCATTTGTTTATGCAATCATTATTCTTCTTAGCGCCATTACATACCCCAAATGCAATCCTTCATGCATGGTTAAATATTTAATAGCATCATCTATGCTGGATAACTCCACACCAAAACTTGTGAGGTAAGGTTTAAAATCTACGAATGAATTTTTCTCCAGATCTTCCACCAGCATATTGACTAATTCGATTGCTTTTTGTTTTAAAAAAAGCACTTCATTTTCCTCGACAAAAGATTCAGGCTTTGAGCCCTTTGCATATTTTGAAATATACATATCATCGATATTTAAAGAAAGCCCAGACAATTTGTAACAAAGAATTTGCTGGCTTACAATCACATGTCCAAAATTCCAGATTATGTTGTTGTTAAAGCCACCAGGTACTTTGTTTAATTCAACAATAGTTAACCCGTCTAACAATTGGATGAACAAGTTTCTTGTCGCCCTGATTGTATCGATACACTTATCTAATTCAATTACCATTATATTCATTTTAAGATATTAACTCAACCTGATTTCAGCTACACTACATCCCTGCGGTACCATTGGAAAGACATTGTTTTCTTTGCCTACCATTACTTCCAGTAAATAGGCACCGTTATGTTTTAACATGGCTGTTAACGCATCCTTTACCTGATCCCTCTTTGAAATGCTTTGCCCTTCAATACGGTAGCCTTTGGCAACCATCACATAATCGGGGCTTTCAATATCTACAAATGAATACCGTTTGTCGTGAAACAATTGCTGCCATTGGCGAACCATTCCCAAAAACTGGTTATTCAATATTAAAATTTTTACATCAATCCCTGTTTGCATGATGGTGCCCAATTCCTGTATCGTCATTTGCACGCCCCCATCCCCAATTACAGCTACCACTGTTCGATGCGGTGCACCATACTTTGCACCGATAGCGGCTGGCAGTGCAAATCCCATGGTGCCTGCCCCGCCGGAAGTAATATTGCTTTTTGTTTCATTAAATTTTGCATACCGGCAGGTTACCATCTGGTGCTGGCCCACATCAGTTACTATGATGGCATTGCCATCAGTAAGTTCATTCAATACTTTAATTATTTCACCCATCGTTAATACTTCATCCGTCGGATTCAATTCATCCTTGATCACTACATCAATTTCCTTTTGCGTATACTCATTGAATTTTTTCATCCAATACGGATGTTGTTTCGCCTCTATCAATTGAGTTAACATGGGCAAGGTTTCTTTACAATCGCCCCATACCGGCACAGTAGTCTTCACATTTTTATCTATCTCTGCGGGGTCAATATCCAGGTGAATTACTTTGGCCTGCCGTGCATATTTATCCAGCCTCCCGGTAACCCGGTCGTCAAAACGCATTCCTACCGCAATCAACACATCACACTCATTTGTTAATACATTGGGTCCATAATTGCCATGCATACCCAGCATACCTACATTCTGCGGGTGATCGGTTGGCAAGGCACTCAGGCCCAACAATGTCCATGCAGCAGGCAGGCCGCCTTTTTCGATAAATGCTTTGAATTCATTTTCCGCCTTTCCTAATATTACTCCCTGCCCAAAAATTACAAAGGGCTTTTTGGCCTCGTTAATCAATTTTGCGGCTGCTTCTAGAAACTCCTTTCTTACAATTGGTTTCGGCCGGTAACTGCGGATAAATGTACACTTGGTGTACCCATGATATTCAAATTTTTGTAATTGCGCATTCTTAGTAATGTCAATCAAAACCGGCCCGGGCCTGCCACTCGCCGCTATATGAAATGCCTTTGCCAATACCGATGGTATTTCAGTTGCATCGGTTACCTGGTAATTCCATTTGGTAACCGGTGTGGTAATATTAATCACATCTACTTCCTGGAAAGCGTCGGTACCTAACAGGTGAGCATAAACCTGGCCGGTAATACAAACCAGTGGTGTGCTGTCGATCATGGCGTCTGCCAAACCTGTAACGAGGTTGGTAGCGCCCGGGCCGCTGGTAGCAAACACCACCCCCACTTTACCCGAGCTCCTGGCATAACCCTGTCCGGCGTGTATGCCGCCCTGTTCGTGACGAACTAAAACATGTTTGATCTTATCATGATAATCGTACAATGCATCATAAATGGGCATAATGGCACCTCCAGGATAACCAAAGATGGTATCGACCCCTTCTGCAATAAATGCATCCAGTACAGCCTGGGAACCAGAGATTGCCCCCGTCCCCTGAAGGGGTGACGTGGATAAAGACTCCACAGTTGCCGGTAGAGGCGGTTGTGACTGGGTTTCAGTTGCCTTTTGCTTTTCTATGATTTCTAATGTTTCCATTGTTTGTTATTTTAGAAATTGTATTACTTTAAAATTTTTGATTTCCACTCTCCAAATTTTCAAAAGTTGCAAGAATCAACTTACTCCTTCTTTGCCTCCCTTAGGGGATGGGGGTGGCCTTACTCATCCGTTACACAACCTTCACTGGCATCCTTTACATACTTTGCATATTTGAATAAAATACCCTTGGTTACTTTTAATGCAGGTTGTTTCCAGGCTGCTTTGCGTTTGGCAATTTCTTCTTCAGACACTTTTAACGTCATCTTTTTTGTGGCCACGTTTAGCTCGATGATATCATTGTCCTTTACCAGGCCAATCAACCCGCCATCAAAAGCTTCCGGTGTAATATGCCCCACCACAAATCCATGCGTACCACCGCTAAACCTGCCATCTGTAATTAGTGCCACACTTTTACCAAGGCCTGCACCAATAATGGCCGAAGTTGGTTTCAGCATTTCAGGCATACCCGGTGCGCCTCTTGGTCCTACATGAGTAATCACCACTACGTCCCCTGCTTTTATCTTACCGCTATTGATTCCATTAATCAATTCAAATTCTCCATCAAAAACCCTCGCCGGGCCCTCAAATAATTCGCCTTCTTTACCGGAAATTTTTGCTACACTTCCTTTAACCGCTAAATTGCCGTACAGGATTTGCAGGTGTCCTGTTGCCTTAATAGGATGCGAAACGGAAAAAATAATTTTCTGCGCATCAAAATCCAACTCAGGAACACCTGCTAAATTCTCTGCAACAGTTTTACCTGTTACTGTCAAGCAATCACCATGCAAGAAACCTTGCTTTAATAAGTACTTCATTACCGCCGGCACCCCGCCAATATTATGAAGGTCCTGCATTAAATATTTACCACTTGGCTTCAAATCGGCCAATACGGGAACTTTATCACTGATCATCTGAAAATCATCCTGGGTAAACACCACGTCCACACTTTTTGCCATTGCAATAATGTGCAATACCGCATTGGTGCTTCCGCCCAGCGCCATGATGATGGTAACGGCATTTTCAAATGCCTTCCGCGTCATGATATCAGATGGCTTAATATCTTTTTCCAACAGGTTGCGGATGGCCTTACCTGCATTTAAACACTCTTCTTTTTTAGCATCGCTAAGAGCGGGATTGCTGGAAGAATAAGGAAGGCTCATACCCAATGCCTCAATGGCACTGCTCATAGTATTAGCTGTGTACATTCCGCCACAGGCACCTGCTCCAGGGCAACTGTGCATCACAATACCTTTAAAATCGGCTTCGTCTAAATTGCCGGCAATCTTTTGCCCGAGCGCTTCAAAGGCCGATACAATATTTAAATCCTTTCCTTTATAATGGCCCGGGGCAATGGAGCCACCGTATACCATAATGGATGGGCGATTCAACCTGCCCATGGCAATAAGGGAACCAGGCATATTTTTATCACATCCCGGTATTGTTATTAGCGCATCATAATATTGAGCGCCACAAACTGTTTCAATGGAATCTGCAATAATATCGCGGCTTACCAGAGAATACCGCATGCCGGGAGTACCATTGCTCATCCCATCACTTACGCCGATGGTGTGAAAGGTTAATCCTACTAAATCATTGTCCCATACTCCCTTTTTAACTATCTGCGCCAATTCATTCAGGTGCATATTACAGGTGTTGCCATCATATCCCATACTCACCACACCCACCTGGGCTTTTGCAAGATCGGCCTCTGTTAAACCGATGCCATAAAACATGGCCTGTGCAGCCGGTTGTGTTGGATCCTGTGTGATGGTTCTGCTATACTTGTTTAATGCCATGCTCCCATCCCCTCCCGATAAATGATCGGGACCTTGTTCCGGAGAGCCTGTACCTGCCTGATTATTTTTAATTGTATCCATTTATTTTTTATGTCGTTTTAAAAAATCATTTCTATATTAATGCAGTTCCTCTAAAAGTTCGTTTGAAGTGTTCTTTGGCCCCTCCTTCGGAGAGCCTGTCCCGTCTACACGGGAGGTTGGGAAGGCAGTTACTCTATTTTTATAAGCTTCCTGTATTTGTCTGCCCAAACTATCACTCCATTTCTTTTTAAAAGGATGATCATCAAAACTCTCCCATCCTATAATTTCCGCTGCGGTACCGCAGAAAAAGGCGGCATCTGCATCGTTTAATTCATCCGCCTTTATCACCTTTTCTTCTACCGGTATATCCAGTTCGGAACATATTTCAAATACCGTGGCCCTGGTAATGCCCGGCAAAATATTGCCGGTGGTTGGTGTAAATAAACGACCATCCTTTTCATAAAAAACATTGGCGCCGGGGCCTTCAGCAACATTACCATTCATATCCATCAGCAAGGCTTCATCATACCCTTTTGCCTTTGCTTCCTGGCTTGCCATAATAGAGTTGATATAATGACCGGCCGCCTTCGCTTCAATCTTAAAGCCTTTTGGATTGGGCCGTTGAAAAGAAGAAGTCATTACCCTTAATAGTTTCTCTCCCAAAAATGGCTGCATTTCCCAGGCCTGGATAGTAATATAAGATTCGGTATTTTGAACGAAACTCATGTTGGCCGGTGCAAACACAACCGGGCGGATGTAAGCATCCTGTAAATTGTTTTGTTTTAACACTTGATAGCTTGCCGTTATCAATTCTTCAGTATCCCAATGGTAGGGAAGATTAACCGCCAATGCAGAATTTTTTAGCCGTTCGAAATGCTCAATGGCTTTAAAAATTTTAGTATCGCCACTGGCTGTTTTATAAGAACGAATGCCTTCAAAAACACTATACCCATAATGCAGTGACTGGCTGTATAAATCCATCTTTGCATCGGCGGCTTTTACAAAAGCGCCGTTTAAATACAGAACCGTGTTTTCGTTATAATAAGTAGCCATAATTTAGAAGGTTTATGGTTGAAGGTTGAAGGTTGAAGGTGGGAGCATTTTGTAGATACACCCAGCTTTTTTTTCAAACACTTAACCTTTCAATGTTCACTTTAAATAAATTTTTATCTAACCGTTTATTTACTGCATGCTGCAAACCGTACACGCTTTACCTTAAACCTTTAACCATTTGCAAGCGCATAAAAAAACCCGGCTCATTTTGGAGCCGGGCTTTTTTTATGATTAGTTTTTATACTAAATAATATTTCCTCCTCCAAATGCGACGGGTGTAATAATGACTACCACAATAATAAGTATTACCGTGATATTTTTAATGCCATTAAATAATTTGCCTTTCAACATATAAAAGAGTTGTATTGCAAATATACCCGTGAACGTTTTAAAAACAAAGAACTTTTTTTAAAAGGTTAAAGGTTTAGGGTTTAGGGTTTAGGGTTTAGGGTTTGGCGCTTTTTGCTTTAAAGAACTTTTTCTTCGATGCCCAACTCCTTTTTTAAACCCAGTTTTTTATTTACCCGATACCTTCACCTTACACCGTATGCCTTACACCGTATGCCTTACACCTTACACCTTACACCGTATACCTTTCGCCTTACACCTTCCACCTTACACCTTCCACCTTACGCCTTACACCTTATGCCTTCCACCTTATACCTTACACCTCATGCCTTACACCTTATGACACCTTCTCAAATAATCGTAGACTTCCTTAACTCTATATTCTCCTGGTTGATGTCTCCTGAAATTCTGCCGCTTACATAATCACAAATCAATTCGCCCACAGTAGAAGTAAAATAAAAATTGATTGGATCAATGTCTTTTGTTACAAACAAATGACTGATGGTCCATGTAACTGCTTCTCTTATCAAGTTTGCTTCTTCCTTTAAATTAAAATAATCAAGCATCATGGCGGCTGATAAAATGGAGCCCAGCGGGTTGGCAATATCTTTACCCTCAGCACTGGAAAATGAACCGTGAATGGGTTCAAACAAAGCGTTGGAATTTCCAACAGACGCAGAAGGCAGTAATCCCAAAGAACCATTGATTACACTTGCTTCATCGCTTAGGATATCACCAAATAAATTATCTGTGAGTATTACATCAAATTGTTTTGGATTAATGATCAACTGCATGGCTGCATTATCAATATGTAAAAAATCCAGTTTTACATCCGGGTATTGAGGAGCCATATCCTGCACAACCTTTCGCCAAAGCCTGGAAGTTTCCAACACATTCGCCTTATCTACCAGGGTCAATTTCTTTTTCCGATGTTGCGCAGACTGAAAAGCAAGATGAGCAATGCGTTCTACTTCTGCCCTGGTGTACACACAAGCATCTGATGCCCAGGTCTGGTCCTCATTGGTTTTCTTTTCACCAAAATAAATCCCACCCGTTAATTCACGATAAATAATAAAATCAACCTTTTCAAGATATTTACTCTTTAAAGGTGATAAATGATGTAAAGCAGTATAAGCCGTAACCGGGCGGATATTGGCAAATAGTTGTAATGATTTTCTCAATTTGAGCAATCCCTGTTCCGGCCTTACTTTAGCCGTAGGATCATTATCATACTTAGGATGCCCAATGGCGCCAAACAAAATGGCATCGCTGTTTATGCAGGTTTCAATCGTTTCATCGGGCAAAGGATTGCCGGTTTGATCTATTGCAACTGCTCCCATCAGACAATACTCGTAATGAAATTCATGGCCGAATTTTTCAGCTAACGTATCCAATACTTTTATAGATTGCTGTGTTACTTCGGGCCCGATGCCATCACCAAAAATTACTGCGATATTTTTTAACATTGAATCCTGTTTATGATTATTTCAAAAGGACGGTGGATACTCGTTATTGGTTATAGTTCGATGTTCGTTTCTGTTAACTGATTCATTCAATTCTTCTGCTATGTTAAAATGGAGCTCAAAATATTCTAAGGGCACAAACTTTCAACCAGCAAGGTTCAGGCATCCAGCATCCGGCATCAAGTATCAACTTCATCTACACCGCTACTTCCTTGCTATACTCCCGGGCCAGTGTTTTCAAATCTTCCTCCATTACTTCTTTTTTAACATCTGCAATTTTTAAAAATTCGGGATATAAAATATCGATGTCGTTCCGGTCGAATTGATAGCCCAGTTTATGAAAACGATGCGCCAGTGCACTTCTTCCGCTTCTTGCGGTTAATACTATTTTGGAAGCCTCCGCTCCTACTTCTACCGGATCAATTATTTCATACGTTAATGCATCTTTCAAAAAACCATCCTGGTGAATACCAGAAGAATGGGAAAAAGCATTGGTACCCACGATCGCTTTATTGCACTGCACCGGCATGCGCATTGTTTCGGCGACTAACTGGCTAATCGGGTTTAACAATTTTGCGTTTACACTGGTATGAAATTCAAGTTCTTTATGTTGCTTTATAATCATCACCACTTCTTCCAGTGAAGTATTACCGGCTCTTTCACCAAGTCCGTTGATGGTGCATTCTATTTGTCTTGCGCCTCCAATGATACCGGCAATTGAATTGGCAGTTGCCAGCCCAAGATCATTGTGGCAATGACAGGAGATAATGGCTTTATCAATATTGGATACATTATTTACAAGGAATGCTATTTTTTCCCCGTATTGGTGAGGCAGGCAGTAACCGGTTGTATCAGGAATATTGACAACAGTAGCACCTGCTTTAATGACCGCTTCTACCACTCTCGCCAAATATTCATTATCGGTGCGGCCCGCATCTTCCGCATAAAACTCCACATCATCCACAAAGTTCTTCGCCCATTTCACAGACTGTATGGCCCTTTGCAGAATTTCTTCCCGTGTTGAATTAAATTTTGCTTTTATATGAAGATCGGAAGTGCCAATGCCGGTATGAATTCTTGGCCTTCTTGCATATTTCAATGCTTCCGCAGCTACTTCAATATCTTTTTGTACCGCTCTCGTTAACCCGCAAACGCTGGCATTGGTGATGATCTTTGAAATTTCGTTTACAGAACTAAAGTCGCCCGGTGACGATATAGGAAATCCTGCTTCTATTATATCTACGCCTAATTCTTCCAGCTTTAAAGCCAGTTCCACTTTTTCATTGGTGTTGAGCTTACAGCCAGGAACCTGCTCACCATCACGGAGCGTAGTGTCGAAAATGTGTATCTTGTTAGCTGCCATAGAATTTGTATATTTAGATAAAAACAGGCTAATTAATTTCGTATTGAAGTGTTACCACGATTTTACATTATCCTTTGAGTTACGAATATAAAAGGTAATAACTGCTTTACATTAACAAATTGTTATGGGTATTACGTTTTATAAACCGCCTCTTTTTGGCTAAAATGCACACCCAGTAAGGACTTTAAAGAAATCAAATTACGATGCCCAACAGGAGTACAGACCCATTATTTCAGCTTATCAAATCCCTGGAGAAAAGCGAAAAGCGCAATTTCAAGCTTTATGCTACCCGAAATTCTTCGTCTGATGAACTGAAAAGCGTACAATTATTTGATGCTTTTGATAAAATGGAATGCTATGACGAGGCCGTACTACTGAAAAAAAATGAAAGCATTAAAAAACAACAACTGAGTAACCTGAAGGCACATTTATACAAACAAATACTCAGCAGCCTGCGGTTGATTAATGATGAAAGCATCGATATCCAGTTACATGAGCAGATGGATTATGCCCGTATTTTGTACAATAAGGGTCTTTATTACCAAAGCCTGAAAGTACTTGACAAGTTAAAGGAACAGGCAAAAAACCATAACCAGTTTACGTACCTGCAGCAGGTATTATTTTTTGAAAAAAAAATTGAAGCGTTGTACATTACCAGGAGCATGCAGGACAGGGCCGACCTTTTAAGCCTGGAATCGGAGGAAGTAAATGAAAACCTTGCGCTGGTTTCGCAGCTTTCAAACCTGTCGCTTCAGTTGTATAGCTGGTATATAAAAAACGGCCATAGCAGGAACGAAGAAGAAACGATTGCGGTACAACAATTTTTTACCAGCAGGCTGGGAAATAAAACGCTCGAATGCAAAACCTTCTACCAGCGCTTGTACCTATATCAATGCTATTGCTGGAATGCATTTATCCGCCAGGATTTTTTGCAATACTACCGGTACACTCAAAAATGGGTGAACCTGTTTGAAGAAGAACCCTTTATGCTGCAAATAGAAACAACCCACTATATTAAAGGAATGCATAACCTGATGGGATCGCATTTTGACCTTGGTAACCATAAAAAGCTGGTGGAAACCCTGGCCATATTTGACCATTTTAGTAAAACTGAGCTGGTACAATATAATGTAAACAACCGGATTCAATGCTTTGTGTACAGCACCATTTCTTTGTTCAATAAACATTTCCTGGAAGGAAGTTTTACGGAGGGCCTTACATTGATACCCGGCATTGAAGAAAAACTTAAGGAATACGAAATATACCTCGACCGGCACCGGGTGCTGATATTTTATTATAAGATCGCCTGCCTGTATTTTGGCAGCGGCAACTACGAAAAGGCTATTGACTATTTAAATAAAATCATTAACTGGAAGATGGACCTGCGGACCGACCTGCAATGCTATAGCCGCCTGCTGCACCTGATAGCGCATTATGAGTTGGGCAATGAAGATATACTGGACCACCTGATAAAATCGGTGTACCGTTTTATGGCCAAGATGCAAAACCTTAGCGTGGTGGAGGAAGAGATCTTTAAATTCATTCGTTCCTCCTTTCATGTAACGGTAAGGAAAATAAAACCCGAACTGGAAAAATTATTGGTAAAATTAAAAGCCCTCCAAAATAATCCATTTGAAACAAGGGCCTTTATTTACCTGGATATCATCAGTTGGCTGGAAAGTAAGCTGGAAAATATACCGGTGCAGGAAATTATGATGCGGAAGTTTGCAGGAAAAAAGAAGGCGAATAATTCTTTGATCCCTGTTTCAACAAGATCTGATTTGCAGTAGTCTTATCACACTCAAACAACCGGAAAACTCTAGGAATACAATCAGCAATCACCAGGTAGCGATTTTTGTAAAATGATTTGGCAATTAAATCTCTTCCTGAAATAAATATACATTTCCCACGATATTACATTGCCTCCCAAAGATACCGGCTTTAGGTTGAGATGTGTTTACACCGTCTCTGTTTGAACTGGTGCTCTGTTAAGTTTGATGTGACTTATAGATTTGTGATCCGATAGCTATCGGATGATCAATGGTGAATGGTGAATAGATATCAATGAATGCAGACTTTTCATATTTTGCCCATTCACTACATACAATTCACGCTACACTTAACACTACCTTCAATAATTATACGGTGACGCTTTATATTTGCAAAACCGCAAATAAATAATTGCCTGCCCGAAGAGCATCTCTGACGAATGGCATCGATCTATAAAATGAACAAACCCATTATGCTATCCATCACTTCCATCGAAATCTACCAATCCCCTATCCCGCTGAAAGAACCTTTTAAAATTTCACTGGGTATATTAACCCATGCCGAAAATGTGATTGTAAAAATAAATACCAACGAAGGCTTGATTGGTTATGGAGAATGCAGCCCGTTTATGACGATCAACGGGGAGAGTATGGAAACCTGCTTTGTAGTGGCGCAATACCTGGCTAAAATTTTAAAGGGTAACTACCCACTGGATATTGCAGCCTGCACCAAAGCAATGGACAGTGTAATTTATGCCAATAGCAGCATCAAGAGTGCCTTTGATATTGCGTTGTACGATATCGCTGCGCAACATGCCGGCCTGCCCCTATATGCATTTTTAGGTGGCAGCAAAACCAAAGAGATTATCACCGATTATACGGTGAGCATTGATGACCCGCAGAAAATGGCGGCGAATGCAGCAAAGATCAAGGCAAATGGTTTCCAGGTAATAAAGGTAAAACTGGGGCATCATGAAAGAGATGTGGAACGGATCAGGCTGATAAGGGAAGCTGTTGGTATAGACATACCAGTACGCATAGATGCTAACCAGGGATGGGAAGTTGCGGAAGCCATCCGCATTTTAACTGAGCTGGCTCCGTATAATATCCAACATTGTGAAGAACCCATACCACGGTGGAATTATATGGAACTGGCGGCTATACGTAAGCAAAGCCCGATTAAAATAATGGCAGATGAATCCTGTTGTGATCATCATGATGCCAGGCGCCTGATTGATTTGGAATCATGCGATTATTTTAATGTGAAGCTGGGTAAATCAGGTGGCATTTTTAAGGCGTTGCAAATTATACAACTCGCTGAAGCTTACCAGGTAAAAATTCAGTTAGGAGGATTTTTAGAATCCAGGCTGGCTTTTACCGCCGCAGCGCATCTTGCATTGGCAAGCGATGCAATTGTGTATTACGATTTTGACACACCGTTAATGTTTGAAACTGATCCTGTAACAGGAGGAATTAGTTATGACGGTAACGGTGTAGTAACGGTACCGGATGTGCCGGGATTGGGAGCAGGTTTTAATGAGGAGTATTTGACGGGCTTGGTTAAGGTGAAAGTGTAGGCCCCGGCTCGGCTGCGGCGAAGTGCTCTTTGAATAGCCTGCTTTGTAGGCGGTTGATATAATACTAATCCATACTTTTTTTAGTGTAATATTTAGTACCCATTGGGATGCAGGGTAAATGGACAATATTTATTACTGTTCGAAGATCGCTTCTTTATTAGCTGGTGTTAATACTCCAAACCCCTGTTCTAACCCGTTTGAGTGTTCGTAGATCATCCTGATAAAATCCATTCCCCACTTTGCATAATAGGGCACCAGGTTATCTATCCGTTCCTGCAGATTTTTATTGGGAAATAGCCGGGCTTTTATTTTTTTCAACTGTCTTTGCTGCGCTTCAAATTTTCTCTTTTCAGCCCGCAGCATTTTCTTTTCCAACGAGGCTATTTTTTTTAAAGCCTGGGTTTGCAGCGTTGCAGTGTGCCGTTGCAAGGTGATGTCAATCTTACCGGTAATTATTTTGAGTTGTTCGTAAAAATTGATTAACTCCTGTTGCTCCCGGTCAAGATTCAATTGTACCCGGCTGTCTCTTTTTACCAATTGATTGATGAGTTCTAGTTCGGATTGAAACAGCGCTTCATTACTGAATTGCAGTTTATCAATCAACGCCTGAACCTCGTCGTTGATAAACATAAAAGAATTTCGGACAATTAATAAAGGGTAAGGCACCTGAACTGCTTCAAACACTTTTTTCAATTGTAACCAATAAGCAACTTCCCCTCCTCCACCAATAAACGCAATATTGGGCAATATCCATTCCTGGAAAACAGGCCGCAGAATTACATTGGGACTAAACCTTTCAGGATGCTGATTTAACTCGCTGATTATTTCTTCCTTTGTAAACCTCAGACCAGTATTCACCACCCGATAGCTATCGGATGACCACCCGATAGCTATCGGGTCACCATTCACCATTTCAATCCGGTCCCGCCTGTCATCTTTCAGATAAAACATATTCAGTTCCCTGCCACTCGCCTGCACTTTATAATCAGCCGGAAATGAGATTACTGTTTCCTGTACCAGGGTATGCGAAAATTCGTCCATCAATTCCTTTTCTATTACCGGGATGAAAGCAGATTTTAATGATGCGTTATCTGGCAATAACACCAGCACACCAAAATCAGCAAATAGCTGATTCACCAAATGAAAGGTTGCCTGCTCAATGGTTGCGCCTTCCTTGTAGCATTCCTTCAATAGTCCCATAATTTCAGCACCAAAAGGATGCACCGTTAACAGGCCTTCAATTTCATCCAGCATTTTTACCAAACCCTTGTCTACCTTCATTCTTCCTACAGCACCGGTCTGGCTGGTTTTCCATTCATATTTTTCTCCATCTATAAATACATGCCCCAATTCATCTAAATCAGCATCTTCGCTACCCATATAATAAACGGGTACAAAGTCATTTTCCGGCAATTGTAATTTCAACTGCTCCGCAAGTTTTACCACATGCAAAATTTTATAAATAAAATACAATGGGCCGGTAAATATATTGGGCTGATGAGCCGTACAAATGGTAAATGTATTTTCGTTTAGTAGCAATTCAATATTCCTGGAAACAGATTCACATGTCGTTACAGCAGCATACTGTTTCTGCAATACGGTTACCAATAACTTCCTGTCGGTTTTAAATTTTTTTCGTGCTGCTATGGATGCCTTTACTCCATCTAAAGAAACCGGGTGTTGATAGTATGGCTGTATTAAGGGATCCTGGTTAATGTAATCCAAAATCATTTTTGAGAAATACCCGGTTTGAACATAAGGTAAAAAAGATGCGGTGAAGTTCATTGAATAGTATTTACAGGTGCCTGTTGTTGGCAAACTTACATTAATCCTGAAAAATAAAATCCTATAATTTCGCCAAATGATTTGTGGAAAGTAGAATGCAGACTGATTCTAACCTCATAACTTTTTTCCATTGATCTTATCAACTTCACAGAGAATTATTTTCAGCAGACAAAACAATGGCAATCATTTATAACAAAATATTCCGCTGCGGTGTCACTGGTGGCGGTATGTCATTTTCATCCAACATTTCCCGCAGGTCAATTTCAATGGTTCTGCTGATATTGCTGATAGGCACATCATTCGCCCCGCCTTCAAAAGGGTTTTCCGTGCTTTCACCAATGCGTTCCATAATATAAAATACCCAGGACACAATGAGTGCACAGGGAACGGTAACCCAGATAAACCAGTCTCCGATATCTTTTGAAAGTTTACTGAATTCCTGCAAAATACCAAATGGGAGAATCACTACAAAAAGCCGGATAAACATTTGGTTGATGGTGGCAAACTGGCGTGGATATGGGAAATTTTTTATCCTTTCGCTGCGCCCCTGGTGATCGTACAAAGTAGCCAGTAAACGCTCCATCTCAATAAAATTAAATTCCGAAACTTTGCCTGCGTCTTTTAGTTTTCTTAAATGTTTCGATTGTAAATTGATGAGTTGTGTAGCCCGGTTTTTTTTTGAAAGGATATATTCCTGCTCCGTTACGGATAAAAATTTTTGCAGTTCCGTCTCCAGGGGTATTTCTCTCTCTGGTATTTTATAATTTCTTGCAAATTCTACATTACTTTTCAGTAACATGTTTTCCCAAACCCTTGGTTCCCGCATCTGGTACCTTAATGCGGTAAGCCAGGCGAGGTGGCGATACACCAATGTCTGAGTTACATCATTGTCATCATTCACCATATCTCTTGCCATGATGCCCCAGGTTCGGCTGCTATTGATGATACTTCCCCATATTTGCCTGGCTTCCCAAAGGCGGTTATAGGTTTGCGTGTTCTTGAACCCTACAACAAAAGCGGCGGCAGTACCCACCAGCCCAATGGCTACCCATGGTACTACCAGCCATTTTATATTGAAAAAATAATAAAGTGCTGTTGGCACAAAAGCCGCTATCGAAAAAATATAAATATCTCTCCTTGTCCAGTAAATTACCTCCCTCAATTTAAACCTTCTGCCTGCATGCATAGTTTTTGTTTTTAATGATTTGTTTTGTTAGCCTGTGCCGATGTGTACTTACTTATGATTACTCCTACCAGTACCACCGCATACAATTGTCCTGCAATACCTGTGATAGCGGTTAACAATTTTGAAATATAATGGGTGGGTAAAATATCTCCAAAACCGATACTGGTAAGTGTAATGGTGCTATAGTAAACAAAGTCGATAAAAACAGTGGCGGAGTTGGTACCATCAATACCCTTGAAAGAGTCTGCAATACTGTAATAAATCAACTGCAGCAGAAAAAGTGACGCTTCTATCAATAACAGGTAGCCGCAAATGGAAGCCACTACAATATCTTTATTTATATAGCCCGGCTTTAACAAAAACCTCAACACTTCAATAAATATGAAAATGAAGAATGCTACATATACCACCGTCAACAGGGTCATTACATGTGGTACCCGGATACCCGTAAAACAATACAGGATCGTGATGCCCATTACACCTGAAAACAATATGTTTTTAATCACCTTTACAACAGCGGTTCTTTCTGAGAAGATCCCATAACTACCGATACCCAGCAATAACATATCCAGCGGCCAGAAAATATCTATGTAAATGGAGAGGTTAATTAAAATCACTGCATTAAATAAATGCAACAATAAAGTAAACAATAATAGCTCGTAGCGCCTGTTTTTGATGTAACGTGCAAGGGAAAGCATGTAGTTAATTATGGTTGCCCGAATTTAGTATGTTTGGAAAACAAATAAAACCCTGATTTTTTCATAACCGAAAATCATCATTGCTAAAAATCATTTTGACATGCTGGCAATTCCCCCTTTTTTACTATCCACGGTAATCGTATATTTCGTATTTCCCTGGATGATCCAACGAACAGTTACTTGTGCGAGGCCCGGGATATTATCTACCTCAATTGTTTGCGGGTTATTTTTCTGTTCAACAGTAGCGGCAGGGTTACGATTATCCACCGTCATACCAGCTATTACTTTGGCGCCTGTTAATGTAATAAAATCCGGGCGTTCAATTTTAAACTTCAGGTCCTGGCTGGAATGAGTGGGCATCAGCCGTTTGTTACCAATTACTGCGGTTACTTCTTTCAGTCCATCGCCCAGGTCCTTCTCCATGATAGTGTCTATAACCGGCTTCGGTGTTTGATAAGCATGATACACGGTAAACGCCATATTGCGGTGTGCATCACTCTCCAATAAAAAACCGGGATGCATACGGGTGAAGTTCTTTTTAAAACCGCCGATTTCTATTTTACCAAACTGCGGATGATCGTAAGTGTGCCATTCTACAAAGGCATCTTTAAACAAGAGGTACCGGTCAAACTTAAATGTAGTTTCGTCATTGAGTTCCCTGGTGGCATCAGTATTAAAGTACTGGTAAGGCGTCCAAAGTTCATTAGAGAAAGTGTAAATGCCGCGGCCTCCGTAAAACCAATCCAGTTCCCCTCCATAAGCGGAATACAAATCTTTGTAAACTACCAGGTATTTATAACCGGGGATAATTTCTTCGCCTTTTTTTCCCAGTATATCATACACCTGCACATCGGCGGCATTGTAGGTGCCTACATCTTCGGCACCGCCGGGCCCACGAAGAATCATACCACCTGCGTTGTGAAAGGATTGCCCGGCCGCTATATTCGGATGCTTCATTACAAACTCCATCACCGCCCGGTTTTCAGGTAAGGAGAACGGATATTTATAAGCTCCGTTCTGCACGTTATTGGGTTGCCAGTTCCAGCCCCAGTCGCGGTTGGGATCGTATTCAAACTGGGCACCATCTTCATTCACCGTTCCATCCCCGTCATTGTCGATACCTTCCAGGCCAAGCAATTCGTAATTGCCTTTTTCATCGGGTCCTACAGCAATCATCCTGTTTGTATTGAGAGGGTCTACCCGGTAACGGCCATTGGGATTTTTGCGGCGCATCTGTACTATATTGCCATCCCCATCGAGGTCATCATATCCATCTTCGTCTATTAATCCATCCATATCATTGTCTACCGGTACTGCACCAGACCTGGGCGAATTCGGGTTGTTGGGCTTTTTAAAAAATGCATCCCGGGCATCCGGGTTAATAGTAGGAACTATATAAAATATCTTATCAGCAAGTAATTCTTTGATGAAGTTGTTGTCATTAAAATTTTCAGTTAAATACCAGGCGGTGTACATGGCAAATTCACTACCCTGTGTTTCATTGGAATGAATATTTCCATCGATGTACATACCCGGCTTTTTAGATCCATCTCCTTTTGAGTAATCGGTAATGGCGATACACCAAAGATCCCTTCCCTCGTAGGATTTGCCAATGGATTCTAACCTGGCAAGTCCTGGATATGCTTTCGCAATTTTTTTCAAAATATCCGTGATGCCGGCATGATCGTTATACCGGTTCCAGCTAATGGATACCTTTGGATTTACCGGCGACCCCGCCGCCTTGTAAATTTGTTCTGCGCTTTGTGCAATCACCAAACCGGAAGCAGAAACCAAAGCGATGAAAAGAAAAAACCTAACTGATCTTATCATAATATTTTTTTTGACATGTTAAATGAATTGTGAAAGGTGAATCGTGAATGGTGAATCACTAACTTACCCAGTAACCATTACCCATTGCCCATTGACCATCACAGGCTGATCTCTACTTTCCTGCTTCCCGTTGTTGGGCTCCCTGCCTCCAGCACAACGGTTCCTGATCCTTTCACCAGCCAGCTTAGTTCTTTTGTGCTATACCCTTCAAGTGAATTTAAAAGCTGTATTTTTTTACCACTGATGATGGATTGGTTGTTTGACACATTCAGCTTCACGTTTATCCGCTTCACCCAATAAGTACGTTCGCCCAGTTTTGAATGCGACGGCAATGCCCCCTTGTTGATAACGGATGCGGTGATGCGTGAAATGCCTCCGCCAATTTTCTCCGTCTTTATATTCACAATATCCACTTCAGGTTGAAGTGCTGCGAGGTTTATTAAGAATGCAGTATGCTTAGCAGTTATTTCCGCAACCATTTTAAAGGGGGGATTAATTAACACGAAGGGATCAATTCCTCCAACTTCTACATTTTGCCCGGGGAAATCCGGATGTTCTATTTTCTTCCATTCGGTGAAGGCTGGTGATATGCCTTGTCTGCCTGCCCAGCGAAAATAATTGGCAGCAGCATCCTCTACCACAAATGGCTTTTCCTTTTTTACCGTATCTATCTTCTTAGTAGAATCAACGCCGGCCTTCCTGCTGGTATCCGCAACAGCTTTTGGAACAAACCATCCCGGGGTGCTAAAACTAAAGCGTCCATAATGAAAGTAACCCCAGGATAACAGATCGCCACCGGCTGGACTGACTTTTGGCGCTTCTTTCATGTTGGCCGATTTATTATACATGTCGGATACCATGCTGTTCACTTTAATATCCGGCTCCAACCATCCGCTAACAATACGGCTGGTTGCATTTGCCGAATTAAAAATAAAGGGAGTGGATAAATTATTATTGGTGGAAAAACTTACCACGGCATATACATTAAACAACTGGAATAAATTATCCAGTAGTGCCCTTGTTTCATTTTCAGAAACGGGAAATTCTCCCGACCCACGGGTAAAGGAAGGATGGTTGAAACTTAGGTTTTTATTGAACCAGACACCGCCCTCTCCATCCTCATTAAAATGACCGTCTTTATCATTATCAATCCCCTCCGCCATCAACAGATATTTTCCTTTTTCGCCCTTTGTCATATCTGCTTTTACGAGGCTCCTGTTATCTTCCGGATTGATCCTGTAATCACCCACCGGCGATTCAATGCGCATTAAAGTGATCTTACCGTTCCGGTCAAGGTCGTCATACCCATCTTCGTTTACTTTACCATCGCGGTCATCATCGGTTTGGTTTGCGTTGCCCTGGCGTTCATATTTCAATGCTGCAAAATATTGTTCCATTGCATCGGAACTCATATTGGGAAATACATAAAAAGTAGTTCTATCCAGTAAGTTTTTGATACTGTCAGTAGCACTTCCCTGCATTAATTTTTCGGCAAAACCTATAGCCAGTTCTGTTCCCAACAAGTGATTGCCTTCCACACCACCCACCACGGCAATACCTGGTTTCATGGCAGTGTTACCACTACCGATGGTTAACATCCAGATGTCTTTGCCGCCTGTAGTTTTAGTGATGGACTTTAATTTTACCGATTGCGGGTAATTTTTACCAAGCGCATCAAGCCTGGCTGTTTGCTGATTGTAATTACTATACTCCGTTTGAGCAATTGTACCGGCAACAAACATTAAACAACAACCAACAGACGCAGTTATTTTTTTTATCATTCAAAAATATTTTGGGATATAAATATAGGAAAAGATATTATGCTGCAGCAATACACATAATCAAAACCTCGGGCATTCCAAACCCCGCCGTTCTTTTGCAGATCCTTTACCCTTTGGATAATGTGCCTGCCGGTCATATTTTTTCCCGGGGCGGATGGTAAACGCCAGGTAAAGCCCTCCGGTCTGCGTTTTATTTTTTGAGAAAAGGTTTGCCAGGTTATGCGTACCGAATAATACCGGCCCGGCTTTAATAGCTCCACCTACCCACAGTTGCTGCTTTGAATTAAAAAGAACAGGTAAATAAACACCCATGGATTTTAGCTCCCACCGGGGTGTAATGGCCAGTAAATTCATATCGCTTATATACAATGATTTTTTTGCAAATACCGGCATCAACGGTATAGTAAGTTCCGCATTAACAAAAACATTGTTGAAGATGTGCTGGTCGATATTGATCATTAAACGTGTGGGCTGGTAAATATGAAATTCACCATTCACCCTGGCAATAGACCCGGTGATGGTTGCCAGGCTGTCGTTGAAATCATCAACGCCAACTACCGTTGAAAATTTATTTTCGATGAGTGTGTCGGATATGCCGGGTTTTCCCGCAGTTGCAATGCGGCTTCTTCTCCCATACTGGTATTTATTACTGCCGATATCCATTACTGCAAGGCCGATTTTTGTTTTGTAAGCGTAATCGCTGGCATCCTCATTGTCTTCATTGGATAGCAGGATATACTCTATGCCGATATCAACGCTTACACCGGTAGTAGTCCTCTTTAAGAAACGTTTGGTATTTACCCAGGTGGTATTATTGGAATCAATGATGTCGATATTGGAAGAATAACCATATTGTAAATTGCCAGCGGTCAATGCATAGCCTGTTTGGCCGGCAATGGTGAAAGGTGCTTGCCTAAGCCCTCCGGTAATGCCATATCCCCCGGCCAGGGCACGGGTAATTTTTACTGTAATGCCGCCATTCAGTAAACGGTCGCCATCATCAATGACTGTTTGGGCATAGGTAACATACAATTCTCCCCAGACGGCGGCAGTTGCTTTTCCTGATAAAGGTTGATTATCATTATTAATTTTCATAAAATCCCTGACCGAAAAAACGGTGTCCTGCCAGTTGGAAACACTGGATTCAGCCGCCCCGTAATTGCGTATGTTGGCACCAAATGCAATGGCCGCTTTGGAATTGAGGCTTACCCTGGTATTGAATAAACGGATATCCTGGTTAACAAAAGTAAATCGTTTTTTAGTTCCATTTTGCATCACCGTTTCTGCATTGGCGGCAGACGACAGCAATGAATATTTTTCTATTTTGAATGCATTGGTAGTATGTTTTAGCTGAACTGAAAAAGGGGTGATATCCCAGGCATAAGGAACATGTACGATGGATGCCGGGTTATTAACAACAGCCAGGCTGCCTGCATAAGGTGAACCATTGATGGCCTGGTAATTCTGCGCCGCTAAATAATTACAAAACAATAATAATGGTAACAGGAGGTAACGCTTACAAACATACATAAAGCAAACTTTCGATTTCTATCGATTGGTAATAAAACATGAAAATACGATTTTATACAAGAAGACCCTGAATGCTGTTGTGCCTCCAAATAAAGTTATACTCCATGGGGTTGTCACAGATTACACAGATGCACAGAAAAAACATTGTTGATATACTGATTTGCCAGTTTACTTTCTTTACATGCGGCAGTTGGGTTGCCACTGATTACACAGATGCACAGAAAAAACATTGTTGATATACTGATTTGCCTGTTTACTTTCTTTACCTGCGGCAGTTGGGTTGCCACAGATTACACAGATGCACAGAAAAAACATTGTTGATATACTGATTTGACTGTTTACTTTCTTTAGCTGCGGCAGTTCGGTTGCCACAGATTACACGGATGCACAGAAAAAACATTGTGGTTTTACTGATTTGCCTGTTGAGTTCTTTACCTGCGGCAGTTTGGTTGCCACAGATTACACAGATGCACAGAAAAAACATTGTTGATATACTGATTGACTATTTACCTTTTTTACATGCGGCAGTTGGGTTGCCACTGATTACACAGATGCACAGAAAAAACATTGTTGTTTTACTGATTTGCCTGTTTGAGTTCTTTACCTGCGGCAGTTTGGTTGCCACAGATTACACAGATGCACAGAAAAAACATTGTTGATATACTGA
>JBBQTL010000061.1:0-24272 GCA_038213285.1 Chitinophagales bacterium
AGCAAACACCCCTTTCAATAACATCATCATAAAAAACAAACCGAATAAACTGAATCCATCATCGGCTATTTTTTTATTTGCATCTGCGGCAATCTTACTCCAATCGAGGTTGAGTTTCCAGCTAAAAAACGGATCGCTCCAGCCTTCCGGAACATTCAGCGTGTGCCCGTTAAGGTTTTGCATGGCGATTACCGCAATGGCAATACAGCCTATCGTCATTATTGCATACTTTATCACATCGCCCAACACAATGCTGTGCATACCTCCCAATATGGAATAAAACATAGCGAACAGGGTAAACACGATACCATAAAAATGCGGTACATATTTTTCAGTTACTTCAAATGGCACATAATCTTTTATTATATCCCATGGGATAAAAACCTGCATGAATTTCCCCAGCCCTACAAAACCATAAGCTAAAAATCCAAGGCAACTAATCAGTGCAAACGCAATCACTATAATATGTGATCCCGTAACTCCTTTGCCGGTCAATCCAAAACGGGTACTCAACCATTCGGCGCCCGTATTAGCGTTACTGCGCCGCAACCATTTGCTCAAAAACATCATCATAAATACCTGGTTAAAAACGGGCCAGAGCCAGGGTATCCAGATACTTTTAAGTCCGTAAACAAAACATAGCGCTACCATCCACATGGTTCCACTGATGTCAAACATGTCTGATGCGTCGCTTAGTCCAAGCATATACCAGGGAAGGCTTTTGCCACCCATGAGGTAACTCTCTTTGTTTTGCCTGGCCTTTTTCCTCATCCAAAATCCGATAAGGATCATGGTAATAAGGTAGCTTACTAAAATCAGGATATCGATCAGTTGTAATTTCATAAACATTTAGCGGGCATGCTATTATTTAATTTTTGTTGATGGTTAATCAAAATGATAATGATAGAATATTATTGAGGATCTTAAAACGGGAAATTTACCTGGTTGATTAATTTTTTTTATATAATTTTTGTTTTCTCGTTTTTTTCTCAAAAAATACTTTTTCGAGATTGTAAAAAGCTTTAAAATCATTTTCAGAAACCTGGCCTTTAAACGGTGCATAATAATGCATATTGCCATTAGGCTGCAACCCGTGGTTACGCCACAGCAATACATAGGAAACCGGGTGGTTTTCTATTGCCTTCCATAAGGTTTTTGTCCACCACTCATTATATGGTATTGCTTCGTATCCTGTTTCGCCAAAGGCCGGTATTTTATTATGTTCTTCTGCAATGGTATCCAACATGGCCAGTTGCCGGCTTACTTTATCAACAAAACTATTGTCTTTTAATGGATCGCCATATTGATAAGCATCAAAGCTCACGATATCTACATATTCATCCCCGGGATATCTTTCAATGAATTCTTCCGTTGTGTTAAAATCACCTGCGGTATTGTAAACGAATATAAAATTGTGTACCTGCTTTTGTTGGGTTAAATAGTTGAAGGTAAATTTCCATAACTGCTTAAATTCACCTGGTGTGCAGGTATTTTGAGTCCACCAGAACCAGTTGCCGGTAAGCTCATGAAAGGGCCGGAACAGTATTGGGATCAATTCACCTTTGGATCCTTTGAGTGATAAAGAAAAAGCAGCCACCTTATCGAGCCATGATTTATAGACTTCATGAGCAGATCCGCCGGGCAATACCGCAGCAACTCCTCCATGTGTTGTATCCCAGGCATTTTTCAATGTCACCGGGTGATCGAGATGCCAGCTTACTGTTATTACTCCACCTCTTTTATAACCCTGTTGTATGTACTCCCTCATTTTTTCAAAAGGTACCCCATCAATATTTAGCTTACTATCTTTTTCAAGTCCTGCATAATCCCACCCATACACAGCCGGGTACTCCCCTGTTACGTCTTTAACGTCACTCCTCCCATCTTCATATTTCCACCCTACTCCGTATGCCAGGTCATCCTGGTGGCCAAACATTACACCCCTGGGCAGTAATTTTTTTAAATTGGTAAGCAGGTATTGAGATTTTTTAGTTGCAGATTTATCGGCTGGCTGTGCAAAAGAAATAATTCCGGTAAAAATAAACGCATTCACAAAAAGGAAGGTGACAATATTTTTCAAATGGCAATTTTTAATCGTTTGGAAGTTGAGGGATTGATCAGGGCAAAATTAACGCGATTCGTTATCTAGTAACTAATACTATATTATCTTATGTTTGATCTATTTGACTGGCACGTTTTAATAGACTGCGAATAATAATAGAACATGTACACTGTATTCCTCATGATTTTTTGTAAAAAGACATAAATTAAAGTTGGTACTATTTTAATAATATTATTAGTACTTTCACATCTTTATCTATCTCCAATCGATTTAAGTTGCTTTGCTATGAATAAAAATATTGTAAGGGAAATTACCCCCCTCACCCAGAATGATTGTTTTACTATTTTTTCAAGGGTTAAAAAAGAATTCAATTTTCCTTTACATTATCATGAAGAATTTGAACTGAACCTTATTATTAATGCTAAAGGTGCCAAGCGGATAGTGGGCGATCATATTGACCAGATTGATGACGTTGAACTGGTGTTGATAGGACCGAACTTATCGCATGCATGGTTCACTCACCAATGTAAAACCGGTGAAATAAAAGAGGTAACGATCCAGTGGCATAAAGATTTGCTGGATGAAAAATTATTGCGGCGAAACCAGTTGAGTTTCATCAGGAAGATGTTTGACCTTTCCCTGAAGGGAATTTTGTTTTCAAAAGAAGCCGTGCAAAACATCTATCCCAGAATCGTATCGCTTGATAAAGAAAGTGGTTTTGATTCAGTAATGGCACTCATTGATATTTTACATGACTTATCTACTTCCCGAAATATGCGCACATTGTCTGAGACCGGGTTCAACAGCGATTTTCAACTTAATTTCAACAGCAGGCGTATTGAAAAGGCATTTGAATACATGAATAAAAATTACGACAAGCCGATTACACTGGGAGATATTGCCAAACTGGTCAATATGACGGAAGTATCTTTTAGCAGGTTTATTAAAAAACGTACCGGCATCACTTTTATCGATAGTTTAAATGAAATAAGGCTTGGCCACGCCTCCCGTATTTTAATTGATACCACCAATTCAATTGCTGAAGTATCCTATAGTTGCGGCTTCAATAATATATCCAACTTCAACCGCTTGTTTAAAAAGAAAAAAGGTTGTACACCAAAAGAGTTCAGGGAAAATTTTTCTGGCACACGCACATTTATATGATTTGAATAGTTTTCTGGCAGAGACTCGCCTGGGAAGTATCCGTCAATATTAATCATCCGCATTAATTAAGAAAATTAAGTATTTAATTTGAATTTGATGTTCTGCAATTGAGCTGTGAATTACAACCATACGCTGTAAGGTTGACAATATTAATTCAAGCATTCGTTTTTTTAAATTGCTCCTTTAAATAAGCCTGGCTATCAATTCCAAAATATGGACTTGGTTTATCTTTTTATTTATACTTTTTATTTATCTAAATGAAACCTTCATCCACAGCGGCTTTCGGATTAAAGCTGTTTCATGTTTCAAATATTTATCAGGAAAAATTTATATTTATTTTGTTTTTAAAATTTGAAGTCTCTATATTTGTGCTTCCTCTATAAGCAGAATTCAAATATCCCTTCATTTACCACACCTCAAAACAAAACACCACCAAGTTCCGTCGAAAAGCTATACATCTGATATAGTGAAAAGCTGCTATTATTTAAACCAAAACACCACAAGAATGATTCGTAATTGGTATGCAGTTTACACCCGACCAAACAGGGAAAAAAAGATAGCCTCTATTCTTACCAAAAGAGGTATCAAAAACTATTTCCCGTTGAACAATGTTATTGGCCAGAATGCTAATAACAAAAAACCTACAAAGGAAGCACTCTTTAGTTCTTTCGTTTTTGTTTATATCGCCGAATCTGAAATAGGTTCAGTAATGACAATTGCAGGTACAGTAAATTTCCTTCATTGGATGGCAAAACCTGCCATTATCGGGCGTGAAGAAATTGAAGCCGTAAGACAAATTTCATCGGTTTACCAAAATATTAAATTGGAAAAATCGGCGGTAAACATTAATGATACAGTTCGTATCATTGACGAACCTGTTATTTCTTTTAAGGAAAATTCAGCCTCTGTAAAGTTTCAAACGCTAAAAATCATTTTACCTTCTTTAGGATTTACTATGATTGCTGAAAGAGACAAAGTCAATGAGGAAATCGTTCAGGAAGAGTCTGCACAATCGATCATTTTCCCTAAAAGATTGAATTCTTACTTTTCAAATTAAGAACTCAACCACCTACGAAAGGCCTATTAACTTTTTATAGCAGTTATGGTTATAACCTGGTGCTTTTGCACAAAATTTGGAGATTAATCGCCAAATCATTGTAGATATAATACTGCCGGTAATCTACATTTCTGCAAACGCTCCGTTTTTAACCAACGTCAAAGAGAAACCGATCGCCAACTGTAATTAATTATTGAATTGGCCCAAAGGAATACTATTTGTTTTTCACAATAAATAGTATTCCTTCTCTTTTATACATCTTTTCTACATTTATCAAATATGAGTTGTAGTACAACCTTGTTTATTATTAGAAAAAAATATTGATACCGGCAAGGGATCATTCCACGGTATATGACACGCCAATACAAATAGTATTGATTTTTTCAATAAAAAATATCATCAAAAAATACAGATTGCTGAACAGGAATCCAATTTATAATTGGCCTTTAAGTAAATTAAACAGTCAATGCAATATGCTGTTTCATCGTTGATAAAATAAAAAATCCCCCAGATACCCACCTTCAGGAAATACGTTCACTTACCTTTTATTAACCAATAACTTTCTGGTGCCCGTGGTAGTTATCTCCTGATTTTATCGTCATTTTCCACCAATCAGTCGTTATAAAATTACCAGATGATAACATGCATACATTACCGATATGTTTACGTTTAAAAACGGTATTTTTGAAGATGAAAGATCAAAAATATAACTGCCTTCAACCCGATTGCGCATGATTACTCCTTTTAGCAAATTAATTTATATTGATGAATTTTCTGCTACGCCTAAATATCAACAGCTTGCCAATTGCATAATAAAAGCCATTGAAACAGACAAGCTGCAAATAGACGATGTACTTCCCTCCATCAACGAATTAAGTTTTGAATTTGAGATATCGAGAGATACTGCTGAAAAAGGGTACCGGTATTTAAAAAAAATTGGCATCATTGGTTCTGTGCCCGGTAAAGGATATTTTATTAAAAGCAATAATGTAGAAAGAAAGATAAAGGTTTTTTTGTTATTCAATAAATTAAGTGCACATAAGAAAATCATTTATGATTCATTTGTTAGCACACTGGGAGATGCCGCCACTATTGACTTTTACATTTATAATAATAGTTTGTCTTTGTTCAAAAAACTCTTGCTTGATTCAAAGGAAGATTATAATTACTTTGTCATCATTCCACATTTTATGGATGGTGCGGAACATGCAGACAAAATTATCAATACCATACCAAAAGACAAACTGATATTACTGGATAAACTGGTTCCCGGTGTTTCAGGTAATTATGGGGCCGTTTATGAAAATTTTGAAAAAGATATTTACAATTCACTGGAAGAAGCGCTTCCCCAGTTAAGTAAGTATAGTACAATAAATATGATACTGCCCGAGTATACGTATCATCCCATTGAAATAACGAACGGGTTTTGCAGGTTTTGCCAGGAATATGCTTTCAATTATAAAGTAGTACACAATATCGGCAAAGAAATAATCAACAAAGGTGAAGTATATATCAGCCTGATGGAGGATGACCTGGTTACATTAATAGAAAAAATCGTAGATCAGAATCTGGAACTTGGTAAGGAAATAGGCGTTATTTCCTACAATGAAACTGCCCTTAAAAAAATAATCCTGAATGGAATAACCACTATTTCCACCGACTTTAAAATGATGGGAGAAAAAGCAGCGGGATTAATACTCTCCGGATCTAAGGAACATATTGAAGCAAGATTTTATTTAACGCTCAGGAATTCCTTATAGCTTTCTCCATCTCCTTTTATAAATACGTTGCTGGTGTGCCTTATCAATAGAGTGCGACTACTGTAGATTTTCTTTATACTTATAAAACTGCTAAGCATGGAATAACATTTTTGAATGATAAGGAAGTAGTTCTTCATTAGTTATATGCGCCACATCCACCACTGCTTTTTTCTATTGAAAACAAACTAACAGGTGTGAGTAAAACATGAACAGAATAAGTAATAATAAAATTGAAGGCCCGGATTTTTGATCGAATCCTGAAAAATAAAAATAATCAACTGGCAGGGGAAGTCTTAAGAACAGCAGTATTAAAAACTATAGTATATCCTTTAAAAAAAAAGAGGGGTAAGATAGAAATCTTTCCCCGTTTTTATCCAATATCCTATGAAAAACCTATTACTTATATTATGAAAACCGTGCCATTTTAATTCACTTAAAAAAAATAATTGATTGGGGAAAATTGTACACAACTGATTGGATTGATCGAAACAAATGGAGAGTAAGTTTCCCATATCAGGATGGTACGAATCGGGTTCGGTAAATTACGATCGCACGTGAGTTATATGTAGCCGGTTAGAATCAACTGATATCATTGACATATTGATAGACTATCGGTATAGTGTATCTGCTTGTATGGCTATTTAAGCATTGCAATGATTAAATGCCGGTAGCTATTCCTGGCTGCTCAGATATAATTTTCAATATCTTTAAAAGAGATCGGCTTTTCAAGGAATTGAATGGACTTATCTAAAGTATGCTCAAAGTCTTTCGCCAACCGGTAGGCGCTGATCAGGGTAATGTTCATTCCCGGGAATTTCTGATGAAGTTGATCAGCTACATCCCATCCCATGCCATCGGGCAAATTATTGTCTAACATCAAGGCATCTGGTCTTAAAGCATCCAGTTTATTCAAACCATCCGAGAGGGTATGTGCAATATGAACTTCGCAATTTCTTTTACTAAGAAACTGCTGCATCAAGAGGCAAAGGTCCACTTCATCATCTACAATGAGTACTTTTTTCATATTATTAAATGATGATACAACGTTTACAAACCGTTCATTTATATATAATATATATCCCGGATAAAACAGGACTATGCTGCACATCAATTCAAAAGTAAGACTATTAACCATCACCTAATAAGTTTGTTGGTGTTCGGGGGATAGTAATTATTAAACGGTTGCTTTCCAGTTATCAAATACTCATTATACCTTGCCAGCTGCATTTTATCGGCGAAATTAATGTCACAGGGTGCAATATTTAAACTATGCAAAAACCCTGCAAATCTGAAATATGCCAGTTCCATCCTTTTTTACAAAAACTAAAAACCAGCGGAGCCTAAAAAAAGATGCCCCGGCAAATAACTATGCAACTAACAACGGAAAATAGTTATTAGTTTGTTATCTTCAACTGTACTTTATATTAATTTCAAAATATGTCAACATCGGAAGGCCATCTATTTGTAAAGGAATCTACCATACCCGGTTCCGGGAAAGGCTTGTTTACCAAAATCTTTATACCCAAAAGAACCCGTATCATTGAATACAAGGGGAAAATCACCACATGGAAAGATGTGGATCACCAGGAAGGTACCAACAGCTACATTTACTTTGTAACTAAAAATCATGTCATTGATGGCTTACCCTATAAGAACGAACTGGCACGTTATGTAAATGATGCCCGTGGTATAACGAGGGTAAAGGGTATCACCAACAATTGTCAATACGTAGAAGAGGGATTCAAAATATTCGTTGAGTCTATTAAAAACATTCCGGCAGGCAGCGAAATTTTAGTTGCTTATGGTAAAGAATATTGGGATATAATGAAAAAGAACGCCAAAATATAACCGCATTCAAAGGGTTCAAAAGGCTATATATTTTTAACAGGCACCCCAACCCTTAAAGCCTTTAGTCCAAATAATCCCTGCATTTCTTCTAATTCAAGATGTTCCAGGTCGTCATTCAATACCTGCTGATCCTGCAAATACTCGATGAACTTGATGTATTCCTGGGCCTCTTTCTGATTACTATAAACCAATGCAATTTTGCCAGGCTGGGTTAGCCTTTCGCCCGTGGCTTGAGTATGTACCTTATCAATTCTCTTTTTCATTATTTCATACCGGATATTATAGGAACCCTCTACATCAAACCTTCTTTCATCCCTGCGAAAGCTGATATCAATCGGGTTACCATGAATCAATATCAGTTGCGTAGTATGCAGTTTTACCTTCATTTTAGGCAGCAATCCCTGTATCATTTGTGTAACGGCAGCCATAGACGACAGTTGCCAGAGGCGTAGGTTTTTCAAATAAAGCAGGTCGAATGGCTTATCGGGTGCAATAGATTGACCAATATAAATATTATACTCAATTCCGTCGGTTTTATATTTTTCAAAATAATTTGGATACGATTTTTGTAGCATGAATTTTTCTTTCTCCATGTATTTTACCAGGTGATTATTTATCAGGTCTACTGACTGCTGATAATCGTCCCTGTTATGATGAATAACCCCTTTAAAGATTTCACTCTGCTCAAAATATTTAAGTACAATACTGTTTGCTGCACTGTGGTTCTTTTTAAAATGTTTCAGCAGGGGAATCACGTCATTTTCAAAAAAGTCATTGATTTTTATTTCATTTTCAGCAGATAAGACTTCCGCAATTTCATCATGCCATTTAATGCATTTGAAAATCATTTCATCCAACAGCGCAATCTCAATATGCTGCCTTAATTCCTTTAAGGTAAGTTGTAAAACCTCCAGTTGCCGAAGATGGTCCTTTTGTATTGCAGCGTTCCGCTCCACGGAGGAATTACGGATATCCACGGCACCGTAAATGGGATATACTTCTTCGAATACCACATTGTCTACATCTGCCTTAGCATCACTGGCAGATTTTTGAATATACGACCACGCCACTTCATTAAATTTCCATTCCACCGACGGCTGCAGGGAGGTGAATTTTTCTTTAATGATTTGTTCAATTCTATTTTCAAATACCTCAATATTGTGCTGCAATACCTGGCTCAGCAGCAGCCTTGCCGGCTCAAGCCTTGAAAGAAAGCGGGTGTTAATAACACCAGCCCTGTGGGAGGCCAATTCTAATACACCCAGTATTTTTCCATTATTAAACAGCGGCAGCAACAAATAGCTTTTAATGCCGGCATGATACAGCATCTCCACCATGGGCATTTGTTTTACGATTTGATTATTAATGGTAGTTAATAAAATTGGCTTGGGATCTTTTTCGTAAGCTCCGGCCATTTGCAGGTATGAATTATTATCTGCTCTGCAATCGCAGCCCTTGCTAAGCAGTATGCTCCTGTTGGTAAATTCTTCATCAATGATAAACTGGTTATTCACTTTTAAAAATGGCAATAATCCAATTTCCAAATCATTTTCCTGCAACAATGTTTTTAAAGACCCCTTGATATAATCAAATACTTCTACTTCGTTTAGTTCATTAATTCCCAGCAAGGTATTTTTTATTTGTTCAATTGATTGCTGGGCGGTTATTTCATACACATTTAATATTGCAAACCCTTCCAGCGAAAAAAGATCAAGTGGGATCAATTTACGTAACAGGCCTAAATCGGCAACTCCTCCTTTTAGCTCAATGATCGTAATAGGATCAATTACCGGCAACTGGCCACTGCAACTTAACTGGATGAACCTGCGGTCTATTTTAACGTTAAAATACTTCATCAGGCTCGTTTCCTCATCCCATAATGGAAACACCATGGTATGTTCAAACTCGATGTGAATATCATAATATTGTTCAAGAATAAAATTGTAGAGAAAGCTTTCTTTCCTGTTCTTAAAAAATTCCTTTGAAAAACTTTTATGCAACTCCTTTATAAAACCGGTTCTTTTATCTACGATGGTATGGTACATCGCTTTAGAATAATAGAACATTTCGAAAGTCATAGGTGGCGTAAGCGCAAATAAGTTATGCTCCTCTTCATACACCAAAGGAAAAATGGTAGCATCTACCAGGTGAAGCAATTCATTGTATTCCGACAGTTTCAACAGGTCGTCAATGGGCTGCAGCAGAAACGGTTGCTGTTCAAACTTACGGATAATGAACCGGTAAAACTTTGCCTTCATCCCATCGGAAACCTTTATCTGCTTTTTCAGAAAATGGATGTATGGTGCAAAAGAAACCTTTGCAGGCACAGGACTCATCATTTCACGGATTGGATCTGCGGATTTCAATATTGAAGTTTCCATACTTTCAGTTGTTTGGTTATGCAAAAAAATATCCGGCTTTTACGCGGCTTGTTAAGGTGGTTTGATTTATACCCGGTTAATGCAGAACGAGTAGTTCGCCCAAACATTTATCCAACAGGAAGCCGTTAAAAACGAAACCTAAAAATACTTATTTTACAGATATGATACCTGTCGGCTGCAATATTGTACCGATAAAATCCGGTATGCGTCCTTTGTTTTAAAATGTTTCCGCTTACGCACACGAACCAATCGAAGCATATATCGTGAAACTGGTATACAAAAGAGCGAATGGTTTGCTAAACGGGTGGACTACTGTATTCTCAGTGTTTATTCAAAACACTTTTATACACGTCTGCATATTGCATACCCACCCTATTATAACTAAACAATGCCGCGGCTTTTGCAGCAATCGCCACACGGTTATAGTTTGCGTAATTATCAATCACTTGTTTCATAGCCTCCGCCAGTGCTGTTACATTTTCACTTTCTACTAAAATACCATTGGCCCCATCCACTACTTCCGGTATTCCTCCTACGCTGCTGCTGATAACAGGAAGGCCACAACACAATGCTTCCAGTATAATACATGGTAAATTCTCAAAGCGGCTAAACATTAACAATGCAGAAGATTGTTGCATTTCCCTGGCAATGGCAGCGTATGGAACCATCGGCTTAAAAAAGACACAGTTGTTTAATAAGTGAGTTTGTGATGCTAAATTGGTAATCCCTTTCTCTTCATTTCCTACCATCAACAATTCAAAATCGTATCCTTCGGTTTTTAAAAATAAACAGGCCTTTAAAATTCCTTCCGGATTTTTTTGATAGTTCATATAAGACGGATGAATAAACCTGAATTTTCCCGGAACGGATGGCTGATAAAAAAACAGTTCCGTATCTACCACATTGGGTACAACAGTATACTTTACAGGAATAAAGTTTTTATTGACCGTTTCGCCCAAATCTTTTGAAACCGGTAAAAACAAATCGGCCTTTTTTAAAACCGCTTTATTAATTCTTTTATAAATGAAATTATTTTCATAAATAGAAAATTGGCTTTGCGGGTAATACCCCGTCCAGTGTTCCGTTACAATAAAAGGTATCCGGTACTTTTTTTTTAGATAAAGCGCCAGCATACCGGCCTTCATGGCTACCTGCACGTGAATAATATCTGGCCTGCCGGTTTCTTTTTCTATCTGCCGGTATAGTTGTTTTTGCAGTTTAAAATATGTTTTTACAGACCATAAACTTTCTATCCAAAAAGGCATCTTTGTTGTGCCATAATACACCCGGTAAACAGTAAGATTATGATGGGCTGTTTTTTCAATCAATACTTTATTTGCCTTTAATGACTGATCCTTTAATATTACTATCACCGTTAATTTTACATACCTGCTTACAGCAAGGGCATGCCGCTCAACGAAATCGCCGTTAAAGGGATCTAACCTGCCCGGGTACCAGCTTGCCAGCCACAAGGCATTAATCATGCAACGTAGTTTTAGTGATAGAAAAAATGGCCATTATACAATCTCCGGTAAAAGGAAATTGTTTCAATACGAAATTTATTTTGGCGTATTGCTGATAATACATACCAAAATGAAGTTGTTCCAGGTGAAACCTTTTATCATCAAACAACCGGCGCAAAGTGTAGGGTGAAAAATACCAGTGATGATGCGGATGTATTGATTCTGTTTTCCACAAACTGGCAGCAATGCTATCTAATGCGCTATGGTTGGGAACGGTAACCAGTACCCTGGTGCCACCGGCAAAACCAGCATATAAAACATCCACCGCTTTATAAGGATCGTCCAGGTGTTCCAATACCTCCGACAGCAAAATAATCTCAGGTTTAAAGTTGATTGCCTGCACGGGATAGTGCGAAGTAATATCTCCATACACTACATTTTCATCTTTCGTTATTTTACTATACTGTTGAATGCTGTTTATGTCTTTATCCAAACCCAGCAGTTGACTGGTTGATTTCTGTAATTGAACATGCAACAAAGCATCATTCTTAATTTTTTCAATCGTAAATGGATAATCTGTAAATCCAACATGCAATACTTTTTTGCTGATGCATTGATCCAGTATAAAATCTATGCGGTTAAAAGCCATGATTTTATTGGTGGTAACATTTTGCAGCCAGTATGCATTTTCCCCGGTTATTCTGTAGCGAAGACTTCGTTTCAATATTGACAAAGCCAGCCAGGTAATGCCCCAGTATATTTTATTCACCATTTTCAAGGCTGGTTATTTTTTAACGATGGAATATGTATTTTAAACTGGATAAAAATAGTCTTTATTTCGGCTCTTTTGAGAGCGAAAAAATCAGATATATTGCAGTGGAATTTAGCTTTATAAAACCACAAAATATAAGCTGTGCAAATAATATAAGCGATACTGCTTACTAACGCTGCAGCCCTAATTCCCCCGGCTGGAATAAACATCAGATCGCCAATAACAACAATTATTAGGGCCAGTACAGAAGCTACAAGGTTTATTTTCAACAGCTTTTTCCCCGCCAGGTGAGCTGCCAAAACAGTGATGATACTTAATGCAAAAAAACCAGGCAGGTATAACAGCAAAGCGATATACATTAAATTAAACCCTTTACCAAATACCAGGGGAAATATCCAGTTGGCAGTTAAAATAAGCAGTATGGTTAAAGGAATAAAAACAAACGTGATGGCCCTGCACAATTGTTGTATTTTACTTAACAACATGGTTCCGCTACTATCTGCACTATATGGGAAAACCACACTTGCGATGATGGAAGGAACGAGCATTAATAACTGTCCGAATTTTGACACCTGTACGTAATTACTCAAAGCAAAATTGCTACAATATTTTTCCACAAAAAAATAATCAATTCTTGTCACCAGGAAGAATACGATATTACTTACAAAAGCAACGGAGGAGTACCTGAAAATTCTTTTAACAACGGTGGTAACTTTTGCTGGAGAAACCCCATTTTGTTCCCTGCCATACAAAATGATCAGTACCAATAAAAGGGCCTGTATAAAAAGGCTGAGAATATAAGTAAGGATAAAATGATTGGTATTTGCTCCGCCTCCTTCTTTTGATACCCACCAATAAAACAACAATAATGTGGTGATAACATTTACACTACAGCTAATAATATTTAGAAAAACAAACCGCTTTTTCGCATAAAAAAAAGCGGAAAAATACACCAGGGTGAGATTGCTGAAAACAAATAATAATGCCAGGTTATTATTTATTGAAAAATTTACTTGAGATAAAATGAACCGGCTTATGATCACCTGAACCGCCAATAGCGGTAAAATGAAAGCTATGATAGCATTAATTGAAAGGTGATTTTTGCTTGAATAAAAAGTTATGCCCGATTCAAGGCTCCCGCTGATTATCAAAATTAAAAATGATAATATGGCAATATCATAAAAAAAAATCCCACTATCGTCAACCCCCAGCAACCTTACCATCAGCAAATTGATCAAAAACATCAATACCGTATTAAACAGCTTCAAGGCAATCGTATGTTTCAGTATTTGATTAAAATGCATATTTTTCGGCCAATGCGCTTATTGAAATTTTAAGATCATAATAATAGAATATGCAATGTACCAAAGCTAACAATAATTGCCTGCATTACTTTCTCGACTTCAACGGTAAGGTGGAAAAATAAAAACACCCCATAAAAACCATCCAGGTAAAATAGTTGATTCGCATTAAAAAGAAATCGAACATTAAAAACAGGCAAAACACCAGTATCAACAGCTTGTCAAACCTCCTGGTAAATACCCCTACTGCAAATGACAGTTCAGCCAATGTTCCCAAAATAAAAAAAAAGTAAGCCACTTCTTTATGCCGAACGAGGAAATAAATAAATTTTGTAAACCAGTCATTTTCATTGCTTACCAGGTAAACTTTGTGCTGACTTAACAATATACCCGCCATCTGTTCTGAATTAAAAACAGCAAGGGTACTGATTTTTGCTATCCCGGCAGAAACAAATATCAGGATGAATATGATCCTGATGGCGTGCAAATAATGATAAGAGCCTTTAACTGTTGTAGCAGAAAAAATGAGGGGAACTAATATCCAGCTAATGTAGCCCTCAATGCTAATATAGGTTACAGAAGAAAAGAAAATACCATAGATTAAAGTGAATACAGCCGTACAAATTGCCATTACCGGTTTGCCCTGCCAATTGCGGATGGTTGCTATCGTTAATAATACCGGAAGCGTACCATAAAGAATATCAAAACACAAACGCACCCAATTGTTATTTAGCAGGTAATGCTGCATATTGGCCAACATCAACAAATTGCGGGTAAAATCCAGTTTGTTTAAAAAGAATACCGGGTTAGCCAAAGAAAAAAGCAGGTTATTGAACCAAAGCCAGCTAAAGTGTATTAAAAAACACAGCAGGTAAAATGACGCGAATTGTTTGGTATGTTTTTCATTAATCAACAATACTGGTAACTTTTACAGGTTCTGCGATAGCAGTTAACTGCCCATTTCGCCAAATATATTTTTGCTGAAAAACCTGCAACCGGCTGATCTTTTCACCGGTTATCTTTTCCATCATTTTCTTATACCAGGTTGTAAAATCCTGGTCGGAAACCTGGTTGGTAAAATTGTCCCTTTTCATGTATTTCCCTATGCCGGCTTTATTAAATATCCGCTGCATCGTGTTAAAAACCATTTCGTTTTTTTCTTTAGCAGAAATATAATCTTCCAGGTAAATCTGCATCTGGTCCCTTTCCGACATATTATAGTTACTAAAGTCAAGCGGTTTATCATTCACAACTAAACGTACTACGTTTTGTGTATCGTTGATATAAAATCTGCCGCTATACATACCATATTGCAAAATTGGTGTAGCCACTGCGCCTTGCTTATAATTGATATAAACCCATAGAAAAATAAACAGCACGAAAACCAATGTTGTCATTTTATTGAAACGCCAGCATTCTTTTAAAAACATGGGGATATCATTTTTATGGTACAATAATAATCTTTATCCCGTCAATGAACAATTCAACCAAAGGCTTTATTTTTTTCCTGGAGACGGGATAACTAATTTTATCAATTAAAACAAACTACTTATGGCATTGCTGCGAAAAATCAATATTAAAGCAAGGACTGAAATCAACACCGGCTTTGGCGCAAATACCACGGACTATGGAGGACGATTTGTAAACAAAGACGGTAAACCTAATATTGAAAAAAGGGGAATCAGTTTTTTTGAACGAATGAGCTGGTATCACACATTGTTACAACTTCCCCGCTGGAAATTCCTGTGCTTATTATTAAGTTTTTATGTATTGATGAATTTAATATTTGCCGGCATATATTTTTCCATCGGCGTTGAAAACCTCGAAGGTATCAGGGCGGACAACAGGCTGGAGGAGTTTGGTGAAGCCTATTTCTTTAGTGCGCAAACTTTTACCACAGTTGGCTACGGCCGTATCAGCCCGCATGGATTTGCCAGCAGTTCGGTGGCCGCCCTGGAAGCATTGATCGGCCTGTTAAGTTTTGCCATTGCCACGGGCTTGTTTTATGGACGGTTCAGTAAGCCAAAAGCATTTCTCCGGTTTAGTGAGAATGCGGTGATAGCGCCATTTAAAGATGGCATCGCATTGATGCTACGGGTGGCTCCCTATAAAAATAACAACCTCTCAGAAGCAGAAGCAAAGGTAACTGCCGGAATGATGATGGAAGACAATGGGGTACTGCGCAACCAGTTTTTCCAGATGGAACTGGAGTACCACCATGTAAATTCACTCTCCCTAAGCTGGACGATCGTTCATCCGATTAACGAAAACAGTCCCTTTTATAAATTCTCAGCAGCAGACTTTGCCGGTACCGACGGAGAGATCATTGTTTATATTAAAGCATTCGACGACATGTTTAGTAATACGGTAGTTGCCCGCACTTCATATACTTTAAAAGAGGTGGTGTTTGGCGCAAAATTTAATCCGATGTATCACCGGGATGAAACAAACAAGCGCACTATTTTAGACCTGGAAAAAATAAACAGCTTTAAAGCTATGGATGTTAGGTTTGGTTGAAGGTTTAGGGTTTAGGGTTGAAGGTTGAAGGTTTAGGGTGAAGGGGAAAGTTGAAGGTTGGGATTGTTGGTTGGGGTTGGGGGTTGAAGCACCAATGCTGTAATGAAAACACGCATTACATTTCCGCCATGGTTTCCCGGTAAAATTTATTTCTATACTCTATGGGTGATAAGCCGGTGATTTTTTTAAACGTATTCCGGAAAGCTTTTGGATCAGTATACCCCACTTTGTACATCACTTCATTTACATTCTCCCGCTTAGACTCAAGGCTATTCTTTGCTGCTTCAATCTTTACCCGTTGTATGTATTCCACCACCGTATTTGCCGTGGCCTTTTTAAATCTTCGTTCAAGGTTTCTCCTTCCCAACGCCAACATAGATGCCAGTTGATCCACAGTAATTTTATCCGGAAAATTGTTTTCAATAAATACCTGCGCTTTTTTTATCGGTTCATCTTCATGTTCCTTTTGGCCCTGGAAAATGGTAAACGATAATTGATTGTCTCTTTGTATTTCTATCGCAAAAACCTTGGCGGAAAGAACGGCTATCTCCCGGCCCGCATATTTTTCAATCAGGTATAAAATAAGATTCAGGTAACTAAAAGCTCCGCCACTTGAATAGATGCCTTGTTCATCCGTGATAATTTTTTCTGTTACCAGGTTTACCGCAGGGAACATCCGCCGAAAATCGTTGCCAGCCATCCAATGCGTGGCACATTTTCTTCCGTTTAACAAACCGGTAGAGGCTAGTATAAAAGCACCCAGGCAAAGGCTGGCGACTTCTGCTCCGGCATGATATTGTTTTACTATCCATGGAAAAAAAGCGCTGTTGTTTTCCAATGCGATGTTGATATCACCATCTACAGCAGGTATTATGATAAGATCAGTTTTTTCTACCTCATCAATTAATAGTTCGGTATTTACTGTAAATAAGCCGCCGTTTAACTTAGTTGCCTTTGACAGACCTACCAACTGCACTTTAAACAGCGGGGGCGCTCCTTTGTCTTTAAAAAAAGCATTCACCTGGGTGAACAATTGGCGGGATCCTTCAAGGCTGCCCAGTATAGCTCCCTCGGGAACCAGGATGGATATATGTTTCATATTTCAAAAGTAGCACAAATTCCCGTCGCAATCAACCCCTTCATTAGCCGTTTTCACACCCGCTCATACTGGTTTTTAAACGATATATTTGTTATCCAAAAAAGATGTTACCGGGTGGATTTCATTTCAACAATAATGATGCTACCGGAACTTTTATGCCAAAATATAAAGGGCATTCAAAAAAATTCAACAGTTATTTTAACTTCAAATTACACACAATGCAAACTAGAACGGTCAGTTACAAAATGTATGCAATCCTCGATCTGTATGATATGCATACCGGCTTCTTCTCAAAAGTAATTGAAGGCATTTCGGACGATGATGCACACAACCGGTTAAACACCAAAGCCAATCATATAGCATGGCTAACGGGCAGCCTGGTACATGAACGCTATGAATTAGCCAACGAGTTAGGCATTGATCTAAAGCAAACCAACAACGAGCTTTTTGCAGATCACAAAGGTATCCGGGATGGCATTCAATATCCAACACTTGCTATATACAAAAATGACTGGCAACAAATCAGCCCACTTTTAAAGGAAGGACTGGAAAACATTACAGAAGAGCAATTGGAAAAGCCTTTTGAAATGCCTGGCGAAACGATGAATTTTTATGATCTCATATCCTTTCTAACATATCGTGAAGCCAACTGCATCGGCCAGATTGCTTTATGGCGCAGGATATTGGGATATGAGGCTATGAAATATCAATAATACCTGCTATTCAGTTCAAGCGTAAAGAAGGTGAGCCAGGTTATAAAGTTTACGTCATATTCGAAAGGTGTAAATTTTATTTTCCGGAGACAGAAGCTTTTAACCACAACAAGTGAGAACGAAATAACACCATTTTACGCAAGGTTAATTTACAACACACATTATATAAAAAGAAAGAAATATGAAAAAGATCACCATGGAAAAATCTATAACCATAAACGCTCCCAAAGAAAATGTTTGGACAGTTTTATTCGATGATCAGTTTACCAGGATTTGGTACGCAGAATTTAGTGAAGGCACCTACGCGGAAACGGATTGGCAGATTGGAAGCAAAGCAGTATTTAAAGATAAAAGTAACTGTGGCATGGTAGGTAAAATTATTGACAACAAACCCAATGAATATCTTTCTATAGAATATGATGGAGTAATTATCGAAAACATGGAAGACTACACAAGTGAACATGCAATGGCAATAAAAGGCGGCCGTGAAAATTACTACCTTTCTGAAGAAAATGAAATTTCTAAACTTACGGTAATTGGCGATATGTCGGAAGGATTTTTTGAAACCATGGCTCTTGCATGGGACAAAGCACTGCTAAAAATAAAAGCACTATCAGAAGCAATATGAGAAAAGTTATTTTTCAAATGTTTAATTGGAACAATACCTGGCAGGTAAATGAAAATATTGTTGAAGAAATTTTACTATCAACACAACCAGGCAAGAACATGGTCTTATTCGGCAGCTCAAACCTGGCGCTGACATTGATACAAAATAAACTGATTGATGAATACCAGGTAATGATACCCTGTTGTTTTAGGCGAAGGCGACAATTTATTCAGCGGCATTAAAGAAAGACTTAGCCTGAAACTATTACAAACAAAAACATTCCAATCGGGTATTGCTTTGCTCTATTATGAACCAATCAGCTAATTGATAATGGATAATAATCCAATTCGGACAATTTACTAACAGCTTGCAAAAAGTATCGGGAAAGTATATATTAGCGGAATATCTAAAGCATTCAAATTATGGACAGAAATCTACATCCCACTTTTGGAAATGGCAAAATATGCTATATTGAAATTGCAGCCACGGACATCACTCAATCAGCCAATTTTTACAAAGCAGCTTTGGGATGGCAAATAAGACATAATAGTGTAAATGATATTTCCTTTGATGACGCGGTATGTGAAGTAAGTGGCCGATGGGTAACCGGAAGAAAACCTTCAACGGCAGATGGACTGTTAATTTATATTATGGTTGACGATGTAGCTGCAACGATTGAGCTTATTATTGCTAACGGAGGTACTATTACCCAACCCATTGGAATGGATGCACCTGAAATTACCGCAAGATTTAGTGACCCGGCCGGTAATATTATGGGACTGTACCAGCATCCAAGCTAGAACATACCGTATTAAAAATTGGATATTTTAAGGATGCCCTAATTATCCCGGAAATTCATCGCCTCTTTATTATACCTGTTCCTGTACTCAACCGGCGACAAGCCGGTAGTCCGTTTAAATACCGTTCTGAAAGCCTTGGTATCAGAATAGCCCACATCGTACATGATCTCGCTGATATTTTTCCGGCTGGTTTCAAAACCCTTTTTCGCCGCTTCAATTTTTACCCGCTGGATATAAGCGGAAACTGTATTGCAGGTAGCTTTTTTAAATCTCCGTTCCAGGCTACGTTTACCAACCGCAACCATGGTTGATAATTTATCAACTGTAATTTTATCCTGGAAATTATTCTCAATAAACTCCTGCGCCTTTTTTACGGATTCATCCTGGTGTTCCCGCTGCCCCTTAAACATGATAAAGGGCGACTGGCTGTGACGGTCAAATTGTATCTCAAAATATTTGGAGCATAAAATAGCCATTTCACGATCCGTATATTTTTCTACCAGGTACAACAAAAGGTTCCAGAAAGACAATGCGCCCCCACTTGAATAAATACCCTCTTCCTCCGTAATTATTTTTTCGGATACCAGGTTTACTTCGGGAAATAGTTGTTTAAAATCACTGGTGGCCATCCAATGGGTGGCACATGTTTTACCATTTAACAAGCCGGTTGCCGCCAGTAAAAAGGACCCCATACAAAGGCTTGCCACTTCAGCCCCGGCTTCGTATTGTTGGTTGATCCACGGAAAAAAATCCCGGTTTAATTCGATTATTGTTTTCATATCACCATTTACGGCAGGTATAATGATTAAATCAGTATGGTTGACCTCCGTAAATGCATGATCGGGCGATACGGCAAACATCCGGTCATACACCTGCGTCTCATTGGTTAAGCCTACCAGCTTAACATTGAAAAGGGGTCGTTTGCCCATCCCTGCTAAAAAATCATTCAACCTGGTAAACAGTGTGTAAGATCCTTCAATACAACTTAATGCTGCGGCGCCTTTGGGTACAAGAATAGATATATGTTTCATGTTTCAAAAGTAATAAAAATATTGTCGCAAACAACCCCTTAAAAAGGCGTTTTTGCACCCCGGAAAACTCGCTTGAGATTAATACATTTGTGTTGAAAAGAAATCAACAGGGATGAAAAATTCCAGGTACCTTCCCGGATATGTTTGAACACCAGGCACCGGGACAGCTACCCGCTGGCACTGCATAAAAAGCGTATTAAACTAAGAGAAATTTTTATCTTACGTGAAAAGAAAATATTTTATTCAATCAACCAACTAAACAACACTTAATGAAAATTGTAAAGAAAATCGCCATTGTAGTAATGGTCATAATTGCCATCCCGTTAATCATCGCAATGTTTGTAAATAAAGAATATGCAGTGGAACGGGAAGTAATCATCAACAGACCAAAAGCTGACGTATTTAATTATGTGAAGTATTTAAAAAACCAGGACAATTATAGTAAATGGGTGAGGTTGGATCCCGGCATGAAAAAAGACTTTAAAGGAACAGATGGATCAGTTGGTTTTGTGTATGCATGGGATGGCAATAAAGATGCAGGCAAAGGAGAACAGGAAATAATAAAAATAACGGATGGAGAAAGAATAGATGTAGCCGTAAGGTTTAAAAAACCGATGGAAGGAATAGCCTATACACCAATTATCACGGAAGCTGTGTCAGCCAATCAAACTAAGGTAAAATGGGGAATGAAAGGCTTCAATAAATACCCTATGAACTTTATCAATTTGTTTATGGATAAGATGCTGGGAAAAGACCTTGATTCAAGTCTTGTAATGTTGAAAGGCATATTGGAGAAATCATAGTCAACTTCATTCATTAATACAAAAAGCGCTACATAAACGGATGTAAAAAAGGCGGGGAACCGTCACACATTTCATGTATGATGCGCAAAGCCAACAAGGAAGAATAACTGCCCTGAGAAGTATTTTCCTTATTAGTAGAGGAGTTTACATTTGACTAAAGACTCTGGCAGAGAAATTTGCACTTGCCACTAATAAACATCTATAAAAATTGTATCAAAAAATTCGTAAGCATTCGTGGCATCAATAAACCTGAGCCTCCATTACAGTAACTATTACCGTCCGTTGTACACCTGTCAAAATGAATATTATGGTTGAAGTATTTAAAACCAATGTGAAGAAAAAAGGACATGCGAGGATGCTGATTGAGCAGATAGAGAAAACTTTTTGTAATTATATTGCCAATTTCGACCTCGACGATTGCGATAATATTCTGCGTGTAAAAAGCAAAACAGGAACCATACATTCATCCTATCTTGTTGATCTTTTAAAAGAATTTGGATTTCATGCCGAAGTGTTGCCCGACCTCCCTTATCCTATTGGAAACGTAGCTTTACCGGAGTTAGTGAGTTAGCTTTCAACATGATTCGGATACCGGTGTACAAATTTTTCGTTCATTGATGACCTAATCAATAATTAACAGAACGCCTGGTTTTAAAAAAGGGTCATCCAAACAAATGCCACCAGTGCCGCAAAAGCCGTGTTGATAAAATTAACGGCATCGTTATTCAAATAGTTTTTTCGTTCCAATGAAGCGCCTAAAACAGAATCCATCAAATTACCAAAAGTGCCGGCAACCAGGATTTTGGCAAACCCGCTATCGGTTCCAAAACCAATGGCGTACACTACAGCAATAAGTAAACTTCCTGTAATCCCCAGAAAGGTTCCTTCCAAACTTACCACACCATTTTCTCCACGGGTATCTGGCTTAAAGCTAAGTATATTGTAAAATCTTCTACCATATACGGTACCCAGCTCCGATGAAAGCGTATCGGCAGTTGCAGAAGCCAGGGAGGCAGCCATCATCAATTGAAATAGTTCCTGCTGTTCCGGGAAAGCCAATGACAGTAAGCCTGTCATTCCGGCCACACCACCATTTGCAATTACCTGGCCTGCCGTCCTTCTTCCCTTATTTGTTTCCGCGGCACCCAACTTTTCTTTTGTAGTTATTTTCCATGAAGTAGCCAGGGTGCCCAGTAAAAAAAACAACGCAAGCATGGCAAAGCCCGTAAAGCCGGCACCTAAAAAGATACTCCCGCCAATTATGCCACCGGCTATTGCCCCGGCCGGGGTTAATTTATTCTTTTTAACACTAAAAAACATCGCGGTAAAAAGTATCAACAGGAATAAAAAACTGCCAGCGGTCATACACGTAAATTAAAGCACCCGGTTTATTTCAAAATTGAAACTACTTTTAATTTCTAATTTCGGCTGATACTTTTTGGGTGCATTTCAAATCCGAGCTATCGGATGTCGCTCTTTATTTAAAAACCAAAGAACGAGTAAATCGTGGATGCTTCAACAATTATAAACACCCTAGTTAGCTCACTGATAGCCAATCGAATACCATTACGAATTTTCAGAGTCAAGCTCCCCTCTTCTTGGGAGAGGGGTTGGGAGAGAGGTCAAACGGGCGGCAAAATAAGCGAATGTTTTATAACCTGCAAACACCCCCTTTTAAAAAAAGGGCATACTGCTTTTGCTGCGCCGCCGGAGCAGGATGATCCGATAGTCATCGGATTGGAAATGCACCCTACTTTTTAAAAAGCGCCCACGTTTGGAATATACTAACCCGGACCGTTTATTTCCCAACTCTCATAAATGCAATTATCTCTTTATACCGCTTATTACCTGAGTTTAAAAACTGTGTGATCATCGGGACATGCTTTTTTCCTTTTAAAATTTGATATCCTGGATCGTATCCAATAGCTCTTAACGCAGCAACCATTTTTTCATTACTATCTTCAATGGAAGGATAGGTGCGACCGCCGCGATAAATTAAAAAGGGTGGCATCCCGCCGTGCAAATGATATAAAGGTGAAGCGGCTTTCCAGGTATCAGGGCTTGTTGTAAAAGTTTGCAGGTAAGTATTTCCCTCCGGAAAATTTTCTTTTTGCAAATAGCCATACATATCAAGTCCCGCTGCATCAATAAGGATGGCGCCTTTTATGGGGCTTGCAATATCCATCTTATCAAAATATTCATTGCGAACTGTAATCAAGGCTGCCAGGTGCCCGCCTGCAGAATGACCTGAAATAAATATCTTCCCGGGATCGCCTCCATATTGTTCTATATTTTCTTTTACCCATTTCACCGCCTTCGCAGCGTCGGTCGCCATTTCATCGTAGGTTGCCAGCGGGCTTTTTGGATAATCAATAATTACGGTTACCACATCTTTGCGTGCCATCCTGTTTCCCAAAAAGCTGTACATTGATTTTTTTCCCGAGTTCCAGTTACCGCCATGAATAAAAATGAACACTTCCTTTAAGGATGTACGCTTTTGTGGGGCAAACACATTTAGTTTTTGTGCTACCTTATTATGGGGGCTATCTGCGCTTAAATACGTGATATTTTTGGAACGGGCTACCCGCTTAAATGCACAACCGGAAAAGACGAAAAAGAACAGCGTGCTAAAAATTACAGTAGATATTTTTGGGATCAATGTTTATTAGTGGGATTTAAAATTTGGTTAATCAAAGAAAGACGTTTGTAAAATTCAATATTCAAATTACGAACTAAAGCTGTGAATGGATTGATAAGAGCGCAATTCAAGTTGTCGCTTAAAGAGGCGCAAAAGGTTTGCCAACTTCGTGAAGAAACAATGCAAGTCGAGCCCACCGGAAACCGATTACATGCACGACCAGAACCTGACTTTCGACTACATCATCATTGGCGCG
>JBBQTL010000062.1:0-24194 GCA_038213285.1 Chitinophagales bacterium
TGCCCGGTCGGGAAATAACCGGATACATTCTTCAATCTCTTTTAAATTGATATCGAGTGGCCGGTCGCTGATGAGTTCAATATTATTAAAACCCATCACCCGGGTGCCATTGAAATTAACAGCAGAATACCGCGAAGAAACATTCTTCACCTGTGAGCCAAGGGTCTTCCAAACTACACCGCCCCAGCCAGCTTCAAAGGCACGGAGCACATTGATCTTTTTATCAGTAGGAGGTGCACTCGCCAGCCAGTAGGGGTTGGGCGATTTAATGCCCAGGAAATTTGCGGAGATGTCTGCCATAGTTTTATAAATTTAGGTAACTTTATTAAAATTTTGAAAAATGGAAATTCTGGTAGAAAATATTGAAAAAAATTATACCATAGAAGAGTACTTAGCCCTGGAAGATGCATCGGTTGAAAAACATGAATTTTATAATGGTAAAATAATTAAAATGTCCGGAGCAAAACCTAACCACAATATTATTGCCGCTAATATTATTACTGCATTAAACAATGCTTTAGAAAAAAAAGAAAAAGAATATTTTGTATTAACAAGTGACTCCAAAATTTACAACCCCCGGTTAAATAGTTTTTTATATCCTGATGCCGTAGTCATTTGTGAAACCATAGAATTATATCCCGGTTCTGCTACCGTTATCACCAATCCATTATTAATAGTAGAAGTGCTATCGCCATCAACAGAAGAACACGACCGTACCGGTAAATTTTACGACTATAAACTAATACCCAGTTTTAAAGAATATGTGTTGGTATGGCAAACCATTCCATCGGTAACAGCTTCTTATAAAATTGGTGAGCGTACCTGGCAGGACACGGAGGCCGAAGGACTTGATAGCGCTGTGTATTTACAAAGTATTGATTGCACGATCGATTTAAAAAAGATATACAGGGGAATTAAATTTTAAGGAATGATAAAATTGCCGCTGCCCCATCCTTCCCGGCTTGTACCGCATCCACCACTTCCTTGCCGCCATTCACCGCATCACCACCTGCAAATACACCGTTGATATTTGTTTCGCAGTTTGATTTAATCACTATTTTCCCTGACTTATTTTCAATGCCATTTTGCTGCACCAGTTCCTCAAATGGCATTTGGCCTGCTGCTTTGATTACCATATCTGTTTCCAGAATAAATGTTTGTCCGATATCAACCGGTGAGCGGCGGCCGCTTGAATCGGGCTCGCCTAACTCCATGATACTACATACCCGGGCCCTTACTTTTCCTTCCTCCCCCATCACTTCTTTGGGTGCTGCCAGCCAGATAATATTACATCCATCCAACATAGCAATATCCAGTTCCGCCTGTGTGCAAGGCTTCTCGTTTTCAGTGCGCCGATACACCAGCGTTACTTCCTTCGCTCCCAGTCTTTTTGCCTGGGTAGCAGCATCAATGGCCGTCATGCCCATGCCTATCACTGCTACCTTATCTCCTACCGGCACTTTATTATAGCCTTTATCCCTGATACTGTAAATAAAAGTAAGCGCATCTACCACTCCCTCCAATTCTTCACCCGGAATATCAAGCTGCCTCGCCAAACCAACACCGATTCCGAGATACACCGCATCATATTTTTCCTGCAGCTCCGCAAGTGAAATATCCCTCCCCAGTTCCTGGTTGTATTTAATTTCAATGCCGCCGATTGCAGTAATATAATCCACTTCATCCTGGCAAAATTGTGGCGTTACTTTATACGCTGCAATGCCATAAGTCATCAACCCCCCACCCTTGCTTTCCCTTTCGAAAATGGTTACGTCTACTCCTTCCCGGCTAAGGGTATGGGCACAACTCAATCCGGCAGGGCCTGCACCAACCACGGCTACTTTTTTACCGGTTGATTCTTTCCGCTTAAATAACTGCCAGTTGTTTTCCATTGCCTTTTCGGTACTGTACCGTTGCAACTTAGCGATGGGAATTGGTTCCTCTTCCATCAGGTTAAACACGCAGGCACCTTCGCACAACTTCTCTACCGGGCATACTTTGCTGCAACCGGCTCCCATGATATTGCTTTTAAAAATAGTATGCGCCGATCCCTTTATATTCCCTGTGGTAATTTGCTTTATAAACTTGGGTACATCAATGCTGGTGGGGCAACTCTTCATGCAAGGTGCATCATAACAAAACAAACAACGGTTGGCTTCCACCAATGCTGCATCGGCTGTTTCAAACGGCGGATGAATATCGCTGAAGTTTTCCTCGTATTCTTTTGTGGTTAATCTATTGTTTACAATTGCCATAAATTAATTTTAATCATTTTCACATGGAAGAATTAGCTTTCATAAATGAAAATTTATTCCCGCCGAATTCCCTTTTCCCCCTTTTGGGAATAGGTGTTTATAACTCCATTATTTTACTATAAGTCTCTGGTCTTCTGTCACGGAAAAACTGCCACTTGCTCCTTACTTCATCAATCATATCCAGGTCAAATTCCGCAATTAATAATTCATCTTTGTCTTCGCTTGCCTGGGCAAAAATTTGTCCGCGTGGATCCACAAAATAACTGGTGCCATAAAACTTTCCAAGATTCCAGGGCGCTTCCGTTCCTACCCGGTTGATGCAACCCATAAAATACCCGTTGGCCACGGCATGTGCTGGCTGCTCCAGTTTCCACAGGTATTGTGACTGGCCTACCGTAGTTGCAGACGGATTGTAAACGATTTCTGCACCATTCAAACCAAGACACCGGGCTCCATCCGGAAAGTGCCGGTCGTAACAAATATACAGGCCCACTTTGGCATACTTTGTTTGAAACACCGGGTAGCCCAAATTACCCGGTTTAAAGAAAAACTTTTCCCAGAAACCACCGGTATGAGGGATATGATTTTTTCGGTACTTGCCAAGGTAAGTGCCGTCTGAATCAATCACCGCCGCGGTATTGTACAATACACCGGCTTGCTCTTTTTCATACACTGGCACGATGATCACCATGTTGTATTTTTTAGCATATTCCGCCATGCGTTCCGTTGTAGGACCGGGTACGGATTCTGCTGAAGCATACCATTTGGCATCCTGTCCCGGGCAAAAATATGGTGTATTAAAAATTTCCTGGAAGCATAAAATCTGCACGCCTTTTTCACCAGCTTCTTCTATGAGCGGAATATGTTTTTGAACCATCGCTTCCTTGATCTCTTCGATTGATCCCTCGCCTTCTGTTTTGGGCAGGCTCATTTGTATGAGACCTGATTTGATGATTCGTGGCATGTTGATTTTTATTTTACTGTTTCAGGCGATGTGGTATTTGCCGTTTAGGCGTTGTACGTACAACGCCTAAATAATTTCCGTTACTTTATTCCTTTTAATATATTTTCCATTCCCTTTTTCCACCATGCATTTCCCATCATCAATCACCACCTTACCCCGCAATAAAACGGTTTTGCATTTACCGGTTAACTGCCATCCTTCATAACCCGAATAATCCGTATTCATGTGATGGGTAGCGGCGCTAATGGTATGTTGCTGATTAGGATCAAACAATACCAGGTCCGCATCCGAACCCGGCGCTATACATCCCTTGCGTGGATGCATCCCAAATATTTTGGCGGGGTTGGTGCTTAATACTTCTACGAATTTATGGAGGGTAATCTTTCCTTTCCGCACCCCTTCGCTGTATAGTAATTCCACCCGGTGTTCAATTGCCGGATGGCCGTTGGGAATCTTCGAAAAATCATCCTTGCCCAAAAGTTTTTGCTCCCATTTAAACGGGCAATGATCTGTTGCCACCACTTGTATCAATCCCTGGTTGATACCAGCCCATAATGCCGCCTGGTCTTTCTTTTCCCGTAATGGGGGACTCATAACCCATTTGGCGCCTTCAAAATTATTTTCATATAAAGAAGCATCCAGCAATAAATATTGAATACAGGTTTCTGCAAATACTTTTTGATTATTGCGATTATTATTTCTAACTGCATTCAATGCGCCTTCGCAGGTCATGTGAACAATATAACCCGGGCAACCTGTGTACCCTGCAATGCTGGCAAACCTTTCAGAGGCTTCTGCTTCCGTAACTTCCGGCTGAGATAAATAATGATAGATTGGAGCCAGTTTTCCTTCAGCCTTATGTTTGGCAACCAGGAAGTCAATCATATCGCCATTGGTGGCATGTACGGTTACCATACCGCCTCTTTCTTTTACTTCATTCATCAGGCCAACCATCTGTTTATCATCAATCATCAGTGCGCCCTTGTATGCCATAAATATTTTAAATGAAGTGATGCCTTCTTTTTCTACCAGGTCAATAATTTCTTTGCAAGTGGCTTTATTAAAATCGGTTACCGCCATGTGAAAACTATAATCACCAATGGCATTACCACAGGCTCTCCCACTCCACGCATGATAAGCCTCGTATAAAGAATGGCCCTGCGATTGTAAAATAAAATCAATCACCGTGGTAGTGCCGCCATGCAAAGCCGCTCTGGTGCCGGTTTCATAATTATCGCTGGAGAACGTTCCCATAAAAGGCATTTCCAAATGCACATGCGGATCAATGGCACCCGGAAAAATTAAGAGCCCCGATGCATCTATTTCCTGGTCTGCTTTTACCAATAATTTTTTTCCAACGGAGGTGATGGTTTCCCCTTCAATAAAAATATCACCGGTATAATTATCCGAGGTAGTAATGATATGTCCGTTTTTAATTAAGATGCTCATAATGATAGTTTTCAATCCACGAATAATGAAACGCAAATACTAATTTAATGTGTTTTGACTAGTATTCGTTCTTTCTGTAGCAGCAATTAAATTTTTTGCATTTTATGTTAACAGGCAGATGTATTTTATGGCGGTCCCGAAAAAATTGGAATTTCGCAAATACATTTTTTTAACCAGCATGCACCATTACTCAACATCGTTGCCACGCTCGGTTCAAAGACATACCATTGGGGATCTTTAATTGTGTTTTGCTTTTAGATTTCATAATGAATAATAGCTAGTGGCATATTACAAAGTCAATGACGTATGAGTCGCAAATTTTCTTGGTGAGTCACCCTTTGGGGGTGACTCACCAAGAAAATTTGTCTATAACAAATCGATGTTGACATGACACTAGTGTATTGATAAATTAAATTTGTAACATTTACCTTAAAAATCAATTATTTCGTCCCTTTAGGGAATATATATCGGTAGTAATATGGATTATGAACAAATGAAGAAAGCCACAGCCGACGTGATAGCACTTTAATTTTATCACGTCCCCCGCGGCGGACTTTAAACTTTTATTAAATATTAGTCTACCGGTATTATGTCCCTACGGGACTTGAAAATTCATCTTCATGGTTGCAAAATCAAATTGTAAAAACACAAGCTACGGCACGTTAAAAATAAGAACTAAACTGTATCATTATCTGTCCGGTTGGGAGAATAACTACGGCACGCAAAACATTATTTAAATTCAGCTACAAAGAGAAGACTCCTACGGAGATAAACTTTCTGTAAAAGTCAATATAACCTGCATTTCATACTCCGTAGGAGTAACCGCTTTGTAGCAAACCAACAACAATTGCATCAACTCCGTAGGAGCTATCCAATATCATTAGATACCTGTTGAGGGCGTACCTATGGCATTCAAAAACACTATTCCAATCATTCTACAAAGAAGTTACTTCCGCGGAGTCCCTTTTTTACTGCTTCGCATCAGCAACCAGAAACTTATTCCACTTACAAAAAATCCAATAAACCAGGCATAACTATACAAATGAATAATCCAGGATGGCATGGAGGTTTCGCTGATTAATTTTACCTGTGCCAGGAACCCCGGCACATTGGGTAATATTCCCAACAATAAAGCAATGATGGCGATGGAATTAAACCCATTTCTAAAACTATAACTGCCTTTCGGCTTATACAATTCATGCAACTCCAATTGTTGTTTCCGGATAAAATAATAATCCACAATCATGATACCGCCGATAGGGCCCAGCAAACTGGAATAGCCTACCAGCCAGGTAAAAATATAACCACCGGGATCAGCAATCAGCTTCCATGGAAAGATGAGTATTCCAATAATACCGGTGATATAGCCACCTGTTCTGAAATTAATTTTTTTAGGCGCCAGGTGGGCAAAATCATTTGCGGGGCTTACAATATTGGCTGCAATATTAGTAGCCAATGTGGAGATGGCTACTGCTATCATTGCAACACTCACCAGCAATTTACTTTCAAATTTCCCGGCCAGCACCAACGGGTCCCAAATGGTGGTTCCATAAATAATGGTGGTAGCCGATGTAACCACCACGCCGATAAAAGAAAACAATGTCATGGAGGTAGGCAATGCCACCGCCTGCCCGGTGATCTGTGCTTTTTGGCTTTTGGCATATCTTGTAAAGTCGGGTATATTTAAAGATAGTGTTGCCCAAAAACCCACCATGCCTGTTAATGCCGGAAAAAAGAAATGAAAGAAGTCGCCGGAAGTTGTAAACTTTGAAGGCTGTTCTAAAATAGGCCCCAAACCATTCCCTGCATTGATCGCCCAAAACAATAAAGCCAATGCAGCAAAGGGTAAAAAGAATGCTTTGAAAACGAGCAGTTTTTTTATACTCTCTACCCCCAGGTACACAACGTACATGTTTAACACCCAAAACAAAAAAAAGCAGATTGCCGGCCCGGTTTGCAAGCCCCATGAAGCAGGAAAAAACTGGGGTAAGGTATCCAGTGAAGGAAACCATAAATGAAACATTTGAAACAACGCAAATCCCCCGATCCAGGTTTGAATGCCAAACCATCCGCAGGCAACAATGGCCCTTAATATAGCAGGGATATTGGCTCCGGAGGTTCCAAAACTCGCCCTTGCAAAAACCGGGAATGGAATACCATACTTTGCACCTGCATGGCCATTTAAAATCATCGGAATCAGTACTACTGTGTTGCCAATAAAAATAGTGAGAATCGCCTGCCACCAGTTCATACCGCCTTCAATTAATGAACTCGCCAGCATGTAAGTTGGAATGCAAAGGCTCATGCTGATCCACAAGGCTGCGTAGTTCCAGGTACCCCAGCTTCTTTTACTGGCAGGCACCGGCGCCAGGTCCTTGCTATATAAATGGGAAGATTGTAATTCTTCAGTCAGCAGTTCTTCGATGTGCATGTAGTTAGTTTGGTGATTAAAAACAATTAGCTAATGTGCTAATTGGTTAATGTGCTAATGAAATTCAGTACCCAAAAAATCGTATAATGAAGGAGTTTGGGAATGGCATACAATGAATAAAAAAACATCCAAATTTTCACTATTGCAGATTCACTATTCAATATCGTTTACTTAAGAAAACATTCACGCAAAGAAAAAAAGATGCAAAAGCGCAAAGTTAGTTTTGTATTTTCCTCGCCCCTTACATTATTTCCTTTACGCCTTTTCGTGGAATAAATAAAGCACTCATCAAACATCACTGAACGGTGAAATTTTGAGCATGCCTTCATTGCCCATCCGATAGCTATCGGATCACCATTCACCATTGACGTTGATCAGTTTACATGTTCATCCGCGATAGCAATTGCTTCGCTGATGATGGCCAGCCCTTCATCAATCTGTTCTTTGGTTACAATCAATGGCGGTGCACAGAAGATATAGTTCCACCGTACAAAAGTGTACATTCCCAGTTCCCTGATTTTTGCAGCTACCTTATTCATCACTACCATTTCACCTGAGTTTGCGTTGAATGGTGCCATGGGTTCTTTTGTATGCCTGTTTTTCACCAATTCGATACAACCCAGCAAACCGGTATTCCGGAAGTCGCCGATGCTTGGATGTTTTTGTTTTAATTTTTCTACCTCCTGATCCATATATTTGCCCATTGCATTCGCATTTTCCAGCAAACCTTCTTCTTCATAAATCTTCAATGTTTCCAGGGCGGCTGCACAGCATACTGCATGGGCCGAATAAGTTAACCCCAGTGGCAATACAGCATCATCATATTTAGCAGCTATGGCATCGCTCACCTGCAAACAACCAAACGGAAGATAACCACATGTTAATCCTTTTGCCATAGCAATCATATCCGGAACGATATCATGATTTTGGAAACCAAACCATTGGCCGGTGCGGCCAAACCCGCTCATTACTTCATCCATCAGCATTAGGATGCCATGATTTTTGGTGATTTCCCTAACGGCTTTTAAATAACCTGTTGGATATTGTAAACATCCCGATGTGCCGGATTCACCTTCCAGTAAAATAGCTGCAATATTGCCGGGGCCTTCATAAGCAATCAAACGTTCCAGTGAAGCCACTGCTTCCTTCAATAAATTTTCTTCTCCATATTCCCAGCGGTATAAATGGGGCAGGTCAAAATGTACAAAGTTGGGTGCCTGCTGCGAATCCACTGGTAATTTACGAGGGTCCCCGCCTGCAGATATTACGCCCATAGTTGCCCCATGATAAGACTGGTACCGGGTCAATATTTTATGCCTGCCGGTGTGCAACCTTGCCAGCTTGATCCCGTTCTCAATCGAAGTGGCACCACACAGGGTGAAGAATGATTTATTCAGATCACCAGGACAAAGCGATGCCAGCTTCTTTCCCAAATCGGCACGAACTTTTGTAACACAGCCGGGTGTTACATACGCTACTTCCTGCATCTGCTTTACCACTGCACCGGTGATGCGCTGGTTACCATGACCAATATTCATATTAATTAAACCACTCGAAAAATCGATGATGCGGTTACCATCATAATCATATAAATAAACGCCCGATGCATGTTTCACGGCTAAGGGATTGGTACCTTTTTGTTTGCTCCAGCTAAACAGGGTATAGTCCTGGCTATCCTGTATAATTTCCTGTGCCTCTGATAAGGTTTGTGTTTGTGACATACTATTTTTTATTTGCACTATTTCAAAAAAAAGGAAAAATGAATGACTGTATATTTTTTATAACGAACGGTGGCTTTGTTTGGCGACATCTTTGTGTACACTTGTACATTTTTTTGGGCGGCTATCTAAGAAGCTGTTTAGTTTTAATTGGAGTAACTGAGTCATAAAGCCGATGATGCCATAAAAAACTGAACTTGATCCGCCGCGCCGGACGCCAATGTCGACGCCATGAAAAACTAAAGATGGTAAACAAATTAATCGTTTTTTAAACAGCTTCTAAGAAAGAATCTATTTTTTAAATCCAATCCTTTCCCTACCTGCCCATTTTTCTTTTTCAATCTTTTCATCCATCTTTTCATCCATCAGGTTTTCCATTGCATCATAAATTGCTCCGAGTTGTACATCATGTTCGCCTATCCTTTCAAAAAGCATTTTTATTGTTCAGCAATCTTTTTATTGCTGTGCAATAACTTTCTTGTTTCCACAAAAGCCCTCATAATGGCTATATTCATTTCGATGGCTTTGGGAGAATTGATAACACCACTAAGCATTGCAACGCCTTGTTCTGTGAAGACAAAGGGCATATATCTAATACCTTCCCTTGCGTTTGAGATCACAATTTGTGATTTCAAACTTTCGTACTACTTCTTATTTAACTGGAACATAAAGTCCCGGGGGAAACCTGTCAGCATTTCTGTTTACAGCCTGGTTAAATACCCTTGTCTCAACCTCATAGAGCTCAGCCAAATCTTTGTCCATCATTACCTTTTGCCCACGCAAAACGTAAATTTCCCTGATGATTGTTTCATCTGGGAAAATGTTAACAACCGCTTTTTTTGCTTTTGCCATTTTGAGCTTTTAGATATTATTTCCAAATGCGGTCGCAAATTGCGACCGCATGTTTTGCGATTCCTTTGTGGTAAGCCGAAACATAAAATCATCAGGCATCCTGGTTCGCCCTCCAGGGGGCGGAGGGGGCTTTTAACTCATCCAATTCACTCCTGCTTCTGCGTTCCATTTGGTGGTACTCTTTTTTAACTTGGTCCAAAAGGCGATGGAACTTTTCCCGGTGATGTCGCCCACACCGAATTTACTTTCGTTCCAGCCGCCGAAAGAAAAAGGCTCTCTTGGTACGGGTACACCCACGTTTACGCCGATCATGCCTGCGCTTGCCCTTTCAATGATATACCTTGCCATGGCACCGTTTTGTGTAAACACGCTGGCAGCATTGCCATAAGGGTTTGCATTTTCTATTGCCAGTGCTTCATCCACCGTGTTGGTACGCATGATGGAAATTACAGGACCGAAAATTTCTTCGGTGGCTACCGACATTTGCGGTGTAACATGATCAATAACGGTTGGGCCTACATAGGTGCCGTTCTCTTTGCCATTTACTTTTGTGTTTCTTCCATCTACCAATATTTTTGCTCCCTGTTGCTCTGCTTCGGTAATGTATTTTTCTATTCTTTCCTGCGATGCCTTGTTGATTACTGCACCTAGGTTTTCGCCGGGGACAATCTTTCTTGCCTCATCACAAATTTTATCAATGATACCATCAATATTGCCTACGCCAATCATGGCACTGGCCGCCATGCATCGCTGTCCGGCACAGCCGCTCATGGAGGCGGCTACATTTTGCGCTGTCATACCAGGTATTGCATCGGGCAGCACCATTAAATGATTTTTAGCGCCGCCCAATGCCAGGCAGCGTTTAAGGTTAGCCGTTGACCGCTGGTATACCAGCTTCGCCACTTTGGTGGAACCTACAAATGAAACGGCTTCAATGCCCGGATGATCGCAAATGGCATTTACAATTTCCTCATCTCCATGCACGATATTTAAAACTCCATCCGGAAGCCCGGCTTCTTTTAACAATGATGCTAAACGCCCGCTGCTTAACGGCACTTTTTCCGATGGCTTTAATATCATGCAATTGCCTAAAGCGATGGCGTTGGGTATCGTCCAGTTGGGCACCATACTGGGAAAATTAAATGGCACAATGGAAGCCACCACACCCAATGCCACATACTCTGTTCTGCATTCCACCCCCCGGCTTACTTCCAATACTTCGCCGGTTACCAATTGTGGCAGGGAGCAGGCAAACTCCGTAAGTTCGATACTTTTTTCAATCTCCGCTACGGATTCACTGTATGTTTTTCCATTTTCTTCGCTGCACAATTCAGCTAATTCCTTCAGGTTTTTTTCCAACAAATATTTATAGCGGAAGAATACCTGCACTCTTTCTTTAATGGGCGTTTTGCTCCAGGCAGGGAAGGCTATTTTTGCAGCGGCTACGGCAGTGTCCAAATCCACTGCTGTTGACATTGGCACGGTGGATAATAAAACGCCGTTGATGGGTGAAATGATTTCTAACGTTTTTGAAGAAGAAGCATTTATAAATGCCCCGTTAATAAAATTTTGTACAGGCTGGTACTTCATATCAATATCTAATTTGTCAAAAATTAGGTAATTTATTTGAAAACGAAACGAGAAAGTTAATAAGAGGCTTTTCGCAACCTTTACCTAACAGAAGAAGCTTACGAACTTGTTCAAAAACATTTAGACGAAAAAGTTGTTGACCATACAAGTACCGACGACTGTAAGCACATTCAACAGCGACAATTAACAAGGTTGGTATTTTAGTATGTTGGAACTTCAAACATAAAGTAAACGTTTTTAGAATACGAAGTTATAATTCAATAAATGTATGTTGTGGTTATTCCCAACCTGACACTCGTTCATCAAAAGAGTTTAAAGTCACAACTGCTTTTTGATAGTGAAATAAAAAGTACTCCCTTTGCCCGGTTTGGACTCTACCCAAATTGTACCGCCATGTTTTTCAACGATCTTTTTGCAAATAGTAAGTCCGATACCTGTGCCGGAATACTCGTCTTTCAGGTGAAGCCGTTGAAAAAGTATAAAGATTCTTTCGTAGTGAACCGGGTCGATGCCTATTCCGTTATCGCTTACACTGAATGTAAAATAACTTTTGTCTTCCGTGTAGTTGATGTGTATCAAAGCCTTTTGTGCTCTTTTATATTTGATGGCATTTCCAACCAGGTTTTGAAACAATTGCGTTATCTGCGATTTATTGGCCATTACAACAGGCAAAACAGGAAATGATATTTCCGGTATTTCTCCTTCTTCCTGTTTAACAAAAATTTTCACTACTTCCTGCACCACTTTGTTCATATCGGTATTTATAAATACATCTTTGTTGGTACCCACCCTCGAATATTCGAGCAAATCCATAATCAACTGCTTCATCCTTACGGCCCCGTCTGCAGCAAAGTCGATATATTGACTGGCCTTGTTATCTAACTGCGCCTGGTAATTTCTTTTTAACAGGTTCATAAAACTGCTCACCATACGGAGAGGCTCCTGCAAATCGTGTGATGCTACATAAGCAAATTGTTCCAGTTCGATATTGGATAAAGCCAGTTGCTTTGCCCTGTCTTGCAGGCTTTGATTTAAGATCAGCAACTCCTCCTCTGCAAACTTCCTATCGGATATATCCCGTTCAATTGCCATAAAGCCAGTTAATATATTTTGCTCATTCAAAATGGGTACCACTTCAATATCCAGCCAATATTTTAAACCCCTTTTGTTGTAATTGACCAGTTCCACCTTAAAACCCCTTCCCTCCCGGATGCATTTTCGCATAAACGCTACTGTTCGCAGATCTGTTTCCGGCCCGTGTAAAAAATTACCTGGCTTTTTACCCAACACTTCATCAAACGTAAATTCCGTAATTCTTTCAAAACCTTTGTTTACCCACTGTATGTAGCCAGTTGCATTTGTTAATATTACTGCATTAATAGTAAGGCTGGCTATCATTGCCAACTTCTTATTTTCCTCCTCTGCAATTTTGCGGGCGGCAATATCAATACCTGTGCCCATAATGCAGTTTTTACCTTCATATACTACAGTTAATGAGTTAATAAAAAAAGGTATTTTCTTTTTTGTTCGGGTCTGCAGCAACACTTCGGCCCCAGGCATTGTTTGCCCTACAAATGCAGTATCAATTCGCTTTTGTATTTGTAAAAGTTCGTCGGGTCCGTAAAAATCCATTGGATGCATTGCTTTTATTTCCTGTGCGGTATATTCCGAAACGGTTTCAAAATTTTTATTCCAGCGAATAAATTTGCCGGTTTCATCATATAAATAAAAAATGCCCGGCAGGCTGTTGATGATTGAATCGGACAGTACTTTCTCTTTATGTAATTGTTCTTCGGCCTTTATTTTATCCGTGATATTTTCTTTTACTGCTACAAAATTGGTGATATCACCCGCATCATTTACAATAGGTGAAATAGTAGCAGATTCCCAGTACAGTTCTCCGTTCTTTTTCCTGTTACAAAATACCCCGTTCCACTCAACTGCAGAGATGATATTTTGCCACAACTGTTCATGTACTTTTGAATCGGTTAACCCAGATTGCAATATTCGTGGATTCTTGCCCAATGACTCTTCGAAGCTATAGCCGGAGGTTTTTGTGAACGCCGGATTTACATATTCGATATCTCCCTTTACGTCTGTAATTACGATTGATGCGGAACTTTGCTCTACAGCGGTGGATAATTTTCTCAGCCGCCCTTCCGCCATTTTTAATTCAGAAATATCCGTAACCGAACCTACAAACCCGATGATATCACCTGCATTATTAAACTCAGCCGCTGCCTGGCCCATCACCCAGGTGACAATACCATTTGGCTGCATAAAACGGTACTCTATCTTGAAATTTTCTTTTTTAAAATCATTGGAATACCATTGTTTAAATACCCGTTCCTTATCGTCGGGGTGAATGGCATGTTGCCAGTCTTTACCTAGCGACTCTGCTGCTGACATTCCTGCAATAGTACACCATCTTTCATTAACATATAAGCTATCCCCATCCGGGCCGGTACGGAAAATTCCGACAGGCGAAACCTTTGCCAGGTTTTGAAATAACTGGTTGCTTTCAAATAGTTCTTTTTCTATTTTTTTACTGCTGGTAATATCCCTTCCAACACCGAATATTTCATGTTCCATCGGGTATGCAAATGAATTCCATGCAACCCATTTCCAGGTGCCATCTTTGCATAGATACCTGTTTTCAATGTGGCTGATACTTTCCTCCTTTTCAAAACCGAATCCCGGGTTTTGAGATCGTTCCCTGTCATCGGGATGAACAAATTCAATCCAGGTTTTGGTAAGCAACTCACCTGTAGTCCAACCCAGGATTTTAGTCCATGCTGGATTTACCACTTTGAAATACCCGTCTGAGCCGACTATGCAAAGCAGGTCGACTGAATGATTGAAAATCTTATCGCTGGCCTTTAGCTTCTTTTCCGTCTCCTTTCTCTCAGAAAGATTCCTGATCACCATTTCTATTGCCGGCCTGCCTTTAAAATTGAAAAGATTCGCCACTACTTCCACATCAATTAAATTTCCATCAGCCCGGATAACCTTTTCTTCCAGTAAGAAATTGCTGTTGCCTGTTGCCATCAATGCAGCAACCCATTTATCTATCAACTGGTGGTAATCCGGTTGAAAGAGATCGGAGAATTTCTTATCAATCAGCTCCTCATTACCACTAAAGCCAAAGAGTTGCAGGGCCGCGGGGTTAGCGTATTGTATCAATCCATCCTGGTTGATAAGGATGGCATCAGTAGCAAGCTCAATCAGCGATCTGTATTTTTCCCCGCTCTCATGAAGTGCCTGTTCAGCCTTTTTCTCTTCAGTAATGTCTCTAAAAAAAATGGAAAGTCCTTTCGGGGAAGGATACAAATGATTTTCGAACCATTTGCCTATTTTCGGATAGTATTCCTCCAGGTAGTAATATTGCTGTTCGGCAACGGCCTGTCTGCAGCGTTCAATCAATTGTTGGCTTTTGCCATCCGGGAATATTTCCCATATATTTTTGCCTATCAATTCTGCAGGGGCCATGTTAATTATTTCACCGGCCCGCTGGTTTACATAGGTATAGCACCAATCGTTATCTAATGCCACAAAGGCATCTGTTATACGTTCAAAAATATGTGTGAGCTCTGCTGTTTTTGTTGCCACCTTTTCTTCCAATCCTTCATTTAATTTGTGAAGTTCATCTTCCAGCTTTTTCCGGTCGGTTATATCTTTATGAACCGCCACATACCCATCAATTTTTCCATTCGCATCCAGCAGTACTGTTATGGAAGCCTCTACAGAAATAGTTTGGCCGTTTCTTAGAATCACATTAAATTCTCCGTTATAAAATCCATTTAACCGGAGCGTGGCAAGTAATGCGCTTTTTTGCCCTTCATTCAAACAAACTGTAAAAAGGGACCGCTTACTTTTTCCTACGGCATCTTTCCAGGTATAATGATACATTTTTTCGGCAGCCTTATTCCAACTTCTGATTATAAAATCGGGGTCGGTAGAAAATATGGTTTCGCTCGTTTGCTTCACGAGGGTAGAAAGGTATTGCAACTCTGCCTGGTAATGTTGCTGCCGACGCAGATTGCGTTGAATGATAAAATAGGATATAGCAAAAACAAGAAAAAATATACCTGATAAAATAAAAAAAAGTGTTGAGGTGAATTCCGCTTTTTTGAGTTTCCGGGCATTTGAATTCCTGAGAACGGCACGGTCGGATGCTTCTGTTGAATCAATGAGTGCATGGATGCTGTCCATGATTTCCCTTCCAAGGCCGGTCTTTATTTTACCGACAGCCATTTCATATCCTGCGGAATCCCGGGTGCGGATGATGTCTTCTGAAAATGCGATTTTCTTTCTGACGAGAACCTGCAATATTTCCAGCTTTTGCCTGCGTGTACTATCATCAGCAAGCAAGGTTTGCAGAATCACTGAATCTGCCTGTATTTCCCGTTTAGCTATCAGGTAAGGAGCCAGTTCCTGCCTGTTGCCGGTAATAACATACCCCCGTTCTGCGTTTTCCATTTGATGCATCTCTTCCTGAACTGTTTCCAGGATGTGCAACGATTTCAAAGCGATGCGCACGCTTCTACCCTCCCGTAATGTATCCTGCATGTTGGCGTATGTAAACCAAATAAAAATACCCATGCAGATTACCACCAGTATAAACCCCCAGGTAACCGATCGTGTAGCTGAATATTTCATGTAAAACTATGTTTGAAATACAATTAAAAAGCGGGTAAGATTAATTTGACAAAGGGGCCGGTTACAAACAACTGAAAGCAGGTTGTTAGTTGACATATAATGAAAGTCAATATTTTTAGCCCTTTATTTCAGTGTTTTATAGATATCCAAAAGGTATTGCATCCGGATGAGTTATCCGCTGTTATATTAGAAAAGCAGTTATAACTACTCCACCATCAAAAAATTAATATACAGAATAACAATCCGAAAAAGGAAAACGAATTTGATAGTACTAATGGATTTTTAAAACGGGACTAAAAAAGAATAACGCATACCATTTTCAATTACAGTTAAATTAAGTGTTACACAACTGTAGTGACATCAAACTTACCAAAATTACATGGGTTTCTATTTTTCAAATTTATGCTATAAAAGTAGGTTTAAAATATATACGGTTATGTGGATAATGCTAATGGGTAATTGTAGTAATATCGCTACGAAGTTGCCCGGATTGCCAGTGACCAAAACTAACCGCTAAAAGAGCATAATAGCTGTACCATGGATTGGGGCAATTTTGTAAAATACAGAGTACCGTTCACTGGGTAATGGCTCAAAATAAAGGTGGCATGTTATTGCTAACATGCCACCCGGGGAGCAGAAATTCATTCTATAATATTACCTATGTAGTGAATCAAAAAAAATGTTGACGAATTTTGGCTCATTGTAAATTTCAATCCACCATTACTGATACACAGTCGCCATCCTACTCCTTAACCAGCCGGTAATTAATTTCCTGTCCGTCATTAAAGCGAACAATGATAAAATACATCCCGCTTGGCAGGGGAGACAAATCCAATTTGTGATTTGTATTTCCGGCAGGAACGCTCATTTGTTTAAACTGAACCAGCATTCCCATGGCATTGAGAAGTGAGATTGACAACTTATCATCTTTACCACTTATTGAGATACTAAGGTTGACGAAATCTTTTGCGGGGTTAGGAAACACCTTTACTCCGTTGCTATTGAAAAATTTAGGAATAGTATTGTTCAATGGCTTTCTGGCCGTTAATTTAAATGTAGAATCCACTATCGATGAACCTGAGAAAAGGTTTTTTGTAACCATTGATTCAACACTAATTATAGCATTACCCCGTGGCGTGCCTACATTCGGAATGCTGATCAAAGTTGGTTGAGCTGAATTCGTCTTTGTTGTTGCCGTAGATGTTGAAGTTTTTTTAACCGCTGCGTTCACTGTTATTTGAACTTTGGAGGTAGCTTTAGCTCCTCTATTGTCAGTTACAGTCAATTGAAAAACATACACTCCTTTTGCCAAACTATTGACCTCTGTGCTAGCCGCATTCGCCTTTACAAATTTATGACTTGCAGGGCCTGATAATTTTGTCCATGCATAGCTAACAATGTTACCACCTGGGGCAGTACCACTACCCGCCAACGTAATTGAACTGGTTGGTTGCGTGATTACTTTGTTAGTGCCTGCTGATGCCAAAGGTGCAAAAATGGGTGCGGCAATTACGGTTACCTGCACGGTGTCTTTTCCCACAGCTCCAAAGTTATCTTTTACTGTTAATTGATACAAGTAAACGCCCTGTACCAAATAACTTATACCCGCAGTAGCAGAAGATGTAGTTTTCATGGTTCCGGTTGCAGGACCGGAAAGTTTATTCCAGCCATAGGACACAACCTGTCCATCCACGTCACTCCCGCTCCCCGGAAGGGTAGAACTATTTGTTGGGAGGGTAAGAATTTTATCGACTCCTGCATTGGCTACCGGTGGTACATTTACGGTTACCTGTACTGTTGCCAATCCTGTTGCACCGTAACTATCGGTTACTGTTAATTGAAACTTGTAAATGCCCTGTGTTAAGCCATTTAAATTAGTGGTGGCGGCATTTGGAGTAGCGATGGTACCTGCAGCAGGGCCGGATATTTTTTTCCATGAATAGCCTGTGAGGTTCCCATCGGGATCAGAACCGCTTCCGGTAAGCGTTGTATTATTGATTGGAAGAGAAATTATTTTGCTGGTTCCTGCATTGGCTACCGGTGGTGCATTTACGGTCAGTTCCATTGTATCTCTTCCTATTGCACCATATATATCGGTTACCGTTAAATGAAATTTGTAAATTCCCCTCTGTGAAAGACCATCTACAACTGTGCTTGACGATTTGGGTGAACTGAATATGCAGGGTGTAGGACCAGAAAATTTTACCCATGAATAGGTAAGGGTATTGCCATCCGGATCAATACCAGATCCCGTTATGGTGAAAGTAGTTACAGGCAGGGAGATAACTCTGTTTATACCTGCACTGGCAATTGGTGAGCCATTTACAATCACCTGCATGGTATCAAATCCCTTACCTCCACTGTTATCGGTTACAGTTAACTGAAATTTATATGTACCTCTTACCAGGTTTGTTACTGAGGTATTTTGTGACTGACCGGATACAATAGTATAGTTAGAAGGCCCTTCAACTTTTGCCCATGCATAAACGACCACCTGTCCGTCTGAATCGGTTCCTCTGCCGCTTAGGGTAGTTGAATTTGCAGGCAGTGTGAAGGATATGTCAGCTCCTGCATTTGCAACCGGAGGTACATTTACCAAAACCTGCACAAGATCCCATCCTGAAGCGCCATAAATATCTGTTACCATCAATTGAAATTGATAGACCCCCGTGGTTAAATTATCTATTTGAGGGTTAGGTGTATTGCCATTGACTATGTTGAAGGATGCCGGTCCGGAAAATTTTGACCATTGAAAAGTAAGCAATTTTCCTTCCGGATCAGTGCCTGAACCTGCCAGCATTACGTTTGTGGCCGGTAAATGAATAATTTTATCGGCTCCTGCGTTTGCCGTGGGCGACACATTGACTGTCACCATCATAGTATCCTTACCTATATCTCCATAGCTGTCTTTTACGGTAAGTTCAAATTTATAAATACCATTGGTTAAATTGGTTACCTGGGTACTCGAATCACCCGTAGCAGCTATAACACCTGCAGCAGGTCCGGAAATTTTCGCCCACTTAAAAATCGTGACAAACCCATCCGGATCTGTGCCACTCCCTAATAAGGATATTGCATTGGCGGGTAGTGTAATCACTGTATCATTTCCCGCATTTGCAACCGGGGGAGTATTGACTGGAACAGAAGGGAGGTAATCCTTATACAATTTCAAATCTCGTAAATCAATGATTGCGGGATAGAGTGCCAGGAGATTGGTTCCATTATTAATAAATTTCAGCCTCAGTGTTTTGGGCTTTCGCCAGTTACCTGTTACATCTGAAATTGGAGTAGTTACCGGCAGGAAATTGCCATATTCAAAGGTTACATTGCCATTTACAACACTAATTGAAAATGGTAAGAAGTCCTTTGTCAAATTTGCAATATCGATAGTACCTCCGCTAACAATAGTATTGTTATTTCCGGTAATACTTACTTCAAAAGGCATTATAGTTCTGTTAATGGAAGGACAAAAACTGGTAATTACTTTTCCCGCGTCGTCCAAAATTTCAAAATATTGCGAAATAGCACTCCCATTTGGCATATTACCGGGGTAAGCAACTGAACCAGTTACTTTCCATGAACTGTTTACATTATTTGTTCCCAAATCTTTGTTTACAATACTGCTATCCACATGATCCTCTACGTATTTAATATAAAGATCATTAGGCATTTGTGTGCTAATTTGCAGCACCCCGGTTTTTACACTAAAATAAGAACTGAATGGATTAGTGATGATATCAAATTCCGGCTTCCGGGCCCAGCCCGCAGTATTGTTTAATAAAGTATTATTAACGGGCAATCCTGCCATTAAATCAATAGAGTTTGGTAATTGTGTTACATAACTGGAAGGAAATAAAATGGGTATCACAATCACGTTTATGGTGTTTAACCCGGTTATCTTCCATCGGTGAATACCGGAATGGTCACCTTCATCACCATGCCATAAATATAAATCTCCAACATTGTCTTTTACAAGTACAGGTGTTAATGCATTACCAGCCATTCCGGGTGCGGCAATAGCAGAATTTCCAACATCATACCTGGTGGTTCCAAACTGTGCAAGTGCCAGCCCGTTATCGTAATAGTGATTGTATTTGTTTGTTTGGCCATTTTTCCAGAATTCGCCATGATAGGATGTTATTATATTCTTATCCACGATATTCACATTACCACCACTATAATTATTTACATTATTACCAACATCAAACCAGCCTGCCTTTGGATAAACACCGCTGTAACTTCGTTGTGTTGATTTTTCCGTTTGAAAAAGATAATTGTTATTCGCACCCTTTTGCATTAATCCCAAATGATAACCAGACGAATAAGTAGATGAACTGCCTGCGTAGGATCGGTGATTATACAACACTACTTTATCAGTAGTTGAAAATATCTGGCTTGTTGGACTTACAATGGGATTTCCAATGGTATTATTTATTATTCCAACCGCAAGTATTTCACCTGTGGAACTCCATTTGGGATTTCCGGAAGCATCAAAACCCGTTAGCGGAAATCTGCTAAAAGTTGCTGTTGTACCGATGTTTGTATAGCCCTGTCTTGAACCATCTGAACATAATACCTTTTTTGAATTATCCGTAATCTCGCCGGTCATTCTAAGTTGGTTACCAGGACCAAACTCAACCACTTCATAATTATTATCACTTTTGCGCACCAGGGCATACGTTCTGCCATTACTCAATGTAGTTGTATGAGACGGGCCATATTGAAGATCGTATATAGTGGAAGATATATTTGCACCCCAGTTTCTTTTCAAAATCCAACCTGAAGTTCCTGTCAATGATTGAACGGAATAATCAATTTCAAATTCAAGCAAATTACTAAACACTTTTTTGAGGTTTCCCTTATCTGCAAATACACCATAATTTGCACTTAATGCCATTATCCTGTCAACATACACCCGGTTGCTGTTATAATGTTGTACCCTAAAATTGCCTGGATCATTTATCCAAAAACTACCGTCAGGCTGATAGGCTATGAAACAGAATTTATTCCCATTTATATCATTAAAATAGAATTTATTATTGTTCACTGTTGCATCGGAAAAATAGCCACCTGCAACACCAAGTGTATTGATGGCTGCCCCGGTTGAATTATTATAAAATTTAACCTGCTGGCTCGTACTTCCATCAGCGACGCTTATTAAACTACCATCACGTGATACCTGCGTAGCTAATGGAGATATTAAGCCCGTTAATGAAAGAATTGCAGCACCTAATGTACCATTGGTATTGACCGCATATTTTGATACTTTACCGGCTCCTGAAATCATCCAAAGATTATCATTTCCATCAACACTCAATCCTGTAACCTGGCTATAACTTAGGGTTTGAACCAATAAACCAGTTGATTTATCGATAACCTGGAGCTGGCCTAATCCGGCTCGTGCTACAAACAAATATCTTCCGGTTTTTTGCACTGCTAACCCGGATATGGCCGAATTTGGAGAATTTAAATAAGATGTCACTGCATAAGTTCTTCCCCAGGTTGGCGTATAATTTGTTCCGCTGCTAAAATTTACTTCTATGTCATCTGAAACCCTTGTTGCATAAACAAACGAATTTGCCGCATCTAGTGCGCCCCAGTAAACATTTACTCCATCTGTTGTTACATAATTTGTATTGGCATTACTTTGCCTGTCTGTAAAAATGTATATTTTTTGATTGGGAGTTGCTATATTGAATTTGCCGATACTGGGCAGGCCCTCGCTATATCCATTGCAGAAATATCCATAGGTGTTACCAAAAGCTAATCCCGTCATGCAGTTGTAATAGCCCTTATGTTTGGATGCTCCTGTCATTGAATCAGAAGTATTGCCAATGGTGCCCTGCCATTCATATTTTACATTGTTCGTAAGTACTTTTATTTTATAGAGTGAATCAGGATTAATCAGGGAATTACCATAGTCATCTTTACCATCCCAAATTTTGGTATAATTTCCCGGCGCATATTGTTCATCACTCCAAAGAGTTCTTACTAATATACTGTCATTCCTAAATACCCCGGCACTGGTAGTAACAGGGTTGGCAATGGTAAAAGTAAATTTCCCGTCCTGCCCGACAGCATTCAGTGAAATAAATAAAAGAATTGCAAGTTTTGTAAAAATCAGGTTCTTCATTTTCATGTTGTTTTGAAAGCATTCGCCTTCTTTTATTGGTTGATATAAATATTATCCAACTATATATGCAGGTAGGTGTTTGCCGGAACAGATAATTGCTTTTATTCAAATATTTATGGCCTGTTTAATTTATAGCAGGTTCTAAAACATCGTTCTTCGAAATCCATTTTCCCACCCTTCTCCGCCGGGCACAGCTATCGCTTCCCCTACTATGGATTACTTACACAATGATCGTACAGAGGGTATTTTACCCATCTATAATTGATCAAACAATCGGTTGAAATGGCCATTGATCATTTAATAAGCATACTTATTAAATATTAAATTGGCCTGGTGTGTGCAATGCGAACTCGGGATCATCTTAACAGGGACAGTTTGGATAAAAAATCGTAAAATCAAGAACGCAATGGGTTGAGTATGGTATATTCTATAACTTATTAGTCAAACTGAGTTTATCATAAATTCCAGGGTCAATAATCAAATTGTGATATATCAGTCCTTTTTTAAAGGCTGCATTAGTTTTCAATAAATGACTGAAATTAAAAAAACAACTATTTCGTAGCGTAAATAAAGCGTTTAAACTCCAAATGAAATCCATAATGATCCTAAGATATCCCCGAAGAATAACTCCAAACACTAATTTATATTTACCGAAACAGGTTGTTAAGAACGAAATGTTTTCCAAAAGAAAAGGATTTTTAGATAAAAATAAATCTGGTTTTCAAAATAAAATTCTTTGGGATTTTTGTCAATAATTATACCAGTTTAACAAATCCCACCTGTAAGTTATTAACATAATATTTAGTTAATAAACCAATTAATAATGAAAACCTACTGGTTTTAAATTAAAAAAGCAAAAATATCCATTATTAGCTAAAAAAATAATTTATAAAGTTCTAACCGCATCAAATTCTTTTCTTTTAAAAAACTGAAATTCCGCAAGCCTTGTCTTCTTTATACAATATAAAAATACTCCTTGGGAGTGTCACTTGCCAGGTGGTCCACTCTTGACTTTCGGAATGGGTGGTTGGTAAACATCTTAACGCAATTATCAACTGAAAGCTACACCGCGAATGAAATAATGTCCGGTCGAATCTTTGAAAGTTAAATAGACAGGATTAATCAAAATTAAAAAGACTAATATCTGAAATGAAATACAGCAGAACAATGGTGATAAGATTCTGTCCATCAACGGAGCAGGTATTGCAAGTGTTCTTCGGTTAGGGTTTTTCAAATGGATAGTTACAATTTACTTCCGGCGAGTTTATGAAATTGTTATTCCTCACCAGAAAAAGGATGTAACTGATCAAAGTTGTAAATAAAAAAGGATGACGGTTCCCAAAAACCTGTCATCCTTTAATTCTGAAGTTATCTTTTCCAATGTACCCTTCTATCTTCCACCATATTTAATAATCTTTTTGCTGAGTATTTTTCCATCATCAAACCGCAGGTTCAAAATATACAATCCGTTACTAAGATTTGCCAGGTTTAACTTATAAATGGTATTACCATGTGTGGTAACGAACTCATTAAATTTTACAAGTTTACCTCTAAGATCGAGAACCGAAACAGACAATTTTGTATTTACATTAACCGTGGTAATATCCAGGGTGGTAATATCTCTCACGGGATTTGGATATACACTAAATTCATTGGAACTATAATTTGAAAGCCTCGGACTTGATACAGTTAAACTAACAGTATCTTTTCCAACACCACCCAGATTGTCCGTTACAGTCAGTTCAATATTATATACACCCTGGAAAAGGTTCTCAATTTTAGTCTCATTTATGTCAGGGTTACTAAACTTAAAGCCGGTTGGTCCACTTATTACTCTCCAACTAAATGTTACGATTGTTCCATCAGTGTCAATACCAGATCCTTTTAATAAAGCCATGTTGGTTGGTAATACAATATTGATATCAGTACCCGCATTCGCAGTCGGACTCTGATTTGTAACCAACGCCGCATTCACTGTTACCTGTACGGTGTCTTTGCCGGTGGCACCTTTGTTATCTGTTACGGTTAGTTCGTATTGATAAACACCCTGTATCAAATTTGTTAAGTTGGTTGTTGCTGCATTCGGAGTAGCAATTGTTCCTGTGGCAGGGCCAGAGATTTTTATCCAGCCATAACTGCTGAT
>JBBQTL010000063.1:0-24007 GCA_038213285.1 Chitinophagales bacterium
AGCGTTCCATCCGCAACATGGTATTGATGGTATTGCTGGTACGGTCAATTAATTGCCTTGGCCCGATATAACCAAAATCGTAGGCTGTTAAGTTGCACAATAGCGCCAGGCCAATATTGGTAGGAGAGGTACGGTGTGCTATTTTCTCTATCGGGTCCTCCTGGAAATTATCGGGTGGCAACCAGTTATCTCCCTCATCAACAAACTTTTCAAAAAATGCCCAAATCTTTCTGCCCATTTTTCGCAGATATAAATTTTCGTTGGCGGAAAGCTCTTCCTTTTTACGTGTGAATGACTTGCTTACCCACCATGCAATGGCGGGAGCAGATATCCACAATATCAATATCGGAAGCGCAATGAATATAGTGACGGGTGACTTAAAAAGCAGCAGATACACAAACACAGCAAATGAAAAAAACGGTGCGAACCACATCGTGAAAAAAGTATGATCGATGGATTCCTGCTGTTGCCGACTTTGGTTATTTCTATATGGGTTCCACTGTAGCAGGTTTTTTTTAGTAAAATTGATCCTTACCAATGTCCGTACTATGGCATCCACATTTGAAAACACTTCGTATGGTAAACCCGTTAGGTCAAGCAGGTGTTGTATAAAATGATTGGTAGCGGATTTAAGCGAATAAACCAGGTGTTGTATAAAAAGTACATCTGCGGGCTTCCAGCATAATTCCCAAACAAGGTGAACAACTGAGGGCATGATGATGATGAGGGTAACCACCAATGTCCAAAACCAGGGCATTGGCGAAATAGTCCATCCAAATAAAAATAAAAGCAGCAATGCCAATGGTACAAGGCTGCGGCGGATATTGTCAAAAATTTTCCACCTGCTAAATAAAGACAAAGGGTTTTTCCTCGATCCCTTATATACCGCTGGTATTAAAGGTAATACCCAATTGGCTATTTGCCAATCGCCCCTTATCCAGCGATGCCTGCGTTTCATATCTGTAAGGTAACGGGATGGGTACTCCTCGTATAACTGTACATCTGATATTAACCCTGAACGGGCATAGGAACCTTCCAATAAATCGTGGCTCAAAATCCTGTTTGCAGGAAACTTATTATTTAGAGCCTGTTCAAATGCGTCCACATCATAAATTCCCTTTCCTATAAATGAGCCTTCTTTAAACAGGTCCTGATATACATCGGAGGTGGCTCTTGTATAAGGATCTGTTCCAGGTTCATTGCCGTGAATTCTTGCATACACAGAACTTTTATTACCGGGCAAACTATTGCTTACCCTTGGTTGAAGTATTGCATACCCCTCTGTAACCCGACCTTTTCGTTCGTTATAAAATGCCTTATTGAGCGGATGTGCCATTGTTGCCACCATCTTCCAGGCAGTATCTCTTGGTAATTGGGTATCCGTATCTAATGTAATCACGTACTTAACCCCGATGTAAATAGCCTCTTCTCCAACAATCATTGAAAAATTTTCACGTCCCCGTCCTCTGATTGCTTCATTAAATTCAACCAGCTTGCCTCTTTTTCTTTCATATCCCATCCATATATTATTGTGTTTATTCCACTTACGCGGCCGGTGAAACAGGAAAAAAGGATCGTTGGCTATTCGGTTATATTTTTTATTCAGATCATTGATCTTTCTTGCGGCGGTTTGTACCAGCAAATCATCTTCAGGTAGTGTTTCTGTGGTGGCATCCGTAAAATCCGTAACCAGGGCATAATACAAATTTGCATCCCTGTTGGCTAGAAACCTTACCTCCAGCCCTTCAATTAACTCATCAATTGCAGAAAGGCTAGTTAGTATTGTTGGAATAACGATCATGGAACGGTGCTGATCCGGAATGCCTTTGGAATAATCCATCCTTGGCAACAGGTGTGGATTTGACAGGATGGAGCTTAGCCAGTTAACAATTGATACTGCCAACCTGCTTGTTGCCAGTAAAATAATCATTGAAAGGATCACCAATACGGTATTACCATATCCTTCGTGGTAAGCTTTTAAAAAAAGTGCCCAGGAAAACAAAGCGGTTAAAATGGCAATACCCCCCAGGTAAGCTAGTAATGGAGTTTTATTAACTACGTTTTTGCAATAGTCCATTCGGGTAACCTTCGGCTTTGCTGTATTTTTTAATTTTGTCATCCCTTTGCAGGTAAGGTAATACCCTACATGCGCAAGGCGGGGATCATCATTTTGAGTGCTGTTTTCCAGGGAAAGTTGGATTGCCATCGCAGCTATCTCCTGCTCAGTAAACTCGCTGCATTTGGCCATTTTTTCAACCGCATGCCGGTAATTGTCACGGGTATGAAAATCCATCGCACCATAAACACCCCATATGTCTTGCCGCAGTGTGTGTTCAACTATACTGGTGCTTTCTACAAAATCCCGCCAATCAGTGGTACTTAAAAAACGCAGGCTGCTAATGCTGTTGCTGATGGATACCTGGTCGGCCGCCTGTTTCTGATTTTCTTCCTGTATCAGTTCGCTGCTGTTGGTTCCGTTTTCAGACAACTGTTGCTCCATCCAGTTAAGTGGAAGGGTAACTGAACTTCCTTTCTCCTGCAGGCGCCTGGTTAATTCTGCTACAAACGAACTATCCATGGGAGGTTCAGACCTCGCCATATCAGCAATGATCAGCACCAAATTCTTGGGGTCCTTTTCAACTGTCTCCAGCATTTTATCGGCCCAGGTACCGGCTAGCAATTTATTATTTATATCAATGGCAATCTGGATGGATAGCCTTCTCAGGTTTTCTATCAGCGCCAGGCGCAGCATAATCGGTATGGCCCACAATTCTCCCAATTTTAAAAAAGTAGTAGTTTGATAGGCATTTACAAAACTTTCCAGGCTGTTCAGGTCAACATGGCCATCACTGTGGGAAATAATTTCCACAGCAATATCGTACACACGAGGTAATCCGGCTGATTTTCCTTTAGCAAGTTGTGGCAACCCCTTACTATAACCCTTTGGCAAATGCTTTTTACCTGTATAAATTTGTTCCTCTACCAGGAAAAAATTGTCCAGTAACCATTCGCCGGCCGGTGCAATCCGGTAATTTTCTTTAACAACTTCCGTAAGCAGGGCATGTACTTCCAGTAATATTTTTTCATTCTCATCAAGGCGCTTTAACAACTGCTCCGACGGGTGTTCAGAAATTAATACATGTCTTGCTGCAAGCGCCCTGGCGTGGTGTTCCAACTGTTCTTCAGTAAATAATTCGGAGCGCAGTGGAGGGCGTTCTCCAGCGTGTTTTTCATTCCAGTTGTCGCCGAATATTGGATCGATGATGTTTTTTTTCAAAGAAGTAATTGCCTGCGGAAGCATTTCAAGGAGTTCCTTTGGCCTGTTTTTCCTTTGATCTGCTTTCATTTTTTATGGGCGTTTTGTTTTTCATCCGTTAAATAATTATGATTCAATTGCCACCTCTTCTTTATGGGTACATGCTAAATCTATACCTAAAAAATTAGCGGCAGGGTATTTGACTCTGCTCTACCCACAAGCAGTTACGCTTTTGCTGATAAAAAAATTATCAGTTTTGTATTACTTCAAAATCATTATATGAAAAAAATCATCGGACTGGTCGCGGTTAGCGCCACTTTATTATTGGCAGCCTGCGGCAACGAAACACAACCCGCAGCAGCTACACAACCTGCTCCTGCACCAACTAAAGAAGTAATTGTGGTAAATCCTTCTCCCACGGTCATTGTGAAAGAAGCACCGGCAAAATCAACTACCATTACACTGGATAAGAACGGTGTAAAAGTGGGCACTAAAAAGGTAGATGTAGAAATTAAGAAAGACAATAAATAGTTACAGTTGGCAAATGGAAAAAGTGTACTTTCCTCCGGCGAGGCAGTTTATTATAACCATTTCGAAATCTGGTTCCTTTTGAAACATTGCTTATTTTAGTGCGACTAATTACCACAGCAAATGTGTATCACATAAAATGTATAATTTTATAGGGTACACATTTTTTTATTAGTAAAAATATTGCAATTGTCGGGGTAGGCATCAGCGGAATGTTAATCGCCTGGCTACTGAGCGAAAAAGGATACGATATTACCATTTTTGCAACCGCTTTTTCTCCCAATATTACCTCCTATAAGGCAGTGGCATTCTGGTTTCCATACCATATCCGAAACGACAAAAGAGGATTGAGTGGTGCCGGACAAGCTATCAATATTACCAGGCATTTACCCACATTACGGACCGGCATTGGTATGCCGCAATTAACGAAAGTTTTGCGAAGCGGAATTGAAGAAGAACCATACAGCAGGGTAGGTTTATTTATTTTTCAGAATAAAAGTTCTGTTCACTGCTATTGTACCTGCTGTTACTGCAACATTTCATTTACCTTTTTAAACCGATATCCTTTTTGCTTTAGGTCATTTATCAATTCATCTAGCCGGAAATAAAACTTATCGGTTCTTGTGGGATCTGTACCAATATGAAATAAAAGAAGATATCCATTGAGGCCATTCACATCCTGTTTTTCCTGTTCCATAACCGATTGATATATTTCATTGGAGCCACGGTAATTTTTTAATCCGGGCCAGGTATAATCAGCAGCACTTAGTGAACCCGGTGTGTAGTTAATCAACTGCATACCCATTTCCTTTGTCCACGCAGCAATACTATCATTGTACCATTCGTAGGGTGGAATGAAGTAGTGAATGGTTGCAGCCGAAACACCATTTCTTTTGATAGCTACCAGGTTTTTATTAAGATCGCTGGCAAACTGCGATTTGGTAACCAGCAAACTATCCCGGTTAATCCAATCGCAGTATAAAAGATGTTGATCACTATGTGGACCAAGGTAATTACCCTGTTGCTGCAATTGTTTTATCAAAGGCTTAAATGCCTTATTCCGGTAAAAATTACCTGTGAAGAAGAAGGAAGCCCGAACACCTTGTTTTTGTAACACTTTGGTAATTAATTTTCCGCCATCGGCAAATTCATCACCGGTAAATACCAGGGCGATTTCCTTTTTCATTTTGCCTGCTCTTATTATAGCGCCTTTGTAAAGAGCGTTATTTTTGGAAGCCGCTTCCGACTCGTTGGCCGCCAATAAATAGATCAGTGAAGCGGTGCCATCCATGGTAGGTTCATTGGTGCTGTAATCACCGTAATCATCATGATACACGGCAAGCCCGCTTTGGAATTGCACATATTCATCTGTATCTTTTAATTGAATACCGATTAGATTTTTGTAGATGCTGGTGTACACCGGCCCATCCACCAGCCCGCCATTAATGGGGTATTGCTTTAAATGGGTAAAGGCAGAATGAGGGTCCACAGGGCTATCACCCAGGGAAGGCAAACCATACACCATGGAAGTTCCCCATGGATTACAACCGAAAAGCCAGTCAATATTGGCTTGCTCCAGTTCGGCGAATGTATCATCCTGCGTTAATTGCCGGTACCAGTAACATTGAATAGAGAATGAAGTGGTAAGGTTATTACTGCACCAGATAAAGGGTACGCCGCGGTAAAAAGCATTTTGCCTGGCCTTTTCCCAAACCCTTGCAATTCCCTGCCGGTAATAACCTATGACGGTATCAGCTTTTAACCGGCTTTTAGGATCAGCTTTTTTTAATTGTTTGGCCAGTTCATAATGACCCAGGTTGATGAAAGGATACCATTGATAATGCCTTGCCGTATCTGCACCCAGCCAGGGAGTTATTTTTTCCTGCTGACCATATCTATAAGCGATACTCCGATAATAGCCATTGTCGGCCGCACCCTTTGTTGTATTAACCATGTCGTGTATACTTGCTGCCGCCAGTTCCATATCATCCACCCAATTATCTTCTTCATAAAAATAGGGCGCCCCCCCGGGCGCTGTTTGTGTTACGCCGGGTTTTTTCTGCGCATAATAGTAAGCATCAAACGCTTTCGCATAGTAACTCCTGGTTTTGTCAGTACGCATGAATATTGAATCGGTGTTATAAAGATATTGAGCCAATGCAAAAGCGCTGGCAAATTTAGCCGCGGTGGAAGATGTACCCGTTGTTGTGTTTTTATACTTAAACAGACCCTGCGGTTCGCCGGTAATAAAGTAAACCGGCCGCTCATTTCCCTTGCCATAAAAACTATCTTCCTTTGGTATCCGCATCGATCGGTGATCGCGGTCGTCGGCCAACTGGTTAAACATCCAGTGCGGCTCCGGGTTCATTTTCATCAACCATTCCAGCCCCCATTTCGCCTCATCCAATATGTCCTTTACACCGTTTTTCCCATCCAAACCATTCGCCAGTTTTTCATCATCAAATACGGATGCAAAATCGCGGTAAGCGGCCAGCAGGTGCCAGGTAGCATTGGCGGAGGTAGTGGAATATTGTAGGTAGTCAGAAGCATCGTGCCATCCTCCGCTTACATCGATATGTGTGCTGTCGGGCATTGGGCCGTACATCGTGTACCCGTCATGTGTGTGGCAACTGTCTTTTAAGTATGGATTAAAACCACTCCTTTGTTGCCGCATATATTGCAAGCAAAAATTGGCGGCCCCATTGTAAACCCCTGCTTCAATATTAAATTCCGGAGAAACAGCATTGCCTGCAGTGAGGTAATATTTGCCCCGTTTTTTAAAGGCTGAAAAATTTAACCGGCAGGTATTGTCAAAAGGACCGTAAGCGCCAAAATTTTTGGAAGCAGGCTGCTCATAAACCGTTTTGCCCGTAGCAGCATCCACCAAACGGAAGGAAGAAATTGCACGGCTGTCCTTACTGCACCAAACAGCTACCTTTATCCCGGAAGGGGTATAACCAAGCTGGTTAATCCTGATCCATGAATTGCTTTCATTTAAAAATCGAAATGAAAATATAACCGTAATAAGACATACAAAAGAAATGATATAGGCTTTACTTTTCATATTGAAGCATTTTTTATCTTTTATTTAAAACATGAGGCCCAAACAAGTTCTAAGGTAAGCTCAATATGAATAATAAGTGAAACACAAAAAAATTATGGGAATCTATGGTTAAGTTCGGATAGGGTTGCCAACCTCTTAATATCCTATTGCTATTTATAACAGTCTTTGCAAAAGTTGGCAACGCTCAGACAGTTCTTTAAATGAATTTGTACTTAAATCTCTGTGGATAAACTACCATGAAAATATAAAAGTATTTTTATGGTTGCCGGTGTACATTGCAATTACCTGGTAGCTACTTTACGATATCTCCTAATAGTAGCCGGCAGCATACTGTAAGAAACACTTATTAATAACCGTTGAAACGATGGATGATTTTTTTGAAATTCCCGTGTGGTACAATGAAAAGGAAATGCTTTTAACTGCAAGGCTTTTAATCTTTGGGTACGTTCACAAATTTGAGGTGGATGTATTTGGACAACTCTTCTTTTTTGAACGCGATGACTGTGGTGATTATCGTGCAATCATAGATCCCGGCAATATGGAGGAAACAAAAAAAATAAATGTAGGTTTATTAAAAGCCATTGCAACCTCTATCGAAATTATTTTAAAATAAGGTTGTCGTTTCATTGTGGGAACGGGAGGCTTTTGTTTAATGACTATTTTTTTTGTTATAAGCGTAGAAAAATTTAAAAAGGCCTTACCAGGTGAATCCAAATCAAGGATATTTTGCCCATGTAGGTTAATGCCCAATGATACGCTTACCCGGTAGTGTTATAAAATTACCTAAATTGCTGATATAAATAATCAGCAGCGTTATTATGTTTGCACAAGTAGAATACCCTGAAAAACTGCTTCCTGAAGAACTGGATACCTATTTAGCCAAAGGCTGGTTTAGAATGAGGCAATCTATTTTTACTACTAATTTTCTTTATTTCAACCAACAGTTTTATTCCGCTATTTGGCTAAGAGTTGCACTAAACAATGCTTTCCCGGATAAGAAATATTTCATTCTCTCCAAACTGAATAAGCATTTTAAAACTGAAATAAAACAATCAGGTGCCGCCATTATTGATACAGAACACGAAATATTATACCAGCAATACCGGCAGGGCATCTCTTTTGATGTATCACCTACCTTACAGGAATTGCTAATTGGAAACCTGAAATATAACCGGTATGATACACATGTTGTAAATATTTATGATAGGGGCACATTGATTGCGGCGGGTTTCTTCGACCTGGGAAAAAAAAGCGCAGCGGGGATTAGCTGTATTTATCATCCGGCATACAAAAAACATAGCCTGGGAAAATACCTGATGTATTTAAAAATGGATTTTTGCAAACAGCTTCAACTGGAATATTTCTACCCCGGTTATATGGTACCAGGTTATGGGCCTTTTGACTATAAAACCGAAATAGAAAAGTCGACCCTGCAATGGCTGCAACTATCCAACCGGCAATGGTTACCCTGGATCCAGCAAATAACAGCGCCCGATCCATTGCAGGATATGGTTGAAAAGCTAATCGCCTTACAAGTTCCCTTTGCAAAAAATAATATACCCAATGCTTTATTAAATTACAAGTTTTTTGAAGCCAATTTAGATCCTTACTATTACGGCAATGAATTATTCGATTTTCCTGTTTTTTTATATTGTCTTCCTGCGGTTAAAACAGCCCTGTTTACCGTGATCGTATATGATGTACGCGACGCATGTTATCACCTGTTACAATGTAGTTCTGTTATAAATATAGGTTTCCAGGATGGCACCCAAACAGTTTTTGACTCTGACTTGTTGTGTGTAGAGCGGCAGTTATTTGCAACGGCCATACCAGCAACTATGGAAGGTTATTTAAAAAATCAATATCATTACGAGTCATAAAAAAAGTATCCTGCTATATTGACCTGTTTTGGTGCAACTGGCATTTAACAGGTAATTATTTTTTTGAAACTACCTCAACTGCGACTGATCTACCCTTGAAGGTGTTGCAGCTCCGCTGATAATAGACGAAGAGCTAATGGCAATCGCCTTGATAATGGCTGTCATATTATCCATATCCAATGTGCTGATTTCATCACTTGCTTTATGGTAATTCGGTTCGCTGTCCATTTTTGAGGTAGAAATGGTATGTGCAGGTACGCCCAACCTGGCAAGGGTGGCGTTATCTGAACGATAAAATAACTGTTGCTGTGGATAGGGATCCGGATAAAAAGTAAAGGACGAACCCGTTAAATTTTTCTGTAGTATTTCGCCGAGGTTGGTTTTCTCAAAACCGGTTATATAAGCTGAATTTCGACCCCACTTTGATTCCGTTCCAATCATTTCAATATTAAACATAGCCACCACTTTTTCGGGCGCCAGTTGTTTTGAAAAATACTGTGAGCCATAGCCGCCAAGTTCTTCCGCAACAAATGTGGTAAACAGGATGGTTCGTTCATTATTGTTGAGTTTCTTAAAATACTTTGCCAGCATAATTACAGCCGTGGTTCCGGCAGCATCATCGTTGGCGCCGTTGTAAATTGAATCTATTTTGTTATGCGGCTCACCTTCACGGGGCGAACCGATACCCAGGTGATCATAATGCGCTGAAAAAATAACATACTCATCCGGGCGGCTTTTACCCGGCAATACACCTACCACATTATTCAGTGGCTTTTTACTAATGTCGCTGGAAACATTGATTGAAAAAGTGGTGGCATCAGTAGGTCCAAAAACAAATACCACGGCATTGGTTCCGGCTTCTGCAGAAATTCTTTCCATCCTTTTTATGTTGCGGAGGCGACTTTTAAAAGAGGAATCCACTAACACCAGCAGATTTTTTTTGCCCTGGTAATATTTATAAAATTGCTGACCGAAATTAACGCCCTTGCTTATTTTAACTATTTCCACTTCATCCTTTTCAGTCAAAGTTACTGTTGGTCGATAGGAAAAGCAGGCCAGCAACGAATCGTCGATAACTTGTCCATTGATAGTAACTTTTGCACCAGTGTTGGTGGCCTGGTACATAAAAAACTCCTGCCGGTAATTGCCTGCACTATTAAATGTCTTTAGGCCAATTTTCTTAAATTCCCCCTCAATAAACGTGGATGCTTTTTCAATACCTGGCGTAAAGGTCCGCCGTCCCTCCATATCATCGGCCGAAAGCTTTTTTTCAATCCGGTTTACTTCCTTCGCTTTTATGATTTTGTTAATAGATTGAGTATTTGCTAAATGCAAGACACTCAAAAAAAAGGCGCTTAAAAAAAGTTTCTTCATGCTTAATTCGACTTTTATAAAAAATTAATTTTAAAAACTGTTTGTTGTTCATCAGTTTCTTTCTGATCAATGATTTGCTCAACCAGGCAGTGTGACCCTTATAACAAAAACTTTTAAAAAAAATGTAATGCAACTGCAAGATACGAAGGTGCCCTTCAATTGTTTCATACCGTTTTATTCTCAACAGAACAACCGAAATAAAAAAACTATCATACCTGGTTTTAAGTTCGGTAAAGGTTCACAAGGAATTTTTTAATGGACAAAGAAACGCACAGGCGGACTGGTGAATAACAATGCAGGTTTTCAGGTAATTAGTTAGATTTAATTGACGGCTGCTCCTGTCATTATATTATAAAGATGTTTTCAAAATCAAAAGGGGAATCAATTCATTTTCCAAACTCAAGAACATTTATTTCTTTTTTCTCTTTAAAAACTTTACAGATTTTTTGTGTATGTAAAATATAAATCCTAATTTCATACTCCCTTACAACCTCTACACCACCACATCCGTTGTAAAACCCATTGCTTTCCATTATTTTTATTACAAACCTAATAGCATTTTAACCAGCAATATCCTCTGATTTATCAAAGCATATTTTGGATACTTCCATATTATACACCGGAAGTTTAATTCCAGGTATGTAACTACTTTTTTCCAATCTTCCATTGTAAAACCATCGGGTCTTTTAAATCGTATTATGTTCTGTTACCACGCAATTACGCAAGTGTGTGGTACAAGTACAATCGAATTATATCAGGCTTAAATAATATAGATAAAACTCATAAATAATATATACCGAAACCTTTAAAAATTAGAATCATGGAAAATTTTTATACTGCCTACACTAAAGTAATAGAGAATAAAACCTACTTTTTTGTAAAAAAATTTCTGGCATTTCCAGAGTATCAAAATGTTTCACCTGTGATGGAAAGTTATGGTATGCATACTGATTTCAATAAGGCATGTAATATAGCTGGTATAAATGATGCCGGCATCAGGGAACAACTCTTAATGGAAGCCGAGGGAACTATTCAGCACGCTAAAGTGATTGACTTAAATAGCGCCGGTTTTTCGGGAAGGGCTGCAACCAGCTAAAATTATTATAGTAGCCGGGTCAATGAAGTTGCTATTGTTGTTTGATAGTGGTGCAGATAGTGCCCTCGCTTTTACCCCTTAATTTGTTAATGCTTGCTGTTGATCCTGATAAATAGATTTTTACCAAATTTATTCTGCAAAGAAGGTAACTATACGCTGCTTTCAACTTATTTGCGGTGCTCTGAAAAAGGTTTGCCGGAGCCGATCCCCCATTAAATGCTCCTTCCCGTTGAGTAGTAAAAAACATACCTGTTTACCAGGCGTATATTAACGGCTTTTATAGCTGCACTACTAAATTGAAGAAAATGCATGTCTGTTTGTGGGCCGTTTTCTTTACAATAAGAATGCTTTAAATAAAAAAAGGGCCAGGATAAAAATCCAGCCCCGTTTTAAAATCCAATATCCTATGAAAAACCGATACAAATGTAAACCATGGTTTTGGTTTAACATATACCCTAAAGAGGGTATTTTTTGTAATTCGACATTAAATTTAATAATAAGACTAAGGGAATAGCTTAGGCAAAAATTTACTGATATTTTTTTCTTATTCCTGACAAACCTGGCTTTAGTGGCTTTAATAAATCTTCCAAACCATTCACCTTTATCTCATAAATGGTTGCCAGTAAAACTCCCATCTTTCCTTTGGGAAATCCCGTACGGTTAAACCATTCCAGGTAAAATACAGGAAGGTCACATAGAATAGTTCCCTTGTATTTACCAAAAGGCATATCCATTGTTACCAATTGTATTAATATTTCGCTATCGGGCATTTCGGGTATATTATTCATAACAGAACTCATCATTTATTTTGCTAAATTAAAAGTGTTTTTTCAACTCCATAAGTTTAGTTTTTCGGGGCAGGTATCAACCTTTTCATACACATATAACCGTCGTTGTAACAGACCTGCTTATCTTCTGTTGCATCTGTCATAAAATGGTTATTAACATATTATCGTTTTTAATCCACTTATTGAATAATATATCTGTAATATCTTTTTTATTATTCAATGCTTTAATACATTTACTATGTAATAAGCTGACAACCTTATGTTTATTTACCAGAAAAATCTTTTTTATTTCTTTACCTCAGTAAAGCATGATAACACACACCGATTCTTTCAATTCAAATAAAATGATAAGTTGGCAAGAAATTGCAGAAGTAAGGCTCAATACCAATACAAATCATTATTCACTCCATGCTGTACCAGCTTTTAATAAAGGAGAAATTATCACTTCTTTTGGAGCTGCTACTATACAAAAATCTGCAACCTACCTAACAGTACAAACCGGGCCTGAAACACATATAACATTAACACCGGATTTTTTACAGTTCGTAAATCATAGTTGCGATCCGAATGTTTTTTTTGATACCAGTTCCATGCAACTGATTTGTGTAAAGCCAGTACTTGCAGGAGATGAATTATGTTTTTTTTATCCTTCCGCAGAATGGAAAATGGCACAGCCTTTCGTTTGCAATTGTGGGAGCAATAACTGTTTGAAATTTATAGATGGTGCCGCTTATCTCAATTATGAAACACTTGCTGAATACCGGTTAACAGATTTTATTTTGCAACAAATCAAATTAAATCCTTAAGCTGTTTTTTTATATCTCTAACTATATGACTAAAGCCAACCCAAACCTTTACCGCCTGCCTTCAGAAAAATTAAAAATTTGGGTACTGGCACCTTCGATTGAAAGCAACGATGAAACCATTGCTTACTATTACGATTTTAGTCAAAGCATTGCAGAGTATACCAAATGCTTTGGCGAAATGGGAATTGAATGGGTGTGGCAGCCCGTAACAACACTTGATTATGCTGACATCATTGCTAACGTCGTTGCAGAAAAAGAAGCCGGTATTTATCTGCCAATTGTATTCAATATTTGTGACGGGGATGAAATAAATAATACGCCCGGTATCTCCGTTGTAAAACTATTGCAGCAAAGCGGTCTTATTTTTACAGGCGCTGACGAGTATTTTTATGATATTACTACCTCAAAAATTCCAATGAAGATTGCTTTTAACAAAGCCGGTGTACCAACCGCACCATGGGAAGCAATTAAAAATACTCAACAACATCTCACCGGTATCTTTGAAAGATTGGGAACACCTTTGATTGTAAAACCTGCTGTATCGGGTGGCAGTATGGGACTTGGTATAAAGAATATAGTTAGCAATGAAGCAGACTTAAAAAGCCAGGTTATTAAGATGTTTGAAGGATATCGCGGCTGGAATTTAACAAGCGACGGACTGGTTGCAGAATCATTTATAAACGGCAACGAGTATACTACATTGATCGTGGGCGCTCACGACAAACCAGAATTTGCAATTGTATATAACCCGGTGCAAAGGGTATTTCACCCATCTTTACCGGATGCAGAGAAAATATTAAGTTTTGACCGGCTTTGGGAGATTTATGAAGATGAAGAACCGATGCCCGATGAAGAAAATTTTTACGAATATGAAGCGCCCGATGCAGGCATTATTGATGAAATAAAAAAACTGAGCTGGGATGCATTTAAAGCAACAAAAGGCATTGGTTATACAAGGGTAGATCTTAGACAAGATAAATTGACAGGTAAATTATATGTACTTGAAGTAAATGCGCAATGCGGTTTAAGTGACGATGAGGATTATACATCCATTGGAGCAATTTTGAGATTAAGCGGGAAGACATTTACAGAATTGATAAAAGAAATAATAAATACGGCCTTTTTAACTTCAGCCACAAAAAAACAGAAAAGAAAAAGCATTAAACTGGTTAACATAGATTACCGATTACCCTTTAGAAAAACCGGCGATTCCGCGTGAATTAAAACGGTCTGTTAAAATTATGCAGGTACCTCAAAATAATACTCCGACAGATTTAAAAACATCATTCGCTACTGCCACTACTGACGGGAAATCTATTCTGCGTATATGTGTATTGCAACCTGATTATTCTACCTCCAGTGTAGATTATCAACATTATGATCCTCCAAGAAATTTATCTCCTTTAATTCCGGAAGCTCATTTTGATCATGTAAGCCTTAATAAGCTTTCCACTTACAGGCAGTTGAAAGAATTAAAAAAGAAAAACTACGATATTTTTGTAAATCTATGCGAAGGTTATCTTGAATGGGAAGTTCCATCCATAGATGTAATCTATACGCTCGAATTACTGAAGCTGCCTTTTACAGGACCTACTACATTACTATACGATCCTTCAAAAGAGTTAATGAAATATGTTGCCTATACAGAAGGAGTCAATACACCGGCTTATGCCTTGTTAGAAGATGCAGAAAATTTAGCAACCCAAATAAAAAACCTGCATTTTCCCTTGTTTGTAAAGCCAGCCAAAGCAGGTGATAGCCTGGGCATAGATGAAAAAAGCCTTGTACATACAATCGGGGAACTAGAGGCTAAGGTCCAGGAAATTTTCACAGAATATAGTCCCCTGCTGGTAGAAGAATATATCAGCGGGAGGGAGTTTACGGTGATGATAGCGGCTACTGGTGATGATGAAAAAACCGCTGTTACTTTTAAACCCGTTGAGTATATTTTCCCGGAAGGAAACCAGTTTAAAAGCTATGCCCTTAAAACAAGCGAGCTTCATCCAAATGCAAATATTCCAGTTACAAATGAACTAATTGAACAACAATTAAGGGATTCGGCACAAAAAATTTTCCGGAGTTTTAACGGTGTAGGTTATGCAAGGCTTGATTTTAGAATGGATGAAAAAGGCGATTTGTTTTTTCTCGAAATCAACTTTACCTGTTCGGTTTTTTACAAAGATGGATATGAAGGTAGTGCCGACTACATTCTTAAATACGATGGTATGGGTCAGGCTAATTTCCTGCGTCACATAATCGCAGAAGGTATGGCCCGGCATCAACGGATGAAGAAGAAGTATATAATGAAGGGGAATTCAATAGCCGGGTATGGTATTTATGCTACGCAACAAATTGAAGCGAATGAATTGGTTTTTAAAGGAGAAGAACTTGCACAGCGGATAGTAACCCGCAATTATGTAGCGAAAAACTGGAATGATAAAGAAAGGGAAACTTTTAAGAAATACGCTTATCCGCTTAGTAATGAGGTTTTTTTGCTTTGGGATTACGATCCAACAGGCTGGGCTCCCCAAAATCACAGTTGTAACCCCAACACTGTTTACATCGGATTAAATGTAATCGCCCTTCGAAAAATTCCGGAAGGCGAAGAATTAACCCTCGATTATTCGTACTTCCTGGATGAAAATATGGAGCCTTTTAATTGCCGATGCGGATCTCCCATCTGCCGTGGTTATATTACCGGAATCAAAAACAATTCGGTTACCGAAAGGGAAACAATTACCGGGGCTGAGAATAAAACCTGATTCATTCTGCTTCCATCTTTGCTTTATAATCTTCTCTTGCTGGTTGAAAAACGTCCAATGCGATGCAATCTGTTATCGCTCTGCCTGAATGCTTAACTCCAGAAGGAATTACAGAAACTTTTCCTGGTTCGATTACCTCGGTTTTTTCACCAATCGTCATTTCAAGCTTACCTTCCAGTATATGGGTAACCTGTTCATGCACATGGGCGTGCTCAGGGAGTATGCTTCCTGCTTTGATACTCCAATAACCCAGGCTCATATTTTCAGTATGTATAAATTTACCATCAAAGCCCGGAAGTAATTCTTTAGATGGTAAGTTCTTCAACGAAATGAATCCCATATCTTTTTCTTTAAATTATTGAATGTATATTTTTAATGAATTCTTTTTAGAACGGCAGCAGTCAATGTTTTCATGGAAACTGTTTTTCCTTTAATTTCCTTGTTTGTTAAAAGATCGATATACACACCAGGAGCAGGTAAATCGAGCATTTGATTACCAGGTTCGAGATTAAACAAAACGATAATTTCCTGCTTTGTATCATATCTTTTATATCCGAATTTTTTTCCATCGGCAACAAGAAACTTTATTTTACCCAACGACAAAACAGGGTTTGCTTTCCGGATACCAATCAATTTTTTATACCAATCAAATTGTTGCTGATCAAATCCAACCTGGTCAAAGGTTTTAATGCCCGGCTGATAATTATTTCGTGTTTCATTTTCAAAAGTCAATTCCTTCCACCACAATGGTTTTCTACAATGAGGATCATCTGCACCCCACATTCCCATTTCTTCTCCATTCCATATTTGTGGAGCACCAATACTGGTAAACAAATGTACCAGGTACAAGCGCAATCTTTTAAATGTAGCCGTATCGGGCTTACCGGTTCTATAACCTGGATCATCATGAGGTGTTGCCCTGAATTTATATTTATTCGGATTATAAAAATCGGTTAATAATCTGGGGGCATCGTGCGAGGATGAAACATTCATCATGGCATATCGGTTCGATTCCTTCAGCCGGTTCCATTGAAACACCAGGCTATCCTTTAATTGCATAGCGTCTATTTCAAAATCTGTTTTCGCAAAAAAATATCGTGCGGGTCTGTATGCCTGGTAAAACATTACTGCATCAAAGATATCACCCTTTGTATATGGTGCCGGATTCATGAGTTTGTCGGGCCATTCTTCCCACCATATTTCACCAATCAAATATGCATTCGGGTTAACAGCTCTTACTTCCTTTCTGAAATCACGCCAGAATGCAAGCCCCACCTGATCGGCTACGTCTAATCGGTAACCATCAACGCCATGGGTAATATCTCCATCCGGAGCCAACCACCTTTTTGTTACGGCAAAAATATGTTGCCTGGCCCCCTCATTTATATTTCCTTCATAAGAATAACCTGTTTGGCGTGCAGTAGCAATACTTGTTTTTTTTATTTCAGGAAGGCTTTGTATGCCAAGCCATCCTTTATAGGTAAACTCGTTTTCCAGGGTTGTGGAATCATTAAATGAAGTTATATCATACCAGTCCTTATAAGATGAAGCTTGTTGTTTTTTTAAGATATCCTGCCATGCCCAAAATAAGGTACCGGTATGGTTCCATGAATAATCAATTATTAACTTCATCTTTCGCTGATGCACATCCTTAACCAGTTGTAGAAATAGCTTATCGGCTGAAGTCCATTTCCAGCTAGAAGGATCAGCCGGATTTTCAGCAGCAATTATTTTATTGTCTCCCACCGGGTCAGGGCCAAAATTTACATCTATATGGTGATAATTTCTTGCGTCGTATTTATGCAGGGATGGCGCATCATTGATGGGATTAATAAAAAGTGCAGTAATTCCAAGGTTTTGGAGATAATCCAGCTTATTTATTATGCCCTGCAAGTCGCCACCATATCGGCGGTATTGAATAGTTTCATTGAAAGGCTTTTGCATATTTCTTTCCCACTCCTGTTGTCCGTACCAATTTGTTGTCCATGGTGTTACGCTCCAATCTTTTGGTGCTTCGGCCTGGCCGGGTACCTGAATATTAGTTAGTCCGGGATCATTCTTCGTATCTCCATTATTAAACCGCTCTACAAATATTTGATACCAGATAGCACTTTTGCTCCACGCCGGCGGTTCATTAAAAGCGGTGGTTTTGGTTTGGGCTTTCCCATTCATAATAGAAAATATAAGAACAATTGTTGAAATTAGTTTTAATGGCATGATGGCAATTTTAATGACGGTACTATTTCCTTTATCAAACAATATAAATTGAAAAGCGGAGGAAAAATTGGAAATGGCTCAAATTCGGGTAGTAGTAATATTTACCAAGTTAACCCTGTACCTAAACTTTATCGGATAAAATTAATGTTTTTCGACATTGTTGTCTCCGCCGAAAGACACCCGGGATTTTGAATCATCCTTCGGGCAATACCTAAAAAAGCTGGATACTTGGCCATTTATCCACAATATTTTCCACTCATACATTTTATTTAACTTTCTAAAAAACACTTTACTTCCTGAAATGTAATACTGTCGTAGCTTTTAAGTAAAATAAGCTATTAGCCGCTACCCGCTACTAAAAAATAAATGGTACTTTGTGTTGCATAGTACTGAATAAAGTATTAGCTTTGTGTTATCAAAATGAATCAAAACAAAAACAATTAAAACTTACAATCATGAAAAAGCAATCAACCAGCTTATTTACTCAAATAAGCAAAGAACAATTTGAAAATCTTACAAGCGTAGTAAAAGAAACGCTTGCGAACGGTTTTAACCTTCCTGTAATCAAAAAGTTTACCGCTGCTGAGTTGTGGAATATACAACGCCAGGGTAAAATGAGAACTCAAAGAAGATTTTCTTTTTAATAACAAAAAACACTAACATCTAATATAAACAACATGAAAAAGTTATCAAACAATTTTCTTATCCAAATGAGCAAAAAACAATTCGAAAATCTTACAACCGTAGTGAAAGAAACTTTAGCTACCGATATTAACATGCCCGCCAGAAAAACCTTTACAACTGCTGATCTGTGGAATATTCAGCGCCAAGGCAAGACAAGGATACAAAGAAAACTTTCTTTTTAATAACTAAATGAATCAATTTTTAAAACATACAATCATGAAAAAGCAATCAACCGGTTTATTTTCACAAATAAACAACAGGCATTTCGAAAATCTAACAACAATTATCAGTGAAACTTTAGCCTGTGGCTTAAACCTTCCTGTTAGCAAAAAATTTAGCACTGTTGACCTTTGGAACATACAGCGCCAGGGAAGAACAAGAATACAGAGAAGATTTTCCTTCTAATTGCAAAATACACAGAATAAAAACAGGTAATCATGAAAAAGAAATTAAACATATCTTATAGCCAATTGACAGAAGTTCAATTCGAAGATCTAACATATATTGTGGAAGAAACATTGGGAGTTGGTTTTAACAGTTCGAAAACCAACATTTTTACAGCGGCTGATCTTTGGAATATTCAGCGCCAGGTGAAAAGCAGGATCCAACGTAGAACAATCGCCTAATTATTATACCCGGTATTTTTTAATAAAGCGTTTGTTTTGCAATACAAACACTACCGAAAATGCAAGTCCTTATTTTTTATGGCGAACGATGTAGACCAGCGAACTGCACGCTTCTTTATGCTTAAATGCCTTAAGATTAGATTGAAAACCGTTCACCATAGCAGCAACTAAATTCCCTTTCCTTTTTTTATATCCTTCGCTTAGCATTGCTATATAAAATGCATCCAGCCACATCGGCTTTATGGAAGCTAACTGTAAACCATGTTGATTTACCAAGCGGCTCAAAGCTGATGGAGAAAAATGATAAAGATGCCTCGGCACATCGTATGCTGCCCAATATTCTTTGTAATGCTCCGCATCCGCCGAGGTGTAATTTGGTAATGCAATCAACGCCACCCCATCCCGCTTTAATACCCTTTTAACCTGGTCTATATATTCATGGAGTTGATGCACATGTTCCAAAACATGCCACATGGTTATGGCATCATATTGCTCATCGGGAAACTTAAATAATTTTTCGGGACTATCCGTCTGAATTCCATATTTTTCTTTACAGATGTTTCTGGCTCCTTCATCAGGTTCAATACCTGTCACCGACCATCCGGATTCAAAAGCCCTATCCAGAAATGCACCGGTGCCGGAACCAATATCCAGCAATTTCCTTATGGCCAAACTTTTATCAAGGCAATTCTTTACCAGGTTCATCTTCCAGTTGAGCGTATAGTTCCTGGCAATTTTGTACACTTTATTTACCAGGCCTTTCTCTGTATCTGAATGAGAAATATAAGTATCTGATTGATAGTAAGGGCCAATGGAATTGAGATCCGGAATATTCTGTGTGAAGCGAATAGTACAATCCCTGCATTCCCAAATTTCAAAAATTTCACCTGATACGGTGTAATCTTTACAGGCCAACACTTTTCCAATAGCGCTCCATCCACAAGCCGGACAATTGGTAAAAGTTATTTTTGAGCTCATTAGTCTTATATAATTGGTGGCAAAAATACTGTTTGCAGGCTACAAATCTTACTTAACAACTTTTCTTAATTCCCTATCTTCCTTTCAATACTTATACCGCTCCAAATAATTCAAACTTAACTAATACCGGAAGATGGCTGGAAAATCCTCATATTTTCAGGTAAGAAAAATAAACGGTTTTACTTTTACCCGTTTCAGTTGTCTCTATTTCTATATCATTTTAACACTTTTGGTGTTTTTCTTCCTTTTTCACGAGGTTTTTCCCTTGTGGTTATTAATTTTCAGTTATACATTGGCAGTAATATTATTTACACTCATTATAATATTAAGTGCTGATGAATACTATAATCAAAAAAAGAATACGGGTTTATATCAACGTAAGAAAGAAACTGGAGCTTGCCAGGAAGATTTATGAAAAGCACAAGGCCGAAGGTTATAATTCACCGCTTCGTTCAATCGAAAATTTTAATTGGGATGCAACAGGGCCAAAAATTGACTTTTGTCTGGAAAAACACAGAGAAGCATCACAGCTTAACAAAAGCGTAGAAGAAATGTATCGGCAGCGGGATTCTGTTCTTGCAGAAATTACCGACATTATCGGGGCCACTAAATTATTACTAAAAAGCAAATACCATTTAGGTCCGGAAGAATTGAACGAATGGGGATTTTTAGACTATACCAGTATACCGGAGTTGGTAAAAGTACCACCCTAAAAGGAAGGATTTGGGATAATATTTACCAGTATTTTCTGAATAGACAATTTCTGATCTTCGAAAACTTCGTGAGTGAAGAATAAATAAAAGTTGTCCGTTCTAAATCTACCTTAATTAAACAAATTATTACCAGATGCAAAATAGCTTGCCTGGGTTCAATTTTTAAAATCTACTAACATGAATGCATTAAGAAACAAAGTACAATTAATTGGCAACCTGGGAAACGCACCAGAAATTAAAAATACTGAAACCGGGAAAAAATTAGCACGGTTTAGTATAGCCACCAATGAAACCTATCAAAATGCAAATGGGGAAAAAGTAACAGAAACAACCTGGCACAACCTGGTGGCATGGGGCAAACTGGCTGATATTGCTGAGAAATATTTGCACAAGGGTACAGAAGTGGTTATAGAAGGCAAACTCATCAATAAAAGTTATAACGACAAGGAAGGTAATAAAAAGTTTTTTTCAGAGGTACAGGTAAACGAAATGCTGCTTACGGGAAGCAAAGAAAAGGCTATGTGATAAATTGAATCTAAAAAGCAGGTACAGCAGAACTCAAGAATGTATAAATAATGCAGGCGATTACAAATATCAATTACCAACCAATAAAGTTTGGGAATGAAGCGGGTATTCTTTCTGAAGTTTCACATTTGTGCAATCGCTTTTTACGTTCTAATTTTGATCTTTGCTTTACAAAACCAAGTTCCATGCGCCATACAGATTCATTTCAGTTTGCATCCGATTTTGTTAACTACACAAATACTTCCATCTTCTTAACTGGTAAGGCGGGTACGGGTAAAACTACATTTTTGAAATATTGCAAGGATAATGGAGTAAAAAACACGGCTATCGTTGCACCAACAGGAGTGGCTGCTATGAATGCAGGGGGTACTACCATACATTCATTTTTTCAGTTGCCATTTACCCCCTATATACCAATGGGCAAAGGGTTTGATGGAAACGCTGGTGTAAATGATAAAAATAGTTTAATCAGCCGCCTTCGCTTAAATAATGACCGGAAGGAAGTGATGCAAAATCTGGAATTGCTGATCATTGATGAGGTAAGCATGGTGCGGAGTGATGTACTTGATGCAATTGACGCTGTGCTGCGGCATGTACGAAGTCAATATACAAGACCTTTTGGTGGCGTACAGGTTTTGCTGATTGGGGATATGTACCAGTTGCCGCCAGTAGTTAAAGACGATGAATGGCAGTTGCTAACTCCTTATTATAAAAGTCAGTACTTTTTTAACAGCCATGTAATAGAAAGCCAGCCACCGGTATATATAGAACTGGACAAAATTTACCGCCAAAGTGATGCCTCCTTTGTATCTGTACTCAACCAGGTTCGTAACAATGAAATGGATCAGGATGGTTTTGATTTATTGCATAGCCGCTACCTGCCAAATTACGATCCCCCGAAAACAGAAAATTACATTACACTCACCACGCACAATAACAAAGCAGATGCAATAAATTTTAAATCACTCAGTGAATTAAAGGGTGCCATGCAAAATTTTGACGCTTTGATTGACGGCGAGTTTTATGAAAAATCTTTTCCGGCTGATTTACAATTAAAATTAAAAACGGGTGCACAGGTAATGTTTATTAAAAACGATACGGAAAGAATACGAAGGTATTTCAACGGAAAAATTGGCATCGTTCAAAAAATTGAAGACGAAAAGATCCTCGTTTTATGTAATGGAGATGCAAGCCCAATTGAGGTAAAAAAAGAAAAGTGGAAAAATATACGGTATGTGTTGGATAAAGCAACGAACCAGGTTGAAGAAAATGAAATTGGTTCATTTACTCAATTTCCGTTAAGATTAGCATGGGCCATTACTATCCACAAAAGCCAGGGGCTCACTTTTGAGAAAGCCATCATTGATGCCGGAGAGGCTTTTGCTCCGGGGCAGGTATATGTGGCTCTTAGCCGCTGTACCACCCTGCAGGGGATGATTTTGCATAGCAGGATAAACAATAATAGTTTGCATAGTGATAATCGGATTACTACATTTTCCGCAACACAAAAAACCTCGGCTGCACAAATACAAATTTTGCACGAAGCTAAACGCCGGTTTCAGCAGGATGAAATAAAAAAGTTATTCCTTTTTTCAACACAGGAACTTAATTCGAAAGCACTTTTTTCTTTCTTTTCCTTGCAGCAGACATCCTTTAATAAGGAGGCATTGGCCTCCATAGAATCTATACATTTATTGGTTACGTCAATTAACGCCACTGCCAAAAAATTTGAGCCACAGTTAAATCAGTTACTGGAAGAAAATATATTACCTGAAAATAATGAAGTCCTGCAAAAGCGATTAGTTGCTGCTGCCAATCATTTTGTCAATGAGTTGGAAAACTTAAAAAATGAAATAAATAAATACCCGGCAGTAACAGATAGTAAGTTGATGGCCACTGATTTTAATAAATTACTATTGAATTTATATACCGGCGTTTCATTACAATTGCATTTATTGTCAGGATGTCGGGAAGGTTTTAAAGTAGCTGAATTTTTACAACATAAAAGGAAATTTATAAAACCGGTGTTATTAGTAAATGCTTACGCTGTAAAGTCAAAATATATAAAAACGGACAGCCCTCACCCCGAATTGTACCAATTGCTTCGAGAGAAAAGAGATAGCATTTGTGAAGAAAAAAATGTTCCGGTTTATTTAATAGCGAATGGTGTTACGTTGAATGAAATGGCCATGTATCTTCCTCAAACAATAGAGGAATTAAACCGGATTGCAGGGTTTGGATCTGCCAGATCAAAGCAGTATGGCGAAGCGTTTTTAAGTATTATCAGGCAATATTGTGAACAACATAATTTGCGAACCAATATTGAAGCAAAACCGGGAAAAGTAAAGCGGCGGGAAAAAGCAATTGGAATAAAGACAGACACAAAAACGGCAAGCTTCACACTTTTTAAAGAAGGAAAAACGATTGAAGAAATCTCAATGGAAAGAAATATGTCAATTGGTACAATAGAGGGCCATCTCGCTTATTTTGTTACTATTGGGGAGATTGATATCAATACCATTGTGCCCCTGGATAAGCAGGAGCTTATAAAATCGGCGGCAGAAAAATACGGTGTACTAAGTAATAGGATACTTAAAGAAAACCTACCTGATGATATCACGTATGGACAAATACGAATGGCTATTGCATCTTTTAATCGATTACTAACTGATATAAAATGATACGTCATTTAAATTGTAAAAAAGCGTAG
>JBBQTL010000064.1:0-23624 GCA_038213285.1 Chitinophagales bacterium
CCGGATTATTGCCGGAGTTATCATGCTCATACTTATCTGGAAAGGAATCATCAGCCAATAGAAATATCAATATCAATAATCCTCGTTTACATTATTTTTCCTGTTCAAATTTGTAGCACCATATAGAAAGTATCAAAAACAATCTAAAGTGCCATGTAATGAAATAGAAATGGATTGCAGTTTCTTACTTCAACAACTACGGCTTACTTCTCAGTTTCCAAAAATAGGGATGTTAAACCCAATCGCCAGATTGTAATAAATTGAATTACTTTTAATACATAATTTAAATACCTTCATCTGCCTTAATAAAAAAAATTTACCCAAAATAAATCATGCTTCCACATGCAGACTGCTTCAAAAAAAGTAATTAACGGATGGGCAATGTACGATTGGGCCAATTCAGTTTACAACCTGGTTATTACCACCACATTTTTTCCTGCATATTATGCTGCCATCACAAGCAGTAAAAATTTTCCGGATGGTATAGTTTTTTTGGGAAGGCACTTTGTAAACACAGAGTTAAAAGATTATGTACTTGCTTTTGGTTTCCTGGTGATTGCCTTTTTGTCTCCCATTCTTTCCTCGATTGCAGATTACAAGGGCAATAAGAAAAACTTTATGCGTTTCTTTTGTTACCTGGGTGCGATAAGTTGTTGCAGCATGTTTTTTTTTGATAAAGATCACATTACACTGGGATTGATGTGTTTTATGTTTGCCGGTATTGGCTTTTACGGCAGCCAGGTGTTTTATAATTCTTATTTGCCGGAAATTGCTGCAGAAGCAGACAGGGACAGGATTAGCGCCAAAGGGTACAGTTTGGGTTACCTGGGAAGTGTGCTTATGCAGATGATTGGCTTTGGACTGGTAATAGCAATGCCTGACAATCCTTTACCACTGAAACTCACTTTTTTACTGGTAGGTATCTGGTGGGTATGTTTTGCCCAAATTACTTTCAGGGCCCTACCCATCAGTCCAAAAAGTGAAAGAAAAACAAAAAAACATGTGTTGATAAATGGCTTTCATGAATTAAAAATTGTATGGGACCAGGTTACCCATATGCCGGTTTTAAAACGATTTTTAACTGCCTTCTTTTTTTATAGTATGGGGGTGCAAACTGTCATGTTAGTGGCCATTGATTTTGGTATCAAAGAGCTAAAACTGCCCGATCAAAAATTAATTATTACGGCAGTCATCATACAACTGGTAGCCATTGCAGGTGCAATCAGTATGTCAAAACTGTCGGCAAAATTTGGAAATATCAAGGTATTGCTTTTCACTGTTTTGCTTTGGATTGGCGTTTGTATTGCCGGCTACTATATTACTACAGAAACCCATTTTTATATCATTGCCTCCCTTGTAGGTTTGGTGATGGGTGGCATACAATCACTCAGCCGGTCCACCTATAGTAAGTTGATGCCTGAAACAAAAGACACCGCATCCTTCTTCAGTTTTTATGATGTTACGGAAAAACTGGCCATTGTGATTGGGCTCTTTACATTCGGATTTATTGAAGGTATCAGTAGCATACGCAATTCTATTCTATCACTCGTTATATTCTTTGTGATAGGTTTCTTTTTACTAATTTTAACTTCAGCCAAACAAAGACAATTACAAGAACAACCGAAAAATTAAGCCATGAATTTATATTCCATTAATGCGGGCCATTTTAAACTGGATGGTGGCGCTATGTTTGGTGTGGTGCCTAAAAGCATCTGGAACAAACTGAACCCAGCCGATGAAAACAATATGTGCAGTTGGGCGCTTCGATGCCTGCTGATTGAAGAGGGGGACAAACTAATTTTGATTGATAATGGAATGGGTGACAAACAGGAGGCGAAATTTTTTGGCCATTATTTTTTACATGGGGAAGATACCCTGGATAAATCGCTTGCCCAATATGGTTTTACCAAGGACGATATTACAGATGTAGTTTTAACCCATCTTCATTTTGACCATTGCGGTGGAAGCATTGTAAAAGTGGGTGAAAAATTAATACCTGCATTTAAGTACGCTACCTATTGGAGCAATGAAAGACATTGGCAATGGGCCACCCTACCCAACGACCGGGAAAAAGCAAGTTTTTTAAAAGAAAATATTTTACCCATTAAAGAGAGTGGGCAATTGAAAATGATAGATTTACCAGCACTGCCAGACGAAGTTGATCAAACATCGGTTATTACCTATCCTTCTACTATCCTACCTGGCTTATCTTTCTTTATTGTGAATGGGCATACAGATGCCATGATGTTGCCGGTAATACAATATAAGGGGAAAACGATTGTTTATGTAGCTGATCTTTTACCATCTGTAGGGCATATTCCCCTGCCTTATGTAATGGCTTATGATATGTTTCCGCTTACCACGTTAAAAGAGAAGAAAATATTCCTGGATCATGCCCTGCAAAACGATTGGATGTTATTTTTTGAACATGATCCTGTAAATGAATGCTGCACGTTGAAACAAACAGAAAAGGGTATCCGGGTCAACGAGATATTTAGAATGTCTGATTTTTAGATATCGGATTTTTGATGTCTGATTTCCTTCGAGGATAAGATCATTCTTTCTTATGGTGGGTTTAATGTTAGGGATTATGTCTGATGTCTGATTTTTTGATGTCTTATTTCCTTCGAGGATAAGATCATTCTTTCTTATGGTGGGTTTAATGTTAGGGATTATGACTGATGTCTGATTTTTTGATGTCTGATTTCCTTCGAGAATAAGATCATTCTTGCTTTTGCAAGGTTTAATGTTAGGGATTATGTCTGATCCGATAGCTATCAAGGATTTTTGATGTCTGATTTCTTTATAACGCCGGTACACATTGCATAAAAACTGAATGTTGCGTTTTTTCTCGCTGAAGTTTACCGGGTTATCTCAGACCCATTAATGATGTTAATGGGTACCTTAGGTTCTTATATCCATACATGTCTACTTTAATGCTTCCAACAGCAATGGGGCTTTCTACACGAAGTATCAAATGATTGGGATCATCGCTTACCCACGCAGTCATTTTTTCCCCACCTTCAAAAATGGTTCCTTTAATGAGTAAGGGCTTAAACTTAATTGCCCGAAACTTTCCATAGCGTGTTTTTACATTTTCTTTTCCAATATACCTGATATACAAATGATATACTTCGTCGTCCAAAAACATATCAAAGGGTATTTTATCACCCGGCTTGTATTTATCAAAATTGATATTGCGGGCATAATAAATGGCGCTGATTACATCCTGGATACAACTGGTGGTTTTGAAAACTCCTTTGGTGGAAACCGCAGTAGAGGCACTTTGGTTAAACGTTACATTGTTGTAAATTTTATAACCGCCTTCATCCACATTTCTAACAAATTTCATAGGTAGCATGGTAGCGGTATCAATATAGGTTTCATAGCGGTCCCTTACTTTAAAAAAATTATCAAAAAAAGAGTAGGACTTACCCTCTCCCACACAATGATACACTGTTTTACCATTAAATCTTTCCACCCCGGCGGTAAAGGTCGCTTCGCCTGCTCCAATATACATCCCTAAGGAATTGTAAAAAACCTTCATGGTGATTACTTCACCTTCCTTAAAAGCAGTGTTCCTTATTCCACAAAAGGTACCCGTGGGATCCTGCCCCTGGAGCGAAAACCATGAAAATGCCACCAGTAAAATACCTGCCTTAATAATCATACTTATTTTTCCTTTACAATTTTAATGCTCAAAATTAGCAAACTACCAATTACAGCAGGTAAGACCAGGTTAATCAGCCAAATGCCCAACGAGGCAGTGCCTACACCCAACTCATTGCTGGTATACAATTTAAAAATAACCCAGCTTGCGCTTACTCTTACCGGTAATTCTATAAATCCAACAGATGGCGCAACCGCCATTACCAGGTAAAAAACAGTCATCAACCAAAAAGATATCCACGGTGCAATTTCTACCTGCATTACCTGTAGCATCAGCAGGTATTGCAAAATGAATACCAGATAACGGATAAAGGACAAAATCAATATCTGCAGGAGGTGCCTGTTTTCAAATTCATCCAATACTCTTATATGGTTTACTATCTTTTGAAGTGAAGGCAGTTTTTCCATCATTCTAACCAACCAACCTAAACGCAGATAGAACAAAAGTATTATCACCGTTAGCCCAATACTCAAATATATTAAGACATCACCCCAAAATTCAGGTAAAACTGCCGATGCACTGCTATTATTATGTGAAAGATACCTTAAATATAATAAGCCGATGCAGCCCATCACCATAGTTACTAGTAACTGGCTAATACTTCCAACAAGGCTCAGAGATATAGCTTTGATCCTGTTTTCCTCTTCCACGTAAAGGATTCTACCGCCATATTCGCCTATCCGATTAGGAGTCAGCATTGTTACACTACAGCCAGAGAGTACAGCTTTGACCGCCCTCATAAAAGAAAATCGCTGAATATGGTTGATTAATATCTGCCATTTTTTTGATTCTATACCCCAGTTTACAAACATTAATACTATTACCATCCAAAATTTCCAGTCTTTCCAACCCCCACTGATCTGCGACCACCTGCGGGGCAGGTCTGGCTGGTTACTAATCTGCCTGTACAAACTCCAGGTGAGAATTAGGAATAACACGGGGCCAAAAAAATAGTTGATGAATGTCTTAACGTTTTTATTCAAATTGGCTTGTTTAATTTATCACTACTTTTCATATTGAGAAAAGAGTAAATGATGTTTCATTACTTTTGTTACTTTCACGTACGCTTTATCCGGCATTACTGTCTGCCTGAATCTGCAAAGCAGATTTGTAAAACTTAAGTATGCCAGGTTCAATGAAAATGCGATGCAAAGTTAACGGGTTTGGGCACACTGCCTTAACGGTGGTTTCTAATATAATAGTAAAGTTTAAATGTCCGGTTCATCTATCTATTGACAAACAAGAAGAACATTGCACAAGAAATCAAAAATAATTTTAGGCATTGATCCGGGTACGATGGTAATGGGATATGGGCTTATAGAAATAAACGGCAGCAACCTGAAGCTACTGGAAATGGATATCTTAAAACCTGGAAAAGTGGAAGATCCATATCGGAAACTTCAACTCATATACAATACGGTAAGTGGTTTAATTATTAAGTATAAGCCGGACGTGTTTGCAATTGAAGCACCTTTTTTCGGCAAAAATGTACAAAGCATGTTGAAGCTTGGCCGTGCCCAGGGTGTTGCTATTGCCGCTGCCATGCGGCATGGACTTGATGTGACGGAATATTCTCCCAAAAAAATAAAACAATCGGTAACTGGCAACGGTAATGCAAGTAAGGAACAGGTGTTAAAAATGCTGCAACGGCTGCTTAATTTTAAAGATGACCCGGGATCGTTTGATGCTTCAGACGCACTGGCAGTAGCTGTTTGCCATTATTTCCAGGAAAATTCGATGATGGCTTCTACTGGCGCTAAAGTAAATGGCTGGGATGATTTTTTAAAAAAGAATCCGTCGAGATTGAAGAAGTAAATGGTCAGTGGTGAATGGTCAATGGTGAATGTATTGATATTGATCTTTCCAAATAAAGCATTGATGAACTGCTGTTCATGAAACATTCATTGCTTTTATAATCTTTTCCTGTACTTCCTTCAATTCTTCAGGGGTTAACTTCAATTTATGCCTTGTAAAGTTTAGGTCATCGGCTGTATTGATGGGTAAAAGGTGTAAGTGGGCATGCGGTACTTCCATTCCCATTACGATAATACCGCACCTGTTGCAATCAAATGATTTTTCTATGGCACGGGCAACCGGCCTGGCGAACAACAGCATTTCCGCTAAATAATTATCAGGCAAATCAAAAAACTTGTCGGTCTCTGTTTTGGGCACTATTAATACATGTCCCCTCACGATTGGAAAAATATCAAGAAAGGCAAAAAAATGATCATTTTCGCAGATTTTGTAGGATGGAATCTGACCGGCAATTATTTTTGAAAAGATCGTCATGTGTTACTTATTTTGAATAAAAGTACGAAACAAAAACCCCATCCGCAATATTACGGATGGGGTAAAATTCTTTGAACCGGAATATTATAAAGTAATATTTTCCACCTTAAACTTCAATACGCCGGCAGGAACCTGCACCTCGGTTACATCGCCGATTATTTTACCCAGCAACCCCCTGCCAATGGGAGAGGTTACGGATATTTTACCCAATTTAAGGTCCGCTTCTTTTTCAGAAACGATTTGGTAGGTTGCCTTCTTTTTTGTGCCCATATTCGTTACCGTAACTTTTGTAAGAATGGATACTTTAGAGATGTCAATATTGGTTTCGTCCAGGATACGGGCAGTTGCAATGATCCCTTCCAGGTATTTAATTTTAGCTTCCAGCATCCCCTGGGCTTCCTTGGCCGCATCATATTCAGCATTCTCTTTTAAATCACCTTTTTCCCGGGCTTCAGCAATAGCCCTGCTTGCAGCCGGCCGTTCCACACTTTTCATCTGGTGAAGCTCCTGCCTCATTTGTTCAAATGTTTCTTTTTTAACATAATTCGTTTCGCTCATAATACTTCATTTTATAGTATTCAGAAAAAAATACAACGCCTTAGGATGATGCCTAAGGCGTTGTATATGGTGCAAATATAAACAAAATATCAAATACCCAACTTTTCCAGAATCACGGTACTCATTTTATAAAATGCCTCCTGGCTATATCCCGCAATATGTGGCGTTATCAGTACATTGGGATGGGATTTCAGGTAGTCCAATTGCTCAGTCTGGAGCGTATTGTATGTGGGCAGCTTTTCATTTTCAAGCACGTCTAGCCCGGCACCTGCAATTTTATCCTGCTTCAGGGCTTCTATTAATGCCGCAGTATCTGCAACTCCTCCCCTACACACATTAATAAAAAACGGCCTTTGGGGAAGGCTGTTGAAAAACGCTTCATTTGCCATATACCTTGTTTCGTCCGTTAACGGCACATGAAAACTAACTACATCAGCATAGCGGCACACCTGTTCAAAACTTGCCTCCTTAATATATCCATTGGCAAAACCAAATTTATACTTATCATAAGCCAACACGGTAACACCAAAAGCTGCCAATAATTTAGCATAAGAACTGCCGGTATTTCCATACCCAATAATTCCAATAGTTTTCCCGCTCATTTCTGTACCCCTGTTGGCATCTCTTATCCATTTACCTTGCTTTACTTCTTCAAAACTGCTGCTGATTCGGTTCATCAAATTCAGCACGAGTCCCAATGTATGCTCAGCCACTGCATTGCGGTTTCCCTCCGGGCTACTTTCACATTGAATACCCTTACCTGCCGCATACACGGTATCTATCAATTCCATACCACTTCCGAGGCGGCCAATCCATTTCAATTTCTCTGCTCTTTCTAAAATTGGCTGATCTATTTTTAACCGGGTAGTTACTATTAATCCATGTGCATCCTGAATGATACCAGACAAGGATTCATAGTCAATCCCGGGTTGGTAATTTACTTCGTACCCTTTTTTTTGTAACGTGTTTATTAAAATATCATGCGCATTCGCAGTAACAATTACCAATGGTTTCTGGCTGTTCATATTTTGAAAGTTCAATTTGTACCTTAATTTATTAATCAAAAGTAAATCGCTTCTGCATGTTAAATAAATCTTCTTTAATCATTTGTTTTGCCATGGCTGGTTTTAATATTAAAAGCAAAGTCGTTGGTATGGTAGAAAGATACCTGGTAATATTAAACTCTTTTGAATACTGCAATATTGTAATAAGCAACCCGATAAAAAAGTGAAAAACAGTATGGATCAATTTGAAATAGCCTGAAAAATCGATGAAAGCAGTTGCAGTGAATTATACGCCCACAGCCAAAACTTACTTTTCATACAGAGCCATACTTGTTTACCAACTTTTACTGCGGTAATGCGAATGTTAACCGGCTTGTTTAAAAAACTGATGCGACCAGATAAGTAATTTATATATCACGAGGAAATAGTAAAGAAACGAAGCAAACGTTAAAGCCAGTTACATTTTTATATGTGGTAAACGTTGGCTCCGAGATATATAATTCTGCCGCCAAACGATGAAAAGGTAAAATAAACTGGACACCCAAAGTCCATTGGAATTGAGCTGACTATCCGGCAGCAATTACACTTATTTCTACGTTCGCATTCCTGGGTAAGCCTTTTACAGCCACTGTTTCCCGGGCAGGAAAATCACCTTGAAAATATTTGGCGTAAATCACATTTACCTGGCTAAATAATTCCATATCACTCAAAAAAATAGTTGTTTTAATTACGTTACCAAAATCCATCCCGGCTTCTGCCAATATTGATTTCAGGTTTTGCATTACCTGGTGTGTTTCTTCAATTATATCAGCAGTAGCAATATCATTGGTTCCGGGTTTTATGGCTACCTGGCCAGATACAAATAATAAATTACCTGTTTTTACAGCCTGGTTGTATGGGCCTATTGGAGATGGTGCATTTAACGTATTGATGATTTGTTTACTCATATCAAAAGCATTTCTTTTAGTAAATGCAAATATATCTTTTATCAACCACCTATTTTTGTAAAAAATAATCAAATGAGGATTGCCGTACTGGCCACAGATGATCAATGGGAAGAAGTTAATTCCTGCAACCAGCACGCTGGTTGTTTCAGGATAAACAGCATTGAAAATATGCCCTTGGATGCAGATGCTTACCTGCTCTTGCAGGATGAGCTACAATTTGATTTTAACATTACCACCAGCCCGGTTTTAATTAATTCTGTTTGCCGAACATTAGCCGACATGCATGCACCCGGGAATGTACTCCGCATCAATGGTTGGAAGGGATTTTTGTCGAGGCAAACCTGGGAAATATCCGGGCAAATAAATGAATCTTTTGAAATGATATTCGCAGCCTTAGGAAAGAAAACAGCTTCTTTACCCGATTTGCCCGGCTTTGTATCACCAAGGGTAATTGCCATGATCATAAACGAAGCCTATTTTGCACTAGAAGAAAAATTAAGTACGAAAGCAGACATTGATACGGCGATGAAGCTAGGCACTAATTATCCTTACGGCCCGTTTGAATGGGCTTCCATAATAGGTGTAGCAAAAATCTTTGAATTGCTTGAGCAGTTAAGTATTCATGAAAAAAGATATGTTCCGGCCACATTACTAAAAGCCGCTGCAAGCGCATGAGTTTAATTTTAACTATAGATACCGCCATTGATATCGCCCACATCAGCGTTGCAAAAGATGGAGAACTGCTGGCAGAAATTTTGAATACAGATCCAAAGAAACATGGCAGTTTTTTGCAACCTGCTATTCAATCACTGCTTAAAAATGCAGCTATTTTAATCCATGAACTCGATGCCATTGCAGTATCTGCAGGCCCCGGTTCATACACAGGATTACGTGTTGGCATGGCAAGTGCCAAAGGCTTATGTTATGCCTTAAACAAACCGTTGATATCGATCAGCACACTGGAAATACTGGCATTTTCGGCTATATGGGACACCCGAAACCAGGCCATCCATCCTTCTACTCTTTTTTGCCCCATGATTGATGCAAGAAGAATGGAAATATTTACCGCTTTATACGATCAAAATTTACAAACGGTTTTAGCACCCTGCGCAATGGTACTGGATGACAATTCTTTTGCCAACAGCTTGTTAAAAAATCATATTTTATTTTTTGGAAATGGAACAAAGAAATGGCAGCCTGTTTGCAAAAATCCAAACGCGATATTCATGCCTGTTACAAACAATTCATTGGCAATGAGTAAATTAGCCGGTGAAAAATTTGAACAAAAGGATTTTGCCAATCTTTATTATAGCGAACCCTTGTATCTGAAAGAATTTTTTGACAACAACACAAAAAACTAATTACCCATTTTTATGCCTCTTTTATCAAGCAATTGTCCATTTAGCATTATCATGTATATAAAATCGTTTGTATCTTTGCAGGGCACAATAAAATTAAATATCTATGACAAATGACACCGCCACTAAGAGGCAAGACGTAAGTTTGCAACAGGCTAACAAAATGGGCACCATTAAAATTGATTACTACAACGTAAAAAAAGCCGCCTTAATTTTAAGGGCACTCAACCACAAGTTGCGTCAGCAATTGTTAAAGCTGATTGAAGAAGAAAAGAAAATCACTGTTACAGAGATTTATGTAAGGCTACAACTAGAGCAATCGGTAGCATCACAACACCTTGCTATATTAAGAAAAGCAGGTATCGTAACTACCCAGCGTGACGGTAAATTTATTTTCTATATTATCAATCACAAGCGGATAGATGAAATAAGCGAATTTGTGAATGAGCTGGTAGCCTAAAATTTACAATGATAGTAATGAAGCGGATGTTGCAAAACATCCGCTTTTTGTTTTTTTCTTTGCAAAATTAAAAAATAAAAGAGCTATGTACATACAGCAATTATATACAGGTTGCATCAGTGAAGCTGCCTATTACGTTGAAAGTGAAGGGGTAGCGGCGGTAATAGATCCTTTAAGAGATATAGAAGAATACATCAATATTGCCAGTAAAAGAAAGGCGGTAATAAAATACATATTTGAAACCCGTTTTCATGCAGACTTTGTGAGTGGCCATCTTGACCTAAGCGAGAAAACAGGCGCCCCCATTATTTTTGGGCCGGAAACCAACACTAATTTTCCGGTACATATCGCAAAGGACGGCGAAATTTTCCCTTTAGGTAAAACCAACATACAGGTATTGCATACACCCGGCCATACCATTGAAAGCAGTTGTTATTTACTAACAGACGAACAAAATAAAAACCATGCTATTTTTACCGGTGATACCCTATTTGTAGGAGATGTAGGCCGACCTGATTTAAGCAGTGGGAATTTGAGCATAGAAGAACTCGCTGGCATCATGTATGATACCATACAACAAAAAATAATCCCTTTAGCGGATGATATCCTCGTTTATCCCGCACATGGCGCAGGCAGCAGTTGCGGTAAAAACATGGGAGCCAAAAATCAGAGTACGATTGGTGAAGAACGGAAAAATAATTATGCATTGCAGCCTCAATCAAAAGAGACATTTATTAAGGCTGTAACGGAAGGTTTAGATGAGGCACCAAAATATTTCCCGATCAATGCACAAATTAATAAGGAAGGGTATGACAGCCTAGATTCAGTTAAATCGAAAGCGCTAACTCTTTTAAGCATCGCTGATTTTATGAGCAGGATGGAAGAAGATGTGACAATACTTGATACCAGGACTGCGGATTTGTTTACCCAGGGGTTTGTTCCCGGGAGTATTTTTATAGGGTTGGAAGGGCGTTTTGCTGAATGGGCAGGCAGCATTTTATCTTTTGTAAAACCAATGTTATTGATAACCGAACCCGGCAAAGAAGAGGAAACGGTAATACGCCTGGTCAGGGTTGGGTTTAGCAACATAGTGGGATACCTTGATGGAGGTTTTGAAGCGTGGAAAAATGCCGGTAATAAAAACGACATGATCATTGATGTGGAAGCGGATGAATTGGCCATGGATATACCCCATGACCCCAATCTGCAGGTGGTGGATGTAAGGAGAGAAACCGAATTTGCGGATGGACATGTAAAATCGGCGATCAATATGCCTTTAAATGAAATGACTGACCTGGCATTACTGGCCGACTTTGAAGAAAATCAAAATTTATATGTTCATTGTGGCGGTGGATACAGAAGTGTAATTGCCTGCTCATTACTGAAAAGCCAGGGAATTCATAACCTTCGAAATGTACTGGGTGGATGGGATAAAATAAAAGAAGAAAAGTCTATACAGATTGCAAAGGAACCAAGTGTGCTAAACTGATGAGGTGAATGGTGATAGGTGAATGGTCAATGTTGAAAACAAAATGACAAGTCACTTATCGATCCAGCTATTACTGTAATCCTCCGTATACTCATGTTTCCATCGGCGATGGCTCCACAAGTAATTGGCAGGCTGATCCCGAATAATGGATTCTAAATAATCCCTGTATTTGAGTGCCAATGCCTCCGGTGTATACGCTTCCGGGTTTTCAAGTATTTCGTATACTTCAAAATGATAATGCCCTCTTTTCACTTTTTTAAAATCAAAATAAATTACTACAGGTTTGCTTTTCACCGCAGCCCTGTGAGGCCCCATAATAAAAGGTACCGGTTTACCAAAAAAATTAAGCCAGTAAGCTTTGCCAGGGTAAGTATTTTGATCGGCCAATAAACAGATGGAATACTGCTTTTTCATCAATTCAATCATTTGTCTTTGAAAGGATGAATTGGGTATTAAAATGGTTCCATACCTGGCCCGGAATTTAAAATAAATACGGTTGAAGATTTTGTTTTCTACATTGGCAACCACCCCAATAAACGGAATGTGGATATGCCTGCTAAACAACAGATTGGCAAACTCCCAGTTAAACTGGTGGCCGCCCAGCAATTGGATATTTCTTCCACTGGCTGCAATTTCATTGATTGCTTTAAAATCGCCGGTACATCTTTTGTCGAATTGGGTATCACCGAGAGATAACAACTTGATGGTCTCAATAAATGTATCTACAAAATTTTTATAAAACCGGGCAGCAATCTTTTTTCGTTCTGTGAGGGATTTTTCCGGAAAGGCGATAGCGAGGTTACCTAACACTACTTTTCTTCTATAGCCAAATACATGATACATCATCACATAAGCCAGGTCACTGAATAAATATAAAACAAAAAAAGGCAATAAGGACGCAAGGTATAAGAACCCATAAACCAGGTAATACATGCTGCAAAGATAACAATTAGCTCCAATCACCTGAAGGAGAATAACTAACCCTTGAATTTGATTGAAGACTACTGAACACGGAGAGTCACTCCCAAAGCTTGACGCTCCATCTTTAGTAACTGTGACAGTTTGCTTTTAATTTATTACAAATTTTACAAGGCAATATTCTGCGCCATTTTGCTTTTACCCGGATAATCCGTGTTAAAATGCAAGCCCCTGCTTTCGTGCCGGAATTCGGCACATTTTACAATCAGGTAGGCAACTGTAATCATATTTCGCAGTTCGCATAACTGTGGCGACACGGCCGTTTTTTCATACAGTGCTTCTGTTTCTTCATACAACAGGTCCAGTCTTTTCATGGCCCTTTTCAAACGCTCATTGTTTCGTACAATACCCACATAATCACTCATGAGTAATTTCATCTCTTTTAAACTTTGAGTTATCAGGATCATTTCCTTGGGAGCATTGGTACCCTCCGATTTCCAGTTGGGCACTTCTGCCAGATCCACCTTATTTTCATGATTACCTGATACGGAGTTCTCCCGATCCTTCATTCCGGCTACCGCGTGTTTGTAAGCCCTGTGGGCAAATACCATCGCTTCCAGCAGCGAGTTACTTGCCAGGCGATTAGCGCCATGTAAACCGGTGGAAGCGCATTCCCCTGCGGAATACAAGTTTTTGATGGAGGTTCTTGCCCATTCATCCGTTTTTATACCGCCACAGCTATAATGCGCAGCAGGAGCAACTGGTATCAAATGCCGGGTGATATCAATTCCAATACTGAGGCATTTCTCATAAATGTTGGGGAAATGTTCGGTAAATTTTTCTTTGCTAAAATGCGTGCAATCCAAATACACATGTTCGGTACCGCTTATTTTCATTTCATTATCAATTGCCCTTGCCACAATATCTCTTGGCGCCAGGTCCTTTCGCTCATCATAACGCTCCATAAATGCTTCTCCATTTTGATTACGCAAAATACCTCCATCCCCACGCACCGCCTCTGTAATTAAAAAACTATGCCCCCTAACACCCGGTTCGTATAATGCGGTTGGGTGAAACTGGATAAACTCCATATTTTCAACTCTTCCTTTTGCACGGTACACCATGGCGACACCATCGCCTGTGGCAATAGCAGGGTTGGTGGTTGTACGATATACCTGCCCGTTACCCCCGGTTGCCAATAAAGTAACTGATGATAATATCTTTTCAATTTTATTGCTGTTTAAATTCAAAATATACACGCCGTAACACTCAATATCCGGAGTGGATTTGGTTATTAAAAAACCAAGATGGTGCTGGGTAATAATATCCAACACAAAACAATGACTGAGCAGTTTTATGTTTGATTTCCGGCTAATGGCTTCCAGCAAAGCCCTTTCCATTTCTTTACCGGTTACATCTTTGTGATGAAGTATGCGAAATTCACTGTGGCCGCCTTCCCTGCCCAGTGCATATTCTCCTTCCATATCTCTATCAAAATTGGCCCCCCATTCAATAATTTCCTTTATTCTTTCCACTCCTTCCTTTACTACAATTTCTACCACCTGCGGGTTACACAACCCATCTCCGGCTATCAGTGTGTCTTCAATATGTTTATCAAAACTGTCCTTATCAAAATCCATTACACCAGCAATTCCTCCTTGTGCATATTTGGTATTTGTTTCGTCGCTTTGCGTTTTAGTTAAAATAGTAATTGTTTTTTCCGGGCATGCTTCCGCTACCTTTAAGGCATAAGTGAGCCCTGCTATACCACTGCCAATTACCAAAAAATCTGTTTGCATAAATATTGCTTTTTAGCTGAACATTAAAATTAACAGTTAAAACACTAAAACGATTTAAATGTTAATTTAAAAAAATACACTTTAGGGTATTGCATAAAAAAAATCATTTGATGGGTTTACTTCTTTACAAATTTTTACGACAAATATTATAAATACGGGAGTAGGTAATCCCGGTGCTTATACCTTCAGCCAAAATGATAAAATAAATGGCACAACTTATCTTTCATTTTATATTGACAGTTTTGGTTGCGTGGCGGATATCACATTTGCTTAGCAAAGAGGATGGGCCATTTGATATGATTTATTTATTAAGAAAAAAGGCGGGAGCAGGGTTCTTTGGAAGTCTGCTCGACTGCTTTTATTGTGTAAGTGTGTGGGTAGCGCTTCCTTTAGGCCTATGTTTTGCGATTATCTGGTGGGAGAAATTATTATATTGGTGGGCAATTTCAGGAGCAGCTTGCTTACTGGAACAGGCAACTACGATTAATAAAAACAAAGAGCCGGACATACCGGATTATAAAGAAGACTAAAAAATAATACCTATGTGTAATTGTGGAAAAAAAAGAGAGGATTATGGTACAAGCCATTCGTCCACGCAGAGCAACTATGGCGACAACGAACCGGTAAAAAATAAATCATGGGACGATGTGTATTTCGAATACACCGGCTTTACTGCCTTATCAGTAAAAGGAAGTGTAAGCGGAAGGCAGTACCGCTTTACCCAGCCAGGTAATACTCAACCAATTGATTATAGGGACATACCCGGGATGATGGCAGTACCGGTTTTGAGAAAAGTGAAAAAGCAATAATTGAATCACCTAATTCGCCTCTACCCACGCTTCGCTCTCCTTAAGCAATGATATCAATTCGTCTACCGCAATGGCACTATCAATATTTCTTTTTACTACCTCTTTGCCCCGGTATAAAGTGATCTTTCCTACACCGCTTCCAACATAGCCAAAATCCGCGTCAGCCATTTCACCGGGTCCATTTACAATACATCCCATAATAGCGATCTTAACACCCTTTAAATGATTGGTAACACTTCTTATTTTAGCAGTTGTTTCCTGCAGGTCAAAAAGCGTTCGTCCACAACTTGGGCAACTGATATACTCCGTTTTTGAAATCCTGGTTCGGGTGGCCTGTAAAATGGAGAAGGCTGTGTTATTGATAAATTGTTCTACTGACGCATTGGCAATGTAATTCCTTCCACTTACCACAATGTTAGCGGCATCATCATAAGCTTTTGAAGACATGCCCAGGCAAATACCATCTCCCATCCCTTCTAAAAACAATGCGCCTGTTTCGGTTGCATAATGCACCAGGTGTTCATCAGCGGTACTCCAGTTACTATCAGTGATAAACACAACCGGATTTTTAATTTTACGATTCACCAGTTCTACCAGCATCCGCCTAACTGCATGCATGGCCAATATATTTGTAGAACTAAGGCATAGCACCACTTTGGGATCGTTTCCCAATTCATCCAGGTAAGTAAAATCATTGATGGCGGTAGTATCGCTAAAACAATCAATCATCACAAAGTTTAACTGGCCCGACATTGAATCGGCATCAACATAACCACTGTCTTCAAATATTGGAAAATAGGTTGCCTTATCTTCTGCCAATTGCCAGGTGGCCGGATACACAATTATTTTAACCGTGCCGGGCAATGCAAAATTCAATAGTTGATTACCGGTAAAAATATAATCAGCAGCCATATCACTGATCGTCCATTTATCCGAAGCGGCATCATACGAGTACCCAACACTTTGCAGGTGAGCAGGATCAATGTTATCTATCTTACTTAAATCAGCAATTACTACCGGCACCTGTTTATTACCCATATTACCCACAGCAAATGTTTCTCTTCGTTTATATTCAAATGGAGAATAGGGCATCGCTTCAATAGCCGGAATGAACCTGCTACCGGTGTTAAATAGCCGCTGTTCCGAATAGCGTTTTACAATGTCTTTGCAAACAGGAATTTCCAGTTCAGGGTCTTCGGTCAGGCTTACCCGAATAGTATCACCAATTCCGTCTTCCAGTAAAGTACCAATTCCGATAGCAGATTTTATTCTTCCATCTTCACCATCACCCGCTTCGGTAACACCTAAATGCAGCGGATAGCACTCTCCAAATTCATCCGTCATGTGGTTAATCAACAACCGGTAGGCCTGCACCATTACCAGCGGGTTGCTGCTTTTCATACTCAGGATAATATTGTGATAATCCTCGCTTCGGGCTATACGTAAAAACTCCATTGCACTTTCCACCATACCCATTGCGGTATCACCATACCGGCTCATGATCCTGTCGCTCAACGAACCATGATTGGTACCAATACGCATGGCAGTTCCATACTGTTTACAAATTTTTACCAATGGCGTGAAACGATCCCTGATCCTTTCTATTTCTTCCGCATATTCAGCATCGGTATAATCTATTTGCTCAAATTTTTTCTTGTCTACATAATTACCCGGATTCACTCTTACTTTCTCTACAATGGTAGCAGCAATTTCAGCAGCATTGGGTGTAAAATGAATATCAGCAACCAATGGAACGAAATAGCCCCGGCGATGCAATTCGTTTTTTATATTCAATAAGTTTTCTGCTTCCTTTTTGGATGGCGCAGTAATACGCACCAGTTCCGCACCCGCGTTTATACATCGGATGGTTTGCTCTACGGTAGCCATTGTATCCATGGTATCCGTCGTCGTCATGGTTTGCACCCTTACCGGGTGGTTATTCCCCAACAACAGGTTTCCAATTTTAACTTCCCGGGTTTTAAGCCGTTTGTATTCCGTCATCGATTCACAATACAATTGCATAAGTTTTATATTACTATTTAATTAATAACGAAAACGACGGGCTAGATCCGATTAATCTATTGATAAAATTTTTGAAACTCCTCAAATAAGTAACAGATCTTAATAGTGCAGTTCAATATCCCCTTTCACAGCTGGTTGCATCCAATGTTTAATAGTTTACTTCGAAAGAAACTTTTTCAGGATGCTCTAACATTTCTGTTAGCGTAGTAGAAAAAGTAATCGTTTTTTTATCAGCCGAAATAGAGCTGCCGGGGCCATCATATTTTTTAACGGCCTTTGGCAATACGATAATGGTGCGATAATTAAAATCACCCATCATTGCGGTCATTGGTTTAATCATACCCAGTGTAGAATCCGATGCTATCTTGCTTTTAAAAACATCCATACTGGTAATCGTATTGGAAACTCTGCCAGGAGCTGCTTTAAAAGTAAACAGGTCGCCAAGCGGGTTGGCAGATTTTACTCCCATTTGAGTATTGCCCTCTTCCTCCGGTTTTTCTTTTTCACCGGTGGCTTTTTCAAAAGCTTTTAATTTATTCATCACAGCAGCAAGGTTATTTTTTATCTCTGTGAGTGCGGCACCATTTTTAAAAGGGGAACTAATAACAATTTTCATCTCATTTTTAGCTTCGTCCATCTTCACGCTGATTACACCATCTTTGTACAAAGCTTTTTCTTCGGCTGATAAATTATCCGCCGTGTTCAAAATGTCTTTCAGGTAAATAGTAGTGTCTTTTTTTTCCTTTAGCTTGCCGGGTTCAGACTGGGCAGCGCCCATGGAGGAAGCCATTTGTAGCATTCTACCCATATCAACTGTCATAAGATAGGTGCCTGAATTATCAGCATTGAAAACAATTTTTTCTTCGGTATCAAGGCAGGAAGATAATAAAGCGGCGAACAGGAAGGCGAATAGGAACTTAACATTTTTCATCGTAGAAGTTTATGGTGCAAAGATGCAAAATTTTACCAATCTTTCTCAGGCTTTTCAGGAGATGCTGCGCCTACTTTCCTTAATTTATCCTGCAACTTCTTTTCCTGTTGCAACAAAGCTTTTAATTTTTCTTCCGCCTCCTTTTTGGTCATTTTTGAAGGCTGTGGCTTGGGCAAATCATTATTATTATTATTATCAGGTTGCTTGGGCTGGTCCTTTTTTTTAGGGTCATCCTTTGGTTTATCCTGCTCCTTATTTTCCTTATCTTTTTGCTGTTGTTGTTTTTGTTGTTGCAATGCCTTTTGAAGATTTAGCCGGGCATCTTCATCCGCCGGATTGAGGCGCAATGAATTTTTATATGCCTCTATGCATTCAGGCAATTTTTTATTATTCTGCAACACTACTCCTTTGTTATAGTATGCGCCTGATTTTTCTATTGGCAACTTGCTATTTTGTATAGCAGCATCATAAGCCAATATTGCATCTTCGGGCTTTTCCGTTTTATACAATGCATTCCCTAAATTGTATTGTGCCTTTTGATTGACAGGATTTTTTTCCGCCGCTTTTTTATATTCATCCCTTGCTACCTCGTACAGCTTTTTGTTATAGGCTTCGTTTCCCTTCTTTATCAGTACATCTTCATTTTGAGCAGATGAAGTTGCAAAGGGAGAAAGAAAAAGTATCAGGAAAACCGAAGTCAGATTCACTTTCCTTTTAAACATTACCGGTTGATTTTTCTTACCTGATCTAATTTCTGAAATAAGGAATTCGGCCACCAGCAATATTAAAACAACCGCCAACAGCCATGGAAAAAAGTTCTGAAAGTTTACCCTTGAGTTTTCAGTTACAGGCTTTTGCCCCATGCTTTTTATTTGTAGGGCCAGCTTGTTCACTACGTCATCCGTATTGGTATAGAGCTGGTAGATCCCATTTCCATTTTCTGCTATGTTCTTTAACTCAACTTCGTTCAATTTCGTTACCACAGGGTTTCCTGCCATATCACGTTTTACTTCATTGGTTTCAGCGTCTACAATCATTGCACCTTCAGGTGATCCAATTCCTACCGTATTGATCATCACGCCTTCACCCGCCAGCGCTTTAGACAAAGTAACCGCATTTTCATCATGGTCTTCCCCATCACTGATGAGAATAATTGATTTGTATTTTTTTTCTTTGGTATTAAATGCAGCGAAACTCATTTTTAAAGCATCGCCAATTACCGTACCCTGGGTTGGCACTACATCGGGAGTGGCAGTTGATAAATACATTTTAGCTGCCGCATGATCTGTAGTAAGCGGCATTTGCAGATAGGCCCTGCCTGCAAATACAACAATGCCTATCCGGTCGTCCTGCAATTTGTCAATCAACTTCGATAAAATTTGCTTGGCTCTTTCCAACCTGTCTGGTTTAATATCCTGCGCCAGCATACTCTTACTAACATCCAGTGCTATCATTACATCTATTCCGCTTCGGCTTATATTTGCGGTACCTATCGGCATTCGGGGATTGGCCAAGGCAATTACCCCAATTGTAAATGCTGTACTGAATAAAATAAATTTGAGTAGAAACCTGGATGGGCTGTAATCCCTGGTCAATTGACTTACCAGCGCAGGGTCGCCAATCTTTTTAATAGTCCCTTTCTTCCAGCGAATTAAAAACACATAGAGCATCACAATAAAGGGAATGAAGGCGAGGCCAAATAGGTATTCGATATGTTGAAACTGAACCAATAGATTTAATCTTTTATAAAAACTGAAGCGTTAAATATTGACAATACCAGGCGCTATGATGTTGGGGTATTTTGCAAAATGATGGCATCCACATTACATTCCTCCCTCAAAAAATCCATACTGCTTTAATATCCCTTTTGTAATGTTCAATCGTACCGTTCTCATGTCAATATTGGGATCAGTTGATTTTACCAATGTTACAAAAAAGTAGGGATGTTTGTTTTCTTCTATCCAGCCTACCATCCAGCCGATTGAATTATTATTTTCATCAAACCCCCACCCGGTTTTATACGACAATGTGTACAGTGTATTATCTTCCTGCGTCATTACATTTCGTAATATTTGTTGCGTCCGTTTTTGAAAAGGCAACTGGTCAAAATACAAACGTTTTACCAATCCAATTTGTTCATCCGGCGAAATCTTTAAGCTATTATCGAGCCAAAAGCTATCTATATGATTACCGATTTTCATATTGCAGTAATGCAGGCTATCCAGCCATTGCTGCATCGTGTCTTTTCCAATTCTCCTGGCAACTTCCTGGTAATAGGGCACAGAACTAACTTTGAATGCGTCTTCCATAGTAAGGTCCTTATTCCAGCCTTCCACCCTGCGCATTACACCATCCCATTTGATGACCATTTTCTCATCGGTGATCCTGCCAATTTCCAACCCGATGAGTGAGTTTGCAATTTTAAAGGTGGAAGCCGGCAGATAACGAACAGTGTCCATCGACATATTGTAAACGGTCACTTTTCCATCGGCATTGTTCATCATGGTAAAGCATCCTTCTACTTTATTCTCATCAAAATACTTTTTAAGGCTGTTGTCTATTTTGGCCCGGTTAACTGAACAGGAAGAAATTGAAATAAGCAATAACAAGGCGGGGTAACTCACCGGGAATAATTTTCTTTTCATTTGTAATGTGTTGGTACAACCTGGTTGCAGATACTTTTAGTAATACTTTTTTGATAATTTGATTTATAAATTTTGATTCATGTGTTTTGCTGTGGCTTCCAATGTATCGTAAAATTTCGGCCCATATTTTCTTACCAATGCATCTTTTAAAAAAACATATACCGGAACCTTCAATTTTTTACCCAGTGTACAAGCTGCGCTGCAAAGGTCTTCACGTGGCTCGTAGTTTACATATTCTGTTTGCTTATTTTTACTTAATTTAACACGGATGGGAAACAAATGGCAACTGATGGGCTTTTTCCAGTTAACTTTTCCATCACTGTATGCCTGTTCAATTCCACATTTAACAATCCCGTTTTTATCTGTTATGCCATATACACACACTTTACTTTCAATGGTAGGTGTTACCCATCCAAATTCTTTATCATACACATAACGGCCCTGCCTTAGTAATTCCATTTTATTTTCTTCGGCTAAATAGGGCAAAACGGCCTCATATACCTCGTTCAACCTGTCCAGCTCATCCTTACTTAACGGCGCCCCGGCATCACCGTCTACACAGCAGCCACCTTTGCACTTATTCAAATCACAAACAAATTGCTCCTCAATAATTTCATCGCTTACCAGTTTATTGTCAATTACTATCATATAAGCGGCAAAAGTACTAAAGGATAAGGAAGGGCTGGAAAAGAATTTCAAACTTAGTTATACTGCATTGGGGAAAAATGCGTGCGTTTTAAGTACACAGGTAACATAAACCAGACGGGTTTTCCAGGGATTTTTTATTATGGGGCAGCAGGCAGGATTATCCGCCACCATCATTGATTATACCCTACAGTATATAGTACTACTTTATTTGCCTTACAATACCATAGTAAAACCTTTGAAGCAACCGCATGTCCTTTGTAATAATTTCGCCTTGCGCCAATAGCCCGTCCCGGTATTGGATCCGGTGGCTGGCGGATTGTTTTTTGTAGTTAGTGCTTAAGCCATCCGTTAAAATTGCTTTAGCCAGGTAGCCACTGTCTGTGGGGATGTGGGAAATGAAATCAATTTTGCCTTTTACAGCGCCATACTCCTGGAATGGATAGGCCGGGAACTTTAATAACACCATTTGACCCACCGCCACTTTTCCAAAATTAGATTGGGGAATAATTATTTGAGCATAGTATTGGGTGTTTTCCGGATTGATAAAACAAATGGTTTGGTTGGTTTGCAATTGTTGGTTTTCCTGGATGAATGTAGCAAAGGCAGCCTTTCCGTTGATGGGCGCTGTTAACAAATATTTTTTCTTCCAATCCTCTAACTGGCTTTTAAATGTATTGAGGGCCTGCTGAAAAATTGCTTTTTGCTGGGCAATGGTGTTTTCCAGTTCGGCTATTTCTTTTTGCTTTTCATTTTGCTGGTTTTCGTTGCTGATGATGGCATTGGTTATTTGAGGTATGGTGGATTGTTTGTTGATGAGTTTACTTCTTTCGTTCCGGTATTCCAGGGCAGATATTACGCCATCGTCTTTTAAAGATTGGTTGGCTGCAAATGTTTTTTGTGACAAGTCAAGGTCTTGTTCAATTAGGTCTTTTTGTTCAAAGAGGTTATTGTTTAAGCGCCTGATGTTGGCAATATCATTTGCAATCATGTTCTTTTTATGCAAATAAAAACCAGTGGATAGATAATTTTTAAGCGTAAAAAAAGATTGGGCAAATACCTGGTAAGCGCTTTGTAATTCTCCTAATTGAGTAAGCGGATTTTCAAAATACGGGTGCAATAATACTGTTTTATTATTGTCAAGTATAGATTGAATGATATCTAAATTCGATGATAGTCTTAATACTTCTTCGTGGCTGGCGGTAGATTCGATGTACCCTAAAACCTGATTTTTATTTACAGCTTGATTTTCCTCGATAGTTAGTTTTATTAGTTTACCGCTTGCTACAGTAACTACCGGCTTGGGTGCATTGATGGAAGTAAGTTTTGCCTGGGCTTTTATAATATCGGGATATTTAATAAACCAGCTTATGGCGCCTACCAATAAAAGCAGGAGGAATAAAAACAGGGTGCCCCAACGAACGATGAACGGTGGTTTCTTTGAAATGATTTCGTCTATTTCATTCCCATGCGCTGAAAAAGTATTTTTATTTACAAAGATATTTTCAGACGCAAGATTGGATATGCTGATATTTTTTTCTGACATTTTTTTTATTTAGCCTTTTACCTTTAAAATATATTAAGCAGTTCAAATTCAAATGCCCTGTATTTTAAGTCCCCCTTCGGGGGATTTAGGGGGCTTTCAGTTCCCAAGTTCCAATTGATTTTTTACCAATTCATAATATTTTCCTTTTTTGAAAGTAAGTTCAGTATGTGTTCCTTCTTCCACAATTTCCCCGTTTTCCATCACTACAATTTTATCGGCGTTTTTTACCGTGCTCAGGCGATGCGCCACCACAATTACCGTTTTGCTGGTAAAGAATTGCTGTAGATTTTCCAATATGATCTTTTCATTATTGGCATCCAGTGAATTGGTGGCTTCATCAAAAAAAAGAAACGCCGGATTTTTATATACGGCCCTTGCGATGGACAGCCGTTGCTTTTGTCCACCGCTTATACCGTTGCCTTCGGCGCCCAGTTTTGTATAAAAGCCCAGTGGCAACGATTCAATAAAGGGTAAGATATTGGCTGTTTTACATGCATGAATAAGGCGTTGCTCATCAATTTTTTCATCGGTAAC
>JBBQTL010000065.1:0-23357 GCA_038213285.1 Chitinophagales bacterium
GTTTTACTGGCATCCTTGAATGGTATGCAACAAGTGGGTTGCCATTACTGCCATCAAACTTTACTGGCGGCGCAACGTCCCCACCCCCGCTCAAGCTCGTTGGGAGAAGTTGCTTTTAAGGAGCCTGGTGTTCACCAACAGCACTTACGGGTTCACAATTTTTTTAGCTACCGCTTTTGTGGTTGTTGGTGGTGCCACTGCTGCCTGCCATCCACACAAACACCAACAACGGCGGTCAGTGGTATGGAACAAGTGGCTTGCCACTACTGCCATCGGACTTTACTGGTGGCGAAATTCGAGGTGGGAATGCGAATAGATATCCTTTTTAGCTGTGTTCATTCAATAAGCAGATGCACGCAGGTTGTGGCTCTTTTTCGACAACGGGTTTTCGCAGATGTTTTTGTTATACATGGAAGATAATGTTGTGAAAACCCGCTGAGATCAGGGAAGCCGATGGTAATACCCGACGGGATACAATCGCACCATCGGGTATCAACACCATTATTTAATATCCAGGCTATTGCTGATAAAAGCAATCTGCTTACTATCCGGGCTCCACGAAGGTGTATTGATGGTACCCTGGCCGCCATACAGGTAGGCAATGGAGCGGATAGTACCGCCGGTAGCAGGCATTAACCGCAATTGAACACGTTTGTAAAAGGGATGATCATCCGATGCAACATAAGGCGGGAAAGAGAGCATGACGATCCATTTTCCATCGGGTGAAAAATGCGGAAACCAGTTGTGGTATTCATCAAAAGTAATTTGTTCCTTATTGCTCCCATCGGGCTTTATTCGCCACACCTGCATAGTACCTGTTTCATTGGAATTAAAGTAAATATATTTACCATCCGGTGAATATTCAGGGCCATCACTTAATCCTTTTTTATTGAAAGTAAGCTGCTGTTCTGCGCCGCCACTGATGGATTTTTTATACAAATTATATGCAGGACTGGCACTGATACGCTGGGCAGTATATACCAGTTCTTTTCCATTAGGGCTCCATCCGTGCAGGTAAGAGGGCGTACTGTCGGTGATTAGTTTTGGTTCACCACCTGTCAAGGGCAACACGTAAATGGTGGAGCCACCACCCGGCATCCCATCGCGGTGACTGCTGATACCCAGCATTTTTCCATCAAAGGAAATTACATGGTCGTTGTTGTTGCGGTTAGCGGCTCCTGTATTTAATTTTTGTGGCTCACCGCCTTCTGCGGGGATGGTATAAATAGCTCCTCCCTGGTTGTATAAAATCCGCTTGCCATCAGGCATCCAGTTGGGTGCTTCCATTCTGCCGGCATCTGTATGAATTATTTTTCTTTTGCCATCCATTACATTCATCAGTTCCAGCCTGCTGCCGAGTATTCCCTGCCGGTACCCATTGTGCGTATCCTGCACTGTCTTTTCTATTCTTACATTCCAGGCCATGCCATCTTCCAACGCTTCTGGATTGTGGCTGCATACAAATAAACCCGCCAATACTTCCGCTGGCATATCAGGCGTATCTGTACGGCCTACTTCCTGTAAAGGCTCACCGGCATTGGCTGCACGCATGATGACGGTTTTACCAATCCGTTCCAGTTGTATAATGCCTACATTTTTTTTGGTATGAAATATTTCATCCTGGGGATCTCTCATATATGCACCACGCAAACTGCGCCATTGCAATACCGTTAATCCATCACCGTGTACAGTAGCGCTGATATGTGCCGCATCCTCCTTATCCGATTCCCGGATCATCCAGCCAATTTTTCGATGCGGATCTTTGCCTTCACCCAACAGTTTCACATTGGCGGTTAATATAAAATCACCATTCAATTTATTGTAAGCATAGTGAAATTCATCCCGGTTAAACCAGATATTATAGCCCCCACCTTTCAACGTGTAATCCTGTGTGGTTGCATCATACAATGTATTGCCCTTCATTTTTGGATTACCTATATCGGCATGATGCTCAAAATCTCCCACGGGTAAGGTTTGTGCCATAGAAAGGGATGAAGTGAATAATAATGTTGCAAGCAATGGGAGTTTCATATCGTTATTTTGAGATGGTGATTTGATTTCTTTACCACGAGGTGGGTCGCCCTTTGGGGTGGCTCACCACGTAGTAAAGAAAATGTATTTAAACTGCATAAGATTCAAAAAGATGAGTTATTAAAATAAAGTTTACACCTTTCTTAAAAGGTGTAAACTTTACTTGCTAACTACAATTCTTTATTCTTCAATAATTCCACTGCATGATTTGCTGCCCTTGCTGTTAAAGCCATATAAGTAAGCGAAGGGTTTTGAGTGGAAGTGGAAGTCATGCAGGCGCCATCTGTTACAAATACATTTTTGCATTCGTGCAACTGATTCCATGCATTCAATAAAGAAGTCTTTGGGTCCTTGCCCATTCTTACACCGCCCATTTCGTGAATATCCAAGCCCGGAGCCTGTTTGCTGTCGGATGTTTTAATATCTGTAAATCCGGCTTTGGTGAACATCTCTGTATATTGTTCAAAAAAGTCCTTAATCATTTTTTCATCGTTGTCATCATAGTCCACAGAAATTTTCAATAAAGGAATTCCCCATTCATCTTTTTGATCCTTATCCAATGTTACATAATTGGTTTCCTTTGGAATGGTTTCACCCATGCACTGGGCACCAATACCCCAGGGACCAAATTCCGGGGTTTTCATAAGCTCGTCCGTTAATTCTTCCCCGAAGCCTTCTGATTTATTGCCAGCATACCTGGTAGCGTTAAAGGTAGCGGCATACCCACGCAAAAAATCCGTTTCTTGTTTTCGCAGGTTCCTGAAACGGGGAACATACGCATACGACGGCCGTCCGTTTTCAGTTTTAAAATCCAGCATGCCGTCATACTTTGCACTGATTCTTGCACGATAGTTATGAAATGCCATGAACTTTCCCAGCAGGCCATTATCATTACCCAGGCCATTGGGAAAGCGCTTAGAGACAGAGTTGAGCAGGATGAGGTTGGTATTTAAATTGCCGGCGTTCACAAAAATTACCGGTGCAAAAAATTCCATCACTTCTTTTGTATTTGCATCAATTACCCTTACGCCGGTTGCTTTGCCCTTAGCATCATCATAAATAATGGAGTGTACCACTGAATGAGGGCGAAGTGTAAGATTCCCTGTTTTTTCAGCCCAGGGAATAGTGGTTGAATTGGCATTAAAATACCCGCCAAACGGGCACCCCCGCTGGCATAAATTTCTTGCCTGGCATTGCCCCCTCCCCTGTTCAATATGTATGGGTTCCGGTTTCGACAAATGTGCACAGCGGGCAAATATTACATGCCGGTCCTGGTACGTTTTTTTAACCACTTCCTTAAAGTGGTTTTCCACGCAGGTCAATTCCCACCCCGGCAAAAATTCTCCATCCGGTAAAGCATCCACGCCATCTTTATTACCGCTGATGCCTACAAATTTTTCAACATAACTATACCAGGGTGCCAGGTCCTTATAACGTATAGGCCAGTCCACTGCAAAGCCGTCACGGGCAGGCCCTTCAAAATCAAAGTCGCTCCAGCGCTGGGTTTGCCGGGCCCACATGATACTTTTGCCACCTACCTGGTACCCCCTTATCCAGTCAAAAGGCTTTTCCTGGATGTAGGAATGCTCCTTATCTTTTACAAAAAAATGCATGGCATCTTCTTTAAAAGCATAACACTTGCTTATAACAGGATTGTCTTTTTTAATAGCGTAGGGTACCTGACCTCGGTGAGGAAATTCCCATGGAAGCATATTAGTGGTAGGATAATCTTTCAGGTGTTTTACATCACGGCCCCGTTCCAGCAATAAAGTTTTTAATCCCTTTTCGCAGAACTCTTTTGCGGCCCATCCGCCACTCATGCCGCTACCAATTACAATGGCATCAAATGTATTTTTGCTATCGCCCATATTTTGAAACTATTAGGATTTTTGGAATTAAAAATTAGGCTTTTTGAATTAAAAATTAAGAATTAGGTATGAATTAAAAATTAAGAATTAGGAATTAAAAATTTTGTAAACGCATTCGTTTATTCTATTGACTACCATTCCTTCATAGATTACCTGATAGCTTCCACCATTCTTCATTCTTAATTTTTAATTCTTAATTGATACCACGGATACACAACCTTTAAAATTACTACCCGGCACCATTTTGTATTTCATTACGTTGGTCATGTATTCCCGGGATGAAGTGAAAGCCTGTATGGTATGCCGTTTGGTGGTACGATAAAAATATTGCACGTCGTCCGGAATATCATTTTTCTTTTCAATTGCGTTCATCCATTCCAACTTTTGCTGCGCTGTGCAGTTTGTAAATGAACTCCCATATTTCTTTTTAGCCAATTGATCAAAAGCTTTGAGGCCGGAGATAAATTTCTGTTGATCTTCAGGTTCATAACAATCATCCACCATCATCAGCGCAAACTCCCAAAGCTTATTGTCAGGGTATTCCTTTAATTTTTTTAGTGGTAAGATTGCATCCGATAACTGACTCAACATTTTTTCTTCATTCCCGGTGATTGAAATATTTTTTAATTTAACCAATCCGGCTTCATCCTTTTGTGCGCAGGATGGCAACACCATCGCCCCGATAGAAATTGTAACTATATTGGAAATTGCTTTTCTCCTGTTCATGAACCAAGCTTTAATATTTGAATGATCTGTTTGATAAAAATGAGTTTAATATAACTAAGGTATTATTGATAGCCGGCTGCCGTTGCTGCGTAAAAAATTTGTCCATCGGCGCCCGAAACAATATGAACGAAAGAAAGTTGATACCCTGGTAAAATAAAATGAAGATACAGCAACCCCTTTAAAAAGCACCTTTTCAATGGTTGATATTTTTAAGATAATTCATATTGTGCTGCATGCTTTCCAGTGGTGTACTGCTATACTCTTCCTGCTCAATAAAAAAATATTTTAAGCCGGATTTATTGCTGTGATCCAACATCTTTTTTATATCCAACCCGCCCTTTCCAAATTCTGTACTGTGTTTTTTTGCAAGATCCATATCCTTCAGGTGCCATAGCGGAAAGCGTTTTGGATACCTGCTAAAATAATCCAGCGGATCTTTACCACTGGCTACTACCCAGCCCAGGTCCAGTTCCATACATACATAAGCCGGATCTGTATTTTCAAGCAACACATCATATAATACTTTTCCTTTCTCCTGTTCAAATTCATAATCGTGGTTGTGGTAACCAAATTTGAGATTCAGTTTTTTACAGGCTTCCCCTGCCTTATTAAACTGCTCCGCTACTTTTTTATAATTGTCAATCGTTTGTCCGTTAGATGGCATGCTCGAACAGATCACATATTCCTGCCCCGACAGTACGCCTTCCTCCATTGCTTGCTGCCATTGATTGTCCAGGTGTACATGCCCGCTGCGTAGCGTCATTCCAAGGCCCGAACAAACCTTTTTCATTTCAGCCGGCTTTAAGCCATAGTAGTGGCCCTTATCACTTCGGGCCGATTCAATTTGTTTGATACCGAGTGCTGCCAGTTTTTTTAAAGTCCCCGCAGCATCTTCCAGCATTTCCTTTCTTACGGTGTACAACTGGATACCGGGATTGCTGGTCTTTTTCCCATTTAAGTCAAATGACGAAAGCATCATTGATCCTATTGCCATTGTTCCGCTTTGTTTTAAAAAATCACGTCGTGTTTGCATAATGGTTGGTTGATTGAATTAAACGATATTTTTTATAAAATGTTTCAAATAAGTTTTTTCAAATTGGGCCACAGTCCATTAAACCGTCACAAATCCGATAGCTAACGGATCAGACATCAAAAATCCGATAGCTATCGGATCAGATATCAGCCATCAACCATCAAACATCCAAAATTATTTCTTCTTCATCCAGCCATTATCATTCAGCCAGTCTGCCATTCTTTGCGGCCATGTTTTTATACCATTAAGGTTAGACCTGTTGCCCATATTGAAAGCATGATTACCCTTTGCCATCAAATGCATTTCAACCGGTACTTTCGCCTTGCGATGCATCTGTACCAATTGAATGATGGGTTCGGAGCAGCACTCGTCATCATTGGCAGCCAATAAAAATGTGGGCGGTGCAGCAGGTGGCATCATAGCAGGTACACACAAAGGCCCGGGATAGATCAACACCTGGAATGCCGGTCTGGCGTTTAATAAATCGATCGCATCTGGATCAATAAAATTCTGTTCGGGATATTTGTAGGAAACCCATCCCGCAACTTCGCCCCCTGCCGAAAAACCCATTACACCAATTCTTGCAGTATCCACCGCAAAATTACTGGCAATGCTGCGTACCAACCGCATAGCCCGGAATATATCCTGTGTGGGATGTGTTTGCGCATACGGCGAACCTTCCTGCCGGAATAGCCGGTATTTTAAAACGAATGCCGCTATGCCAATACCATTCAAATATTTTGCTGCATCCCTGCCCTCTGAATTAAATACAATATTTCTAAACCCGCCACCGGGGCATACCACAACTGCAGCGCCGGTAGCCATTTCTTTTGGTGGAAGATAAACAGTGAGTGATGGATTGTTGATGGAGTTAACCCACCAGTCTTTGGCCTGCTCCGGTTCATTCTTTCTGTTTTCAAAACCGGGTGCCCCATTTTTCCATAAAGGGATTACGATATTACTATCCTGTGCAGCAAGACCTGTTGCAAAAAAGATGAGGGGCAAAAAAATAATGATATACCGGCAACTGCAAAGCCTGCTGATCATAGATGAAAAAATTTATGTTGAGAATTTGCAATCGTCCAACCCAGTTCATTAAATATCAAACTGCCAGTACCAACGTCCAATATAACCATTACTGGTTAATAAAAATAAAATAAAAACTCCTAATGCAGCCAACTTGAAATAATTGGCTAAAAAAGTACCGGAATTTTTTTGCGCTTTATTCATTAAAAGGATTAAACAAATTAGCCGGTGACGATATATTTGTTAATGGGCAAAATGAAACTTAAACAAAGTATCTGCCTTATATTTACCTGCAAAAATGTTAATTATGAAAAATATTTCGCGTCGTAAATTTTTAGGTGACGGTTATAAAGTTAGCCTTGCAGGAACAGCTATATTTGCAACAAACAATTCAATTACAAAAAAAATGGATCATATTTTTATACACCATGTTTATTTCTGGTTGAAGAATTCCGGTAATGCAGAAGATCGAAACAAGCTTGTAGCCGGCCTCCAAAAACTATCAAAGGCAACCACCATTAAACAGTTTCATATTGGCAAACCTGCCAATACCAACCGGGAAGTGATTGACAGTTCCTACGCTATATCATGGATGTTGGTATTTGACAATGATGCTGACCAGGCCACTTACCAGACTGACCCGATCCATTTAAAATTTATTGAGGAATGTTCGCATTTATGGTCGAAGGTAGTGGTGTATGATGCAGTGGATGCTTAAGCAAAATAGTTCAGACTTGATATATCAACCATCATTATAAAATATAAAAAAAGATAAACCTACAGACTACAGGTTTATCTTTTTTTATTATACCCTTCAAAAAAAATTATTTCAATTTCAGTGCGAAGCCGGTGTTTTGATATCCCTGGTTTAACGTCATTAGTACGCTCCAGTTACTGCCTCCAACAAAACCAGTTACCTCCAATGTACGATTCAACCTCAAATGATTACTGTAGCATCTTCAGTCAATTTTGCTATGTTCTACTTTTTTTTGATTGCTTTACTTCTTAATAATTCCCTGCTTTTAGTTCCTGATTCTTTCAGGTCTTCTTTTTTCCAGTTGCCATAATCGGATGCGGTGGTATTTAAAACCGAACAGGATTCATCCTTATCTGAAACCGACCAGGTGATCCAGCTTAATTTTTTTGCCGCCATCCAGGCTATCCATTTATTCCATTCCACATAGTCGATCGGCCCGTTGCCGGAAGCTTGCATGCCCGCTGATTCTGATATAAAAATGGGGAGGCCTTTGGCAATGGCTGCATCGGTTCTGTCACGCAACATTTGCTTGTGTGTTGCCGCATAAAAATGCATGGTGTACATTAAATTTTTATACCCGATAATTGGATCTTCCGCAGGCAAATTAACGTCCTGGTCCCAATGCGGGCTGCCCACCAGGATAATATTATTGGGATCGATGGCCCTGATGGTGGCAATTATTTCTTCGGCATATTTTTTTACTTCCGGCCAGGTTTCATAATCGGGTTCATTTACTATTTCATAAATGACATTTGGATTACTGCCATAAGTAGTGGCCATGGTTGCAAAAAAACTTTTCGCTTCTTTTAAATTGAGGTTATGGCTATGCCAGTCAATAATCACGTAAATGCCTTCATCAATTGCTGCATCCACTACTGTTTTAATCAACTGCATACTACGGGCAGAATCTTTCAGGTAGCCTTTATCGGGTTCTACGCCGAGGGCAGCCCTTACCACATCGCATTTCCAGTCTTTGTGCAGCCATTTGGTGGTAGCTGCTGTATAAAACCTTGGATGAAAACAACTCCAGCCAAAACTCATTCCATTCAGAACAACGGGTTGATTATGTTGATCCATTAATTGGGTGCCGGTTACTTTTAACTGGCCATGTTGCTTTACGGGCTGGGCGATGGAACCCAGGGTGATAAAGAAAAGGATGATTGTGATGAACTTCATTGGATTGTGTTTAAAATTGATGTCTGATGTATTGATGTCTGATGTCTGATTTTTGATGTCTGATTTTTGATGTCTGATGTCTGATTTTTGATGTCTGATGTCTGATTTATTGATGTCTGATGTCTGATTTATTGATGTCTGATTTCCCTTTGACGGGTAGTATTTTCAAATATCCAATTTCTTTTGCCTTTATTATCAACCTGCCCGATTTTTTAAAGACATTAACAATTTGAAAGACATCAGACATCAGTAATCCGATAGCTATCGGATGAGCCATCAGACATCAGCGGTATATCTTCTTCAAATCTTTTTCAAACATCGTGTATTTATCATCATAAAATTTTATAAAATCTGCTTCGCTGGCCTGGCCCGGGAAAGGCGCATAAAAATGAGTTGGACTGTTTCTGTCATTCCTCCAAACCAATACATAAGAAAGCCTCATTTTTTTTGCCTTCAATGCTTTCAATAAAGTGCCGGTCCACCAGGTGGTATTGGGTATTGATTCCAGGCCGGTTTCTGTAAATGCCGCCAGCTTATTTGCCTTCTTTGCAATGTTTGAAACAATCTGCAGTTTCATGATTCCCGAATCAAGGTTATATTTTCCATCCCGGCCGAAGTCAGCATAATTATCTACGCCCAACATGTCTGCCCATTCATTGCCGGGATAGCTTTCCAGGTACTGTTCCGCTGTTTTGAAAGTACAATCAGGCGAGAAAGCATAAATGAAATTATGTACTTCTATACTATCCCTTAAATAGGAAACTGTAAATTTCCATAATGATGTAAATTCCTCCCGGGTGCAATGCGCTTTGCCCCACCAGAACCAATTGCCGTCAAATTCGTGAAATGGCCTGAATATCATCGGCACGAGGTTGCCATCATTGCCTTTGATTGTTTTCACAAATTCTCCGATGCTGCGAAGAATGGTTGTATACTTTTCATGCGCTACACCACCTGGAATGATATATTTTACAGCGGGTAATGATACCGAGTCTTTCCAGTAAAAACCACCTGGGGATACCGGGTTTGAAAAATGCCAGGCAACAGTAGTAACTCCGCCCCTGTTGTAGGTGGCTGCAATGTTTTTTCGCAGTGATTGCCTTGTATTTTCAATGGCGGTTTCCGGTATTCCGGAAAGGCTGCTAAAATCAACTCCTATTACCGCAGGATGTGAACCTGTTACCGATTTCACATCCGACCGGTCTTCATCACCCGACCAGCCATGACCATATTCTGTAGCGTGCTGATGGGCAAAAAGGATGTGTTTTTTGGAGAAAATTTAGCCTTGATATAAACTCCCGGGCTCCAGAACCGTGGCTTTTTTGCATCCCTGAAATCTATCCTGCCTACGTAATGAAACATGGGATTGTCGGCTTCAAATAATTGGAGGTTATCCTTTACTCCATTGGCCTGGACGGTTTGTAAAGCAGCCTGCAAAAAAAACAGGCCGCAAAAAGATATACGGGTAATCCATTTCATTTTATTATGTTCAAATCGTACCAAACTTTATTGTTGTTTAACCTCGTTACGACTAATTTGATTGTACAACAATTTGAATCCGTTTTTCTAAACCGGGTATGAGGATATGTAGCCAGGCTGAATTGAAAAACAAATGTTGCAGTGTGCGATGCCGAAAAAGCCGGCACAGGCATCCACTGAAGTTGTACATAGCTTCCTGGCCGGGATAATCATTTTCATTTTTTACTTTCTGACTAATTGTGCCTGAAACTGATAATGAGCAGACCTTACCGCCAGCCCCTCTCCAAAGGCAGCGGGGAGTTTGACCCTGCGGTGTTAAAGCCCTTTTCTTATCGTCAGCAGTGTCATTTTTATAGTCTGTTTACTCTGGAACCGGTATGTATTTTCCAGTTCTTTGTTAAACATCATTTTCACTTATAATATCCTCCAAAGGCAGAGGTGAGCTTGACCCTTCTATTTCAAAGCTCTTTTCGTTGTGGAATGGCTGCCTGAATTGTTAGCTAAATACCCTCCATGCTGCTGTTAATTATAATGAAAACCTGCACTCAAATTGCCAATCATCACTTTAAAATCTCCCGGCTCGGTTATCGTTTTTAATTGTTCATTTACAAATGCCAAATCATCTTTATTTATACTGAAACTAACCGTTTTGGTTTCCCCTGCTTCCAGGTCAATTTTTTGAAAAGCCCTTAAGCGTTTCATGTTAGGCGTTATACTGGCATACATGTCTCTTGAGTATAATTCAACGGTGTGTTTGCCATCTCTTGCACCCGTATTTTTCACCTTTACTGTAATTGCTAAATTGGCATTGCCTTTCAATTGGGCTGTACTTAGTTTAATATCACTGTACTCAAAACTGGTATAGCTTAACCCGTGCCCAAACTCAAACAATGGATTGTAGCCGGTATGTATATCATCATTAAAAACTTCCCGTATTTCTTCAGTTGGCTTCCTGTCGTACATTACTATTTCGCCCATGCTGCGTGGGTAGCTGAATGGCAGTTTGCCATTGGGGTTATAATCACCAAACAATACATCTGCAATTGCCTCGCCTGATTTCTTTCCGCTCCAGTAAGCCATTAATATACCCTTCATCTGAGGCTCAATGGCGGTTATAAATCTTGGCCTTCCTTCTGTTAATACCAATATCACCGGCTTACCAGTTGCGGCGGCAGCTTTTGCCAATGCCACCTGGTTTTCATCCAGTGCCAGGTCGGCAATATTACCAGGGCTTTCTGCATACGCGTTTTCACCCAGGCACAAAATAATGGCATCTACATTTGCGGCTGCCGTAGTCAATGCAGCGGCGTCATAGTTTAATGGATTATCAAATCCTTTACCCGTGGTGGTTACCACATTGGCTGCTCCTAATTTGGCCGTGATGGTTTGCAAAATAGTTTTACTATCTGCTGGATACCATTGCTCTTCTTTGCCCTGCCAGGTATAGCTCCAGCAGCCATTCAATGCACTGATGCTTTGTGCCGCGGGGCCAGCTACCAACACCTTTGCGTTTTTTGAAAGGGGCAATGTATTGGTTTCATTTTTCAATAAGGTCATGGCTTCGTGAGCGGCATCCAGGGCCAGTTGCTGGTATTCGGGTTTCCCAAAATTAGCAATGGCTTCTTTTTCAGGATAAGGATTGTCAAATAATCCCAGCTTGTATTTCAGTACTAAAATTCTCTTCACAGCATCATCTATCCTGCTCATGGGAACTTCCTTTTGTTTTACAGCTTCTATCAACAAATCGTAAAAAGAAAAATCAGATGGTACCATGCTCATATCTATGCCGGCATTTACACAGAGGGCTACTGCTTCCCTTGGCGTAGCAGCAATATTGTGGCGGTCGTGTACTCTTTTAATATCTTCCCAATCGGTTACAATCAGGCCTTCAAAACCAAGCTCCTTTCTGAGTATATCGGTTAATAAATATTTACTGGCATGAACCGGCACGCCGTTTATTTCGCTGGAGTTGATCATTACCGTTGACGCACCTGCTTTTACTGCTTCCCTAAACTGTGGCAGATAATATTCACGCATTTCAATTTCAGGCATATAAACAGGCGTTCTGTCTTTCCCGGTTCTTGAAGCAGAGTAACCTAAATAATGCTTCATACAGCTTGCCACGGCGGTGGCGCTTTTCAGGCCATCTTCTTCATAGGCTTTTATCACTGCGGCACCCATTGTTTTGCCAATAAAAACATCTTCGCCGTAGGTTTCCGGAAACCTTGACCATAGTAGCTGTCGGCCAATATCCAGTACAGGAGCGAAGTTCCAGCGAACGCCGGATGCCCTTAATTCTTTTGCCGCCACTTTTGTAATTGCTTTTGCCAGTTCCATATTCCTGGATGCCGCCATCCCTATATTCTGAGGAAATAAGGTAGACTCGAGTGTATAAGTTTGTCCATGTATGCCATCAAGGCCATAGATTACAGGGATTTTTAGTCTGGTTTTACTGGCTTCATCAGCAATCTCTGTTAACAGTTTATGCCATTGCACCACGGTTAATGCATGATTGGTTACATTTAAAATGGACCCTACTTTATAATCCGTCACCGCCTTTTTTAATGCTACTGCATCCAGTTCCCCATCAACTTTGGTGCCTACCACGCCTAATGTTACCTGCGTCATCTGCCCCACTTTTTCTTCGAGGGTCATTTTAGCCAATAAGTCATTTATTTTTTTATCTGTTGGGTTAACGGCTTTTTTTATTTGTGCATGCAGGTTAATGCAGATGCCTGCGGAAATAATTAAGAACAGGAGGCGCTTCATAGTAAATGTTTAAGGGAAGATGTGAACAATGTTTTATTCTGTTGATATTTTTGTAAATGCTTTGATTAGTTTCCAGGTACTTTTATCGTTATCGAAAACGGAATTAAGCCCTTGTTCTTCCATGGGTGGATCGGATGTATAATCATCACCTTCGCCCCATGTGTGATGGCTGTTTTCTGCCGCCCTGCCGATGCCTCCAAAACCCCAGAAGTTGCACCCGGCAACAATGCCGTTGCTCAAGCGGCTTTCGTTCCATCGTGTAAACATTTGCCGGTAATAATTATCCCGCAAGGTAGTGGATGATTTATTAATGAATGAATGGTTGTCGCGTGGTAAGCCAAACTCTTCTATCACCAGTGGCTTTTTTAATCTTTTGGCTACTTCAAAGTGTTTGTCAATATAAGCGGAGGTATTATTTAATATCCTGCTAAAATCGGCTGAAATCAACGTGTCGCTGAACCATCCCCAGTTTTTTGGCCAGATATGAATGGTAAGATAATCAATGGTTTTGACTGCATGTACGGCTTCAAATGTCTCCATGTTTTCGCTTCCCATCTCCCCTTCACTGCCTGTTGTTACCAGGTGGTTGGGATCGAGGGTTTTTATCATTGAAGAAGCATCTCCAATCCATTTCCTAAACGCCGGAATAGCTTCGGCTCTCATGGGCCTTGGTTCGTTGGCAAGTTCCCAGGCCATGATGGCCACATCATCCTTGTATAGTTTTCCGCTGATGGTATTTGTTCTGCTTACAATCAATTTCAACTGGTTACTATATGCCTCTTTACATGGGCTACAAGTGCAGAATTGTTGCACTATATCCCTGTTTTCGTCCCAGCTTAATTTCCTTCTCATAATACTATCATCCAGTAAACCATTCCAGTTGAGGTATTGCAAAAACCCTCCGCTCCATTCCCAGTTGTTGCTTAAAAAAATTACGGCCTTCATATTTCGTTTGCCCATTTCAGCCAGCAGGTAATCCAGTCCTTTTAAAAGTGTATCATCAAATCTCCCCTGTTCGGGCTGAAGGGATGGCGATACTCTTTGTACCCCATTTATCTGACCTGAACCTTCCACGCCGGCCAGCACCCTTAAATTATTTACCCCTTTTTTATTAAGAAAATCCAATTCCTTTTGAAGCCTTTTTTTCCCTTTCGTTGGATCATCTAATAATGCTAACAGGCCGCCATACCAATAATTGGTACCAATGTAGTAATAAGGTTTGCCGTTTACTATGAACTGGTGATCTTTTACGCTTACGAAGGATTTCTGGCCTTGTACCAATTGACTCAACATAAAAACAAATACAACCAGCGTGGTAGCTATGCAAAGATTTCTTTTAATGTAATTCATATCATTACGATTCTTTCCTGATTTACCTGTTGTAAATATTCTTCAGCAAAACACGGCAACAAAACAATTTAATTTTTATACCAATTCAACCGGTTATAATTGTCCGCGAGGTGGTTGGTGAGAATACCAACCACGGCCCAGCCAAGGTCGGGTGTCCCTACCGACCGAAAACTGGGAAATGCACCCATATTGCTTCATACAAATGATGCAAAAAACACCTGTGTACAGGCTAAAAAAAAACTGGCGCCGATTATATTATTTCACAGCAGCCAGGTTTTATATGTAAATTATATTTGGTAGTTAGCGAATAGGCATTATACTGATTAACAAGTACACCAGGAAACACTCTTTTAAAACCACCTTAGTTTTGATACTTTTACTTCAAGGTAAAAAGGATCATTTTATTCCCACTAATTTAATCCAAGTGCATCTACATAAATTGTAAAGCCGCCACTTCCACTATATTCTTTTATAATGATTTCACTAATAGTAGTAGTACTTGTAAGGGTGGATATAGGAACTGCATAATCAGTCCATGCCCCCTCAACAATAGTAATCAGGTATTTGTCAGCGCCATTTATTCCGATGTTTACTCTTTTACCTGCACTTCCCGGTGCGCCATAAACAGACACTTTAAATGTAGTATAGGGCGTTACATTCACACTGGCGCCTCCAAGTTGTAATGGTGACCCATAACCACCGACATAATTAATTTTGATTGATTTTGTACCTTCTCTAACAGGAGATGTATTATTTCTATCGGAAGTACCTCCCCATCCGCCACCTATCCAACCAGTGCTGGTCCAATTGGAAGTAACCGCATCATTATAAATAGGCAGTGCAATAATTGGAGCCGGCACGCTACCAGTAATTTCTAAAATGTCTGTTGATTGAACTTTAAGTGTTGAATTCAGCACGGCCAGCGTAACCTTACCCCTTAGAACTCCTGCAGGAACTGTCACAACAATCTGCGCAGCCGTTTGGCTGATGAATGTAGTAACAGCAGGTGCATTATCAAACAAAACCGAAGTAGCCAGATCGAGATTGGTTCCGGTAATGGTAAGATTTGTCCCGGGATCAATTGGGTTAGGAGACATTGTTGCAATAGATGGCAACACCACATCTAAATCCATCGCTGACATAGTTCGTACTCCAGACGCGGCTTCCAATGATAGTTTGCCTTTTGTGGCGGCTGCCGGAATTTTTACTACCAGTTGAGTGGCAGACTGGCTAACGAAAGTTGTAACTGGTGTGGCAACCCCGTTAAATAATATTTTTTTGGCAAGATCAAGATTTGTACCCGTAATAGTAAGATTGTCTGCATGTTTAATCGGGTTTGGAGCCATGCTAACAATAACGGGTAAGGTCACTTTAAGGGTATCTGCTGTTTGTACTTCGCCTGGCTTTGTTCCTCCATAATAAATTATTAACGGGCCGGTTTGCGCATCCAAGGGTATTTTAACCACCAACTGGGTTAACGACTTACTTATAAAAGAAGTAGTATCTACAATTTTATCATTGGCAAACTTTACCCCGGTTGCCCATTGCAGGTATTGACCGGTAATGGTAACATTCTCACCAGGTCGTGCGGTACCCGTTATGGAAGTTATGCTAAGTGGTACCAGGAGGTTCAATTTTGTTTTCGAAACAATGTCACCCTCCGGGGTTTTAAGCTTAATAAATCCTTGCTGAGTTTGCTGAGGGACAATAATTAAAATCAGTTCGGATGTATGTTGTAAAAAAGCAGCTTTTGCAACTGCCACTCCCCCTGTTAATTCTATTGAGGTTACCCTATCCAGGTTTAATCCGATAAACCGCAGTGTATCACCAGGCTTTGCGCCGGTAGGACCAAAGCTGAGTAATTGTACCCCGCCAGAAGCGGCAGCCTCATCTTTCTTACAGGAATGTATGATTCCAATTGTAAGCAAAAGGCATATTAATGGCAATAGTCGTATGTTATATATTTTAAGCATTCTGTCTGTTTTAAATAGGTTGTATAATTGTTTATTTAATAACCTTTGGAACCACCCTGAAATTATCCAACGATAAATCAGCATCTAAATCACCAGGGCCATGAAAAAGCAACCGGGTCCAATACCCATTTGGGTTTATAACAGGCTTTACTTTATAACTGGCTACCACTTCTTCAAAAGGGATTACTACTGTTTGCCATTGTCCCTTTGTATCATAGGGCGGTTTCCATTGGTAAGCATCATTATCTTGTGCACTTAGCGCCACATTAATTTTAAGCATATTTGAACTATAAGGCTTCATCGTATTTACTTCAAATTTCAGGTTATAATCTTCCGGTTTAAGTATCGCCGCATCAGGGATATTTTTGCTATGAGCGGGCATTGCTGATGCCGGGCCGCCTGCTAATTCATTCCAGCTCCAGGCAGCAATTGATTTTCTAAAACGCAGATAGTTACCATTGATTTTTTGAGGATCGGCGGCACCGGGACTGGTGATTACATAAGATGCATTCCACCATCCTTCATAAGGATCACTGTCAATAAACATATTCCTGTTATCCCTGAACCAGAAGTTAGAGAGCGTTTCACCAAAGTTAGATTTCACTGTAATTTGGCCGGGTAATGCTCCTGCCGGAACCCTAACCTGTATTTCCTGGTCTTTTAAGGATACCAACTGACCTGTTACGCCACCGGTGAAAGTGACGATTACCGGGCTATAAAAAAAATCGCCCCTGATAGTAGCAATATCGCCGGCATTTACATACTCAGAAACCATACTATACACTCCCGGCTTGCTGATCTGCACCTGGAAACCATACAACAGGGAATCGCCATTTTTAAAAAGTATTTTCAATTTGTTATTAATAGAAAGCGGAATTTGAGAAGGTACATTTACCAGTATGCTTGTATTGGTTATATAGGTAGGGTTTAAGTTGGCCTTCTGATCGTTAAACCACATTTCAACTGCGTTACCAAGATTTTCGCCCATGATAGCAATTAATTTACCCTGGCCCGCACCTATTAGAAGAGAGTCAGATGAAAGCGGGTTGGTGACCCTTACATAGTTTATTTTGGGTACACCACCAGCGTCATCATTTTTGCTGCATGATGTAAATGTACCTGTTACCACCAGGGCCATGAACAGTAGTCCTATAAATTGATTGAGTGTTTTCATTTGACTTATAATTTTTTATACAATGATTTGAATATGCTTATGGATAATCAACAGCAGGCTTTTTTAAATTTGGCGCCAGGCTGATTTCAGCAGAAGGAATCGGCAAGCGGAAATTACCGGAATTTGCAGTCACCTTTCTTTCTGTAGTAGCCCAGGTTGTTTTCTTAAAAGTCCATTCTGTTGGATTTGGAAAAGCATCTGTCCTGATGTTAAAGAGGCCACGGTCCTGGCTGTTTAGTACCTGGTAGGCCTTTTGCGGATTATAATAATGGAGGCTTACAAAATCATACCATGCCATGCTTTCCACGGCAAATTCAATCATTCTTTCTTTAAATACAATATCAAATGTAAGCGGTGTAGGTGTACCAGAAAAAGGGTCTACAAGCAGGTGAGGTGATAATCCCGCCCGGGTATGTACCATATTAAAATATGCGAGGGCAGTTGCATCGGTTGTGGAAGCACCATTTCCTATAACCGCTTCCACATATACCAGGTACATTTCAGCCAGGCGCATCATGTAGGTATCATTCGGATAGTTTTGTTGTGCTGCTCCGCCAACATCCTCCGATTTTCCGACTACGTATTTTTTTATATAAGCAAAGTTTACATCACCGCCTGTATTGGGAACCAGCAATTTTTGCTTTACACTACTGCCATTCACATTTAAAACCTGTGTTATCTCATTGTAACCGTTACCGGGTAACATAAAAGTAGTCTTTAGCCTGGTATCCAGCGTACGTCCTTTCAGCATGGTATCACCGGATGCTGCGATACCTTCATATTGGCTCAGCATCCACCAGGTGGCACTTTTATCTCCGCCCCATCCATCACCGTTGGCAATGTCATTACTGAAGTTGAGGTAAGAAGGCATACTGTTTGCCGTTCCATACGCTGAAAAAACCCATTGCAATGAAAACAATGATTCTGAATTGTTATCATAAGGGAACTTAAATAAATCTTCATATTTTGATAACATTTTTGCACCACTTTGAGTAATTACTCTTTCTGCATAGTATTTGGCGCTATCAAGAAATGCCTGTTTCCTGCCATTTGGACCAGTACCTTCCACACCGGCCCTGGTTAAATAAAACCTTGCCAGCATACCCTCGGCAGTCCATTTAGACACTCTTCCCACCTGGGCGGGAGTGGATGGCAGATCGTCAGCTGCCGCACGCATTTCACGGGTAATAAAACGCCAGATACTTGGCACGGTGTTTTTCTGCAACGTAGTATCCGTTAAATAATCCAGGTTGTTTGTTATCACGGGTACCTCACCCCAGTTCATCACCAGGTAACGGTAAGCCAGCGCTCTCATGAATCTTGCCTCCGCAATAGCCATTTTCTTTACCGAAGCCGACACTCCATCGCCGGCAAATTTGTTGATGTTATATATCGCCATATTAGACTGGGCCACCACATTAAAGAAAGCACGCCATGAGGCATTGTTCTCACTATTTTCGGCAGTTGTATTGAACAATACATTCCCCCGGTCATTATAGGCAGAATAGGCGGTTCCTGCCCTGAAATCGCCCAGGTTATAATATGCCTTGTCATTATAATCGAACCATACCCGGTTGTATAAAGATGCGGTACCGGCCATTACCTGTTCATTGGTTTTATAAAAGCTGGCATTAACGATGGCATCGGTTGGCGGCTTTACCAGGAAGTCTTTTTTGCAACTGATCAGCATTGCTACAGGTACAATCAACCCAATCAAATATTTTAAACTATTGATATTTTTCATATTGTAGTGCTTTAAAAGTTTACATTCAGGCTAAATGTGTAAATAGGAGTTAGCGGATAGCGGCCGTAATCAAGCCCGATGGCCTGGTTGGCTGTTGATGCATCCCTGCCTACATAAGCGCCTACTTCGGGGTCGAACCCTGAGTAATTGGTTATTGTAGCCAGGTTTTGAATACCCACCGTGGCCCTTACTCCCCTCAATATTTTTTGCCTTTTAACCAGGGATTGTGGTACGTTATAGGATAATGAAACATTCTTCAACCGGAGATATGAACCATCTTCCACGTACTTATCAGTAATACGGGCATAGGTTCCGTTTACATCTGCACCTGTAATGATTCTGGGTACATTTGATGCGGGGTTCAAAACGTATGCTTTGCCGTTTGCATCTACGCCAAGTTTTGCATAATTCAGCGTACTGGTCATCATATTACGGCCCAGGTTGATGTTGTTGGGATTGGAATTTTCCCACGCTATGAAATTGTATATATCATTTCCTAAAGTAGCAGTCAACAGGATACTCAGGTCGAAGCCTTTGTAGCTAAATGAGTTGGTAAACCCACCAAATAATTTAGGCCATGGATTGCCAATATTCGTTTTGTCGTTTACATCAATTTTCCCATCACCGTTGATATCCCTGTATTTAACATCGCCTACCCAAATACCTCCATTTTGCTGTGTCGGGCGCCTTGCACCATTGTTGTCAACCGGTACGGCACTTTTATTGATTTCGTCTTCAGTCTGGAACAATCCATCCTGGATATAGCCCCTGAACAACCATGGCTGTAAACCAATCGCAGAACGTTGTGTCCATGGATCTTGCTGATTGAGCCACCAGGAACTGCGTTCAAAGAATGCTGCGTCAGAATTCAAACTTTCAATATTACTCTGGAAATGCGAGAAGTTAAGGTTTGATTCCCACCGGAAATCTTTCGTATTAACGTTGATTGTATTCAGGCTAAAGCTCCAGCCATTTGTTTTAAGATCGCCGGCATTTACCATGGGCGCCTGGATGGATGCAGAACCAGCGGTACCCATATACCAGGGCAGGCTTGCAGGCATGATAAGGTTGCTCGTTTGTTTTACATAATAATCAAATTCCATCGAAATCCTGTTCTTAAACAATCCAAGATTTACTCCCACATTGTTGGTTCTTGTTTCTTCCCATTGAAAACTTGGATTGGAGTAGGCACCAGTTAAAAAGCCGGTACCCCATGGAGTTGGTCCAGGACTAAGCGCCGAGTAAATGGCGGACTTGCTCCATCCCTGGTTCCCGGTAACACCTGTTTCCAGTCTAAGCTTCAAGTCACTGATAAAAGGAACATTGAAAAACTTCTCCTGGTTTGCCCGCCACGCAACGGATACGGAAGGGAATGTGCCCCATCTTTTATCACTACCAAAATAAACAGAGCCGTCCCTGCGCACACTGGCGGTTAAAATATAACGGTTATCATAATTGTAATTTAATCTTCCCAGGTAAGACTCCATTGCCCAGTTATCAGACCCACCGGTATTACGAGATGTGTTATCGTTACTTCCTGCACTTAAATCAAATAGGTCATTGGTAAGGAACCCTGTTCTTGAACCCCCTACATTTTTCCAATTTGATCCTTGCGATTCATGACTTGCCATTAAGCCAATATTGTGTTTTTTAATCTGCTTTGTATACTCAAGCAATTGGTTCCAGTTCCAGTAGGTACTTTGGCTGGTACCGTTTGTAAGGGAAGCTATCGGGTTAACTGCCCATCCGATGGAATAAGTTGGCTGATAAAAGGTTGAATTACCAAAACCCAAATTTGTATTGAATGAAGTTCTCGCAACCAGCCCTTTTGCTAATGTGACGCCGATGTTTAATCCACCGAGCAACTGTTTCCTGGTATTTGTATTGGTAACCAATTGAGAAATGGCGATTGGATTAACGGGTGAAAACTGGTGGGCCGGATTAGAAAGGTCACCTCCACCCCAGGAACCATTGAGGTTTTTAACGGGTACTTCCGGGCTTAACTGGATAGCACGGATGATGACATTTTCCTGGCTGGTAGTCAGTTTTTCGTCGGTTTGGTTAAAACTAAGATTCGCACCAATGGTGATCCACTCTCTCGGCTTGTTATCAAGGTTCAACCTGAAACCATACCGTTTAAATCCTGAACCTTCTGCCACTCCCTGCTGATCTAAATATTCACCTGACATATAGTAAGTGGTAGTATTGCTTCCGCCTGATAAACTCAATTGGTGTTTTTGCATCGCTGCATTGTTGAATAGTTCACTTTGCCAGTCGGTACCGGCGCCTAAAATAGAAGGATCCAGCAATTCTTCCCGAACGGTTCCACCTGCTATGGCTTTGTACTCTTTCTGCATTTGCGCATACTGCGGCAGGGTCATTACTTCTACCCGTTTGGGTGGTGTTTGAATATTGTATTGAGCATTGTAGTTGATTTTAAAGTCGCCGTTTTTACCACGTTTTGTGGTAATCAGTACTACCCCATTGGTTGCACGGGAACCATAGATGGCTGTGGCGGAGGGACCTTGCAGGATCTGTACGTCCTCAATATCGTTGGGGTTGATACCTGCCAGCGGATTGGTAGAATTGGCTGTACCTCCACCCTGCATTTGAACACCATCAATTACATACAACGGCTCCGAATTGCCATTAATGGTACTGATACCACGGATAGCGATTGATACACCTCCACCCGGCTGACCGGAATTTTGGGTAACATATACACCAGCCGCCCTTCCCTGGATGGCCTGTTCAACCGTAGTGTTCACTGTTTTTTCCATATCCTTTGCAGATACGGATGTTTGTGCGGTAGTAAGATTGGCACGCCTGGCGCTGCCATAACCAATCACTACAACATCACTCATCAGCTTGGTGCCGTCTGTTTCCATTGTAACCTGGATATTGGTCCTGCCTTCAATGGCAATGCTTTGGGTTTTCATACCTACAAAAGTGACCGTGATCAATTTTGCTGCTGCGGGTACCGTAATGCTAAATACTCCATTATTGTCCCCCGCTACTTCCTTTTCACCTTTAACGGATATGGTTGCACCAGCAAGAGGAACGCCTTTCTCATCAGAAATTTTTCCGGTTATCACTCTTTGTTGTGCAAAGGATTTTTGGAGAAAAAATGTACATACAATTACAAGTAGGAACTTACAGATTTGACCTTTCATATAGCAGAAATTTTATAAAAACAAAATTATAACTCTAATGAGATTAAACTAATACTATTTTAACTTTTACTTGCCTGCTTCTTCGCTTCCGTAACAAAAAACAAGAGCACTACCTAAAGATGATCTTCCTAACTTCTACCCTAACTAAAATCAACGGGAATAGCTTTAAATTCTGCAAAAAGGACATGTGTTCCTGCCTGGCTATTTATCGAAAAAACGGGTGATATGAAAAACACAGGCTTCAAAAAATAGAGTGTATTGTTAAACCTATTTATTATACTTTTTTATCTTGCGCATTACGTTACATAAAAAAGCTGAGAAACCGAAAAAATGATATCCAGGTTTTATTTTATTATTTTATTTATCCGGTTGATTACTTCAATACAGGCCCTGCTATTGTGGTAAGGACATTTCCAAATTCCAACTTTGTCCTGGCCTTTCATTACTGTGCCGTCTTCATTTATCCCCCATAGCCATTCTCCGTAAATTTTATCTTTGATTAAAGTACCTGCAAACTTCCATGATTGCAATGATTTTTCCAGGTATCTTTTATCATTTGTTAATTGCCAATGATTGAAAAAGCCAATCATTGCTTCTGCCTGTACCCATGAATGTTTTTCCTTTATCCAATGTTCAGTACCGGTTTCATATTCGTACCAAAGCCCACCGTCTTTGTCAATTCCTTCAGTGGCAGCAAAAGAAATTTTTATTGATAAATTTTTGATCTCTGCTATTAAAGACTCATCCCTTATTGCTTCCGCCGCTTCCAATAATAACCATGCTGCGTCTATATCATGTCCGTATGAAATGGTGTTAGATTTACGGTTCCATTTTTCATCAAAAAACAGCACCAAATGACCAGTTTCAGTTGCAACAATATAATCCGAAAAATTTTTAATCAATCGTTGAATTTGCTCTTTTAAAGTGCTGTCTGGCCAGATTTGATATAGCGATGTATAGGCTTCCAGCACATGAAGATGCGTATTCATCGTTTTCTTTTCGTTGGCATCTTTCGCACTCAGGCGCAGGTCTTCCATCGGCTTCCAGTCACGGGTAAACGCTTCCAGGTAACCAGTAT
>JBBQTL010000066.1:0-22918 GCA_038213285.1 Chitinophagales bacterium
CCAACATTACCAGAACCTTCCACAAATACTCGAAAAGGAAGGCATTAATCCTAAAATACCGTGGCTCTTTGATTTTAAACTCGACTTTAGATTTAAATGACTAAAATAAATTACAGCTATAAAATCCTTGATAGCTATCGGGGCACACTTAACATAACACTAGTTTCTTTGCAATTGTGGAAAAGGTGGCAAATCTCTACATCGGCTATCTTATCAACTACGTATTAAACTGCGAAGATCTTTTTGACTCCCAGGCTGCGTCCCAAAACGAACTCAACGAGTAATCACGTTAATAGCTGCTTAATCAATTTTTAAATATTTTTTTGGTGAGGATTGTAATATAAATAGTCTCCTTTTGTAAGTACAAACAGTAATTGACTGGCCCTGCAGATTGCTGTTTATTCACCTTTCCTTTTCACGCACGCTATATTGAAAATTTATTTTTTTAGTGCCGGATATTTTTTAATATTAATATCGATGGTGTATATACATCCCATTTTTTTGTAAATTTTTCAGGTACGGCACCCACTTGAAAATGAGCGTTACCCAATACAATATCAATATCGCCATCCGCATCAATATCCCCGGCATCCATGGTTATCCATCTGCCTGCCGTGGCTTCATTAAAAGAATAAGGCTTAAAAGACAGATCGCCTTTGTTTTCCCAATAAATAAAACCTTCTTCGGGTGAATTTTTATAATCGGGAAAAAAAGCGATGGATGCAATATCGATATCGCCGTCTGCATCAAAATCCTTTGCTATAGCCTTTCCTATACCGTTTACCGGTAAAAATACCGTTTCTTTAAAATTATTTTTTCCATCATTTAAATAAATTCTTATTCCATGATATGCTTTTAATATCGGGGGATAATCACCGTTATCTCCATTGGTAGCTGTTATATCTGGATGTCCATCTTTATTGATATCTATTAGTTCAAAATAATTGGAACCAAAGGATGGTGGCAATTGCAAAACTCTTTCTTCTTTAAACTTGTTATTTCCCTGGTTATAATATATAAAAAGACCTTCATCGCCTTGTGCCATCAATGCGATAATATCGGGTAACCCATCCTTATTAAAATCATACACAGTTGTTTTGATGGAACCTGGCAAAGACCTTAAGATATGTTTTACAAATTGATTGGCTCCCTTATTTTCAAACCAGCTTAGTTGCCCGGTTGTATTACCAAATTCACAAACAATAATATCTTCCAGTTGATCATTATTTAAATCCGCATAAGTTGCGCAAACCGGGCGTTGCAGGCTGTCGAGTAATGTAACCGTTTTTTTACCCGGAATATTTATTGTAAGCAGTTTGCCTTCTTTACTATCCGAAGGCTGCAATACACCCATCGTTAAGGCAAATAGAACGGTATCACTTACATGCAAATTCGACACACCTAATGCAACCCGGAAAGAATCTGCTACCGTATTGTCCGCAGACATTGCATACACCTGTTGTGTAATACCATCACCAAAATAATAATAATTACCAGTTAAACCAGCATTTACCATTGTAGTAGCCGGGGGTTGAATGCCAAAAGCAGGAATTTGTACCGTGAATTGCTTCAAGCCAGTCTCAATCTTTTTTGCTTCACTTTTTAAGGGTTCTTCGGGAGACTCAGTTGTATAATACTGAACAATTTTACCCCATTGCTGCAAATCAATGCCCCGTGCTTTTCCATTCTCAATATATTGGTTTAAACCGAGATAGCGGAAACCGACCAATTCGCCCATTTTAGGAAGCACATGATAAGCCCATGTTACTTTATTTAATAATGCAGGATCGGGTAATGTATGACAGCTTATACAATATGTTTGTGCAAGTTGATAGCCTTCTTCAACATTTTTATCTGAAAATTTAGTTGAACTAATGTCACATCCAAATAACCCCAACAGGTATATTACTATCGCAACAGAAAAAAAATACACTTTCTTCATTTATAAGCAGATGCCTCCTGAAACATTTTATTCTTTTAACCTGATTTTTTCTATAAGAAAACCGCCTACTTTTCTACCTTGCGCAGCACCGGCATCCACACCCGAACGGTAATGAATTCCTCCATATACCCGGCTGATGGATACTTCGTTGGCCGCTTCAAAAAAAGAACTGAAATCTTTTTCCATGCCAATGTACTCTTTGTCACTATCATCGTGAAACGAAAAATGATCACCAAATAATTTTGTAAGTACGGTTGCCGCGGCAGCAGATATGGCGCTATGCCCACTGGTGTATTCAGGAAAAGGGGGAGTCTGCAAAAAGGGCTCCCATTTGGCATCTATTGATTCATTGATTACTGTTACCGGCCGCACTACCTGGCTCCGGTATTTTTCATCCCAGCAAGCTATAAAACCTTCCATTAAAGCGATGGCGGTTAATGCAAATGTTTGCGCAGTTTTTACTTCATCCGCATTTGCTTTTTTACATGCAATAGAAGCAATTCCCATCCAATGCCCGCCGGGTGTTATTTTTTTATTACCCAACATCATGTGACCAGAATGTTCAATCACAAAGGGATTATCATCCCAGTAATTTGCAATATTTTTTTGTTCTTTGGTAAGGCCTTTGCCTATGTTGTAAACTTCTACGGTGTTTTTATAAAATAAACTTCTCTTGTCCATGCTGTAAGCGGGTGGTCTTGGCGCTATAAACTGTGTACAGGTATCCAGTACAAAACATTTCATGGTACCCCAGCAGGATTCAACAGCATCAAGGTAATCTGGAGGGGTTGGACGCCATTTCCCAAGGTCGTGGCTGCCTATATACCTCGCCTTACCCCTTGTTTGCGAATAATTGTCAAGTGCCGCACGGTCAAGGATTTTTTTGCCTATACTGTCACCAAATAAAACCGAATTATTAAAAGTTTCGCCATCCAATTGATTCCTGAAATTTTCCAAAACCGCTGTCTCAAACTTTCTTAATGTATCTGTTGAAAAAGTTACTTTATATGCCACCGAAAAAAACGCCTTGGTAGCTGCCAGTATATAATTATATTTCTTCCCTGTTTCCGGTTGTGGCATCGGCGAAAATCCTTTTAACTGTGCAGTAAGTGAAGAATAGCCTGGCTTTGAAAAGCGCACTGCTTCATAAGCGGCGAGGGAGGTGTAGGTATAAATACGTGCCGCTACCGGTGGAGTAAATACATCATAAATAATGAGGTCTGTTAACCGTTTTTGATTAGTGCGCAGTATAGTTGCATCGTTCACATTAAACGGTTTGGCCTCCCTATTTTTGTTATCATTTGCTGACGGCTGCTTACAGGAAAACAATAATGCAGTCATCCCCAATAAAGATAGCCAGCCGGATATTTTTCTACTATGTTTGTTCATTATTGTAGTGATAATTTTCTTGAAATACCTTTTGAATTGGTTACGGTAATACCGGTAATGCCTTCATCTGTATTTAAAAATCTGCCGGATTGTGAAAGAAAAGAAGCGCCATAATAAATTTCCTGTTTTCTTATTTTGCCATTTTTATATTTAATAACAACACTTAAATCATCGGCCAATAGTTGTATACATTTGATGGAGTTGCCGGCTTCCAATACTTTTAACGGGCCACGGTTCTGGCTTGCTATCAGTAAATATTTACCGGTCGGATTTTTTATTTTCACTATAGCCTTCCCATTTCCTGGTAAATATATACCGCTCTCAAGGATAGATGTTGGTTTAAAATTTCCTTTACCATCACCTTTCATTAACAAGCCATTCAGTGCATCGTACCTGCCAACAGAAACCTCCGTACCGAAATCGTTTCCATTCATTAATATATCGAGATTGCCATCACCATCAAAATCTTCTGAAATCATTCCATTTATTACTGAAACCTGGGCCTGTACCGGTAATGTCGCTATTTCAAATTTTCCATTCCCATTATTTTTGATATAGCTGGTACTTAAATTATTCGCCATCACTATCAATACATCTTTTAACTCTTCTTTGGTAAGCACCTTATCCATCGTTGCATTGGCAAACAATCCGTAATTCTGAAATTTTGAACGCATACTAATGATTTGTTTTACCAGGTCATCCCTTGTTTGTGCAGGGAATTCTTTTTTATTTCCTTCGTTATCTATAAGGTATTGTGTGGGAATGGCATCATAACTTTTATTGTTATCAAAATCCTTTGCATATATTCTAACAGGGTATTGCTCACTGGCACGGTAAAAAGAATTTTGCCCCATATTACCCACTATGTAATCAATATCACCATCATTATCATAATCACCGGGTGCAATGCTATTCCAAATTCCTAATTGGTTGATGATGCCAGTTGCTGCGGATACGTTTTTAAAAACTCCTTTATCATTTTTTATAAAGGTTACCGGCATCCACTCGCCTGCCAATATAAGGTCCTGCCAGCCATCATTGTCAAAATCTGTCCATACCGCATCGCAAATCAACCCAATATTAACAAGGTCCTTTGCAATACTTTTGGTTACGTCCGTAAACTTCGCCTGCCCTTTTTTTGAATCGTTGCGATAGATAAAACTTGAAACCGGTTTGGGGTAATGCCATGGTTCTACCCTGCCTGCAACAAAAAGATCAAGGTCGCCATCCTTATCAAAATCGACCGCACGTACGCAGGATTTACTGGTAAAATTTTCAGGCAAGGCAAGACTGTCTTTAAAAAAATTTCCTTTGCCATCATTCACAAAAAAGTGATCGGCATAAAATTTTGAATTGGGTTCATTCTCATAACTTCCAGTCGCCGTATACAAATCAACATCTCCATCGCCATCTGCATCAAACAATAGTAATCCCATATCTTCCCACGGCTTATTAAATTTATCAGCATTGGTTATCAGTTCTTTTGTAATAAATTTTCCGCTGGCCTGTTGTAGTAAAATTTTAGCGCTATACGAATAGGAACCACCCACTACAATATCATCCAACCCATTTCCATCCACATCAGCCACTGCCATGCCCGGGCCATATTCTGAAAGTTTATGAGGTAATAATTTTTGAATATTAAAATCGCTGAAATCCAGTTCTTCCTGGTTGTATCTGATATTGATTGAATCTGTAATATCAGTAAACAGAGCATTGCCGGCAAATAGTTGCTGCTCAAAGGAATAAGGCATGGACGCTTTTTTAATATCAGCTTTCAATAACTGATCTGCCGTTACATTTGTTAACAACTGCCTATAACCATTAGGCCATTTAATGATCAGGGAATCAATGGTGGCAGTTTTTCCAATACCAATGTGCGCCATGTTTTGTACGGATGATAAATAGCCCCGGTATGGCGTGTTTTCATACACCTGCTTTTTACCCTTGTCGTAATATATTTCGGCCAAGGCACCAATACCATTGATATTCAGTTTATCTCCCTGGAATTTTATTTGCAGGTAATGGTTGTCATTTTCTTTCTGATGGCTCACATCATTTCTGTAAACCATTGCCGCTCCATTGGTATTGTTAACAATAAAATCCATATCGCCATCATTATCCAGATCACCATAAGCGGCACCGCTTGAGAAAGAAGGTTCCATCATACCCCAATCTTCTGATGCATCCGAGAAAGTGCAATCGCCGTTATTTTGAAAAGCAAAATTGTGTAGTTTAACCTGCGGGATCTGTTCCAGTATATCTGGTTTTGCAGCTATATTACTGGCATCTACACGGTAAGTCATAAAATCTCTATCCGTAATATCTTTGGGAAATCCATTGGTAATTAAAATATCACGGAACCCGTCATTATCAAAATCCGTTACCATGGGCGTCCAGCTCCAGTCAGTTGCTGCAATACCTGCCAAAAAACCGATTTCGCTAAAAACAGGATGAGAAACGGAGTCCTTATTTTTTATGGCCGGCCCCTGGTTTAATTGCAACGTGTTGCGGGCATATTGATATTGGTATTTAAACTCATCATTGTTTAAATAGGTTTGATAATTGTTGGCAGATGTCATCATCTTTTTGCGGTAATTAGATTCCGGCAACATATCCACCGCGATAATATCCATCAAACCATCATTGTTGATATCCGCCACATCGGTGCCCATTGCCGAATAGGAAGTATGTTTGAAATACCGGTCGGCCATATTTGTAAAAGTACCGTTGCGGTTATTGATCCATAACAAATCGTTGGTTAAAAAATCGTTGGTCACATAGATGTCTTTCCAGCCATCTTTATTGATATCGGTAATGTTGAGTCCCAAACCATATCCCTCAATTAAAATCCCGGCTTCTTTGGAAACATTGGTAAATACGGGATGACCTAAGGCAATATCCCAATCGTTCCTGTAAAGCCTGTCGGTATTCTCAGCACTCCCATCGGTAATTTTTTTTCGGTATTGATTGGGATATCGATCTATTCCCATTTTATTGGTGAGCACATATAAATCCAGATCGCCATCGTTATCATAATCAAAAAAAGCGGCATTGGTGGTATGGCCTGTATCTGCTACACTATAAGCCACCGCTTCATCAGCAAAAACTGGTACCCCATCTTTTCCGGGGCCCTTATTGATGTAAAGTATATTCGCCCTTTCCCCAGCATTCTTTTTGATGGATGTTCCTAAGTAAATATCCATGAGCCCATCATTATTAATGTCTACTGCGGCAACACCTGTACACCATTTACCGGCGCCTTCTATTTTAGCAGTGGATGACACATCCCGGAAATGCATTTTATCTTCATTCAGGTACAGTTTGTTGTCAACCATATTGCCAGTAAAAAAAACATCCTGCAATCCGTCATTATTAAAATCCGCAATTGCTACACCCCCTCCATTGTATATGTATTCAACATCCAAAATATTGATGGAATCGCTTTCCGTAATCAGGTTATTAAATTGAATCCCGGTTTGCGAACCATCTAATTGCTGAAAAATTTTCTTTTTGCCCGGAGAACATGCAGTGACAGATATGACAACAACTATGAGAAAAAAACTACCCTTCATTATCCAAACAATTTTCGTTGCTAATTTTAGTAAATGTAAGCCCATATAAATAGAAAAAGGGCAGATATTTCATCTACCCTTCTTCTTAATTTATTCTTTAATTAATGTAACCACATTTAAGTTATTGATTAATAACCTGGGTTTTGAGCAAGTGTTGAAGTACCACCAGAAGTATGTAAATCAATTTGAGTTTGAGGAACCGGGAAGTACTCATTTTTACCTTTTGCAAAAGTAGCGCCACCATACCCGGCGCTTAACTTTGGTTTTTCGTAGGCTAAAAATGTATTGATTGCTACATCAGCAATTCCCCAACGAACCAGATCAAAGAAACGATGCCCTTCCATACCCAATTCCAACTTTCTTTCAAATCGAACGGCAGTTTTTGCATCAGCAGTTACCGTCCAGGGTGTAGTGTAGGTACCAATAACATAAGTTGCAGCTGCACCCGGAACAAAAGTGGCCGGTATAGCAGCTCTTGCACGAACTAAATTTACATATTCACGGGCTTTTTCTAAAGTACCACCACCATCAATTTCACATTCCGCAGCCATCAGCAATACATCTGCAAATCGAATAATTTTATAATTAGTTGCAGTTAAACCATTCGTCCAACTGGTGCCATCGGTTAACTTACCTTGCTGCGATTTGTAATACGACATCTTTTTAGGCGCATAAGGACCTCCATTACCCTGGTCACGAATCCACGCTTTTCCAGGATGATTGCCCCAATCTAAAAAAGGAATGCCCCGACGCCCCACAGTCCAATCCAATCTAGGATCAAGATTACCAGCATCTGTTGTAAATGGATCAGTTGCTTCAAGTCCCTGGTCATTTTTTACCTGGTTAGTTCCTGTGTTATAAGATCCATCCAATAATGGTAAGCCGGCAGCAGTAGTTCTGAATGAATTTACAAACTCGAAGGAAGGCTGAAAAAATCCACAGCAACCACCAGGGCCGCCATTATAAGGAAAATTTAATACATGGTCGAAATTAGCATTGTTTCCATTGGAACCATCATTAATAGAAGCTTCAAAAGCAAAAACCGATTCCGCCCTTACAGCAGGATCGTTTTCTTTATCTGCATTAAACAAATCAGCAAAAGCAGGTGCCAGGCCATATTTTACATTACCAGAGGTTCTACCATTGGCTATTATATCTGTAAACATAGTTCTTGCTTCTGCATATTTACCTTGAAAAAGCAATGCCTTTGCAAACATTGTAGTTGCAGCCCATTTATTTGCCCTGCCTATAGCACCCGGGTTTACAGGTAAATTCTTTATAGCAAAATCCAGATCAGCCATTATTTTTGGCCATGCATCCGCACTGTTAGGAACTTTTGCAGTTGCAGCATTAATAGTTTCATCAACATAAGGGATTTTATTCCACATCTTCTTGGCTTCAAAATGATAATAACCCCTTAAAAACCTTGCTTCCGCCAAAATTTGGGTTTTATCTGCATCAGCAATATCATTTGTACTAAGTTTTGATGCAATACGAATGGTCCCATTGGTACGGGCTATCCCTTCATATAAGGCTCGCCATTTGACGTTAAAGTAATTATTAGTTGGTAATGCGGCGTATTGTTGAATGGGAACAATATCTGCCTGGTCGCCAGCGTCTGAACCTTTATTGGCCTCTCCGCCTACAATACTACCATATACCCAATTGGAACCGCCGCCTTCCCAGCCAAGCCCTTTCAAAGCGGCATAAGATCCTATCAAAAATTGTTGAGCACCTTTTTTACTTTGGGCCTGTTCTTCTGTTAAGAGACCGGTTGTAGCCTGGTTAAGGAATTCTTTCTTACATCCAGCGATGATAATAAACGCCGTGAAAGAAAATAATATGATAATTTTTAATTTTTGATACATCATAGTTTTAATTTTTAGAAATTGTTGTTTGCAAAACTGCTATTATTTTTACAATCCTACACTAAGACCAATCAGATACTGCCTGTTAACCGGATAGTTACCGACGTCTACTCCAAAATTTGTGTCAACTCCGCTAACCGCTGGATCAGTACCTGTGTATTTAGTTATTGTAAATAAGTTTGTTCCTTGTATAAAAAACCTCAATTTATCAATCCCAATTCTTTTTAAGGTTGAAGCCGGCAATGTATATCCAAACTTCACACTTCTTAACCTGAAGTAACTGCCACTTTCAATGTAGTAAGAATTTAAAACACCATTATTGCTAAAATTTGAAACATTTTCAACTATGGGCACTTTTGCCCCGGTGTTGGTGGGTGTCCATGCATCCAATAATCTGCTTGACTTGGCAATACCCGCAAACGATGGGTAAAAATCGGTAAACCACTTTGCAAAATTCATTACATCTCCACCTGCAACTCCATAAAACAACGCTTCAAAGTCAAAATTCCGATAGATTAACCTGGTATTAAAACCATACGTAAAATCCGGGTTAGGGTTGCCAATGTATCCTCTGTCAAGATCATTTATTCTTCCATCATTATTGATATCAGCATATTTAAAGCGGCCAGGAGCTGCCCCATCCTGTGTGGCAGATTTTGTTACATCGGCAGCATCACTGAATAATCCTAAAACCTTATACCCATAAAAGGTTGATACTGGCTGACCAACAGGGTTACGAACTACTCCTCCACCAATCCTATTAGTAAAATTTACATCAAAAAATGTTCTGCTATCTGAAATTTTAGTGATCTCATTTTTATATTTTGTGAAAATAAAGTCATTTTCATAACGCAGGTTTCTTGATCTTCCTTTATAAGTAATCATCAGGTCAATCCCGCTATTCTCCATTGATCCTATATTAATAAATGGAGGCGCCGCTGCTCCTAAAGTAGCTGGCAAGGCATCGCGGAAAAGCAAATCCTTTGTTTTGCGTGTGTACACATCAAAAATGATATCCAATTTATTTTTCAAGAGTGTACCATCAAAGCCAAGGTTAACTGTAGTATTTTCTTCCCATTTTGCATTTGGGTTACCAATACCAGTTAAAGATAGTCCGGATAAAATTGATGTGTTAGATCCGCCTATATCATATCCAAAATTAGGAGTAGATTGTGCTGTGTTATTGATATTATTTGGACTAATACGGGAATTACCCATTTTACCCCAACCACCGCGGATTTTCAATTCGTTTAACCAGGTGGCATTTTTCATAAATTTTTCCTGTGTTATGCGCCATCCTGCTGTAACAGCCGGGAATACACCGTACGGATCATTCTCCCCAAATACAGAAGCACCATCCCTTCTTAAAGTACCACTTAACAAATACCTGTCATCATAATTATAATCTACTTTACCAAACTGGGAAAAGAATTTTACTAAAGGATTACCGCCACTTCCAACATTTCTACCACTTGCATCAGTATTAGTAATGGTCAGATACGATTGATTTATAGTAAATGGATTTAAACCACTTCCACTTACAGTTCTGAAATAACCATCTGCAATAGACTCAATACCCCCGATGAAGTTGACATTGTGTTTACCAAAATCCTGGCTGTAGCGAACAGTATTGGTCCATGTCCACCCACCAAAATTTCCCGCACCTTCACCAAACGTGTAACTACCTACATTTTCTGAATTTTCATACGTTCTGTAATTCAGGAACCTGTTTTGAAAGAAACCAAAATTTCCTCCAAAGCTAGATCTGAAAGTAAAATGGTTTAAAAAGTCTACCTCTCCATAAAAATTTCCAAAAACTGCTGAACTGAAGCCTCTATTGTCCTTTGTACGGATTCTACCGGCAATGGGGTTTCTTGAGTTATTAAAACCTTTGGCGGTAGTACCCGCAAAACCGCCACCTTCATCATATACCGGAAGAAGCGGATTTATAGTTAAAGCAAACAAGATATCATTTTCACCTGCAGCACCTCCAATATTTGGATTCTCTCTAAAAGTGAATTGGAAATTTTCGCCGAAACGGATAAAATCTTTTACTTTGAATTCAGTATTCATCCGCAATGAATATCGCTTAAGATTGGTATTAATTACGGTTCCCTGCTCATTATAGTAACTGATACCCGCATAATATTTTGCACTTTCATTACCGCCACTCAATGATAGCGTATGATTTTGAAGTGGCCTGGTATCTGTTAAACCACCATACCAATCTGTTCCCGCTTTATTAGCTTTAATAACCTGGTAAATAGATCCTTTATCAAAATTTACGTTGAATTTAGCTGGGTCAAGCCTGGGATCACTTGCCGATAATCCAGATAAACCCTGTTCATCACCTACTTTCAGGAAATCAGGTAATACTGGTGTAGCTCCGGAACCATATTGAGGGTGTGTTAAGGTTTGGTTTGCATTTTTCAAGGCAGTCCATGTCATATCCGCCTGCTGTTGGGGTGTTAGTAATTCAAGACCTTTTCCAGGAACAGTCAAACCATAAGTAACGTCATAGGTAACTCTCAGGCCCTTAGTTGCCTTGCCTTTTTTGGTAGTAACCAATATTACCCCTGCTGAAGCCCGTGAACCATAAATAGAAGCAGAACCTGCATCTTTTAAAACCGTAGTGGATTCAATATCATTTCCATTGAGGAAATCAATATTAGTTGTTGGGATTCCATCAACTACATATAAAGGGTCATTACCAGAGAAAGATCCAAAACCGCGGATTCTTACCTGGCTGACCGTACCTGGCTGACCGGAGGTAATAACTGTTAATCCAGGAACCCTGCCCTGGAATTGTTGTTCAACGTTTCCTGTTTGAACTGTAGCCAGTTGCTCACCTTTTACAGTTGAAACCGCACCAACAATATTTTTTCGTTGCTGGCCACTATACCCGGTTACCACCACTTCACTTAAACCCGATATATCAGCTTCAACTGAAATAGAGATATCAGTTTGAGTACCGATAGTAATTTCCTGGTTTTTAAAACCAATAGAAGACACAGCCAATGTGTTTTTTCCTGCAGGTACCGTTAGCATGAATGTGCCGTCGGCACCAGATAATGCTCCAACGGAAGTACCCTTTACTTGAATTGAGGCACCGGTAACTGGCTGTCCATCTGCTCCGATAACTTTTCCGGTAATTCTTTTTTGGGCGAATAAACTGCCAGACAGGAAAACAAATAGCAAAAAGCAGACTACTGCCCTTGCGAGAAGGTTAGTTTTTTTTAACATAAGCAGAACAATCGTTTAGTGTGATAGAATGAAATCTATTATAAAAGTAATAATAATTTTATAATATCAATGATACTTTTTTAACAAAGTATTGACAAAATTTTTTTAGACATTGCAAAGCTTGAATAATTAAAAGTCTGATATCATAATTCTGTCCACATCATTCAGGCACGAGCTTACAAAACAAAGGCTAAACAAAATCGCAAATTAAAGCAAGGCTACTTGGGAGAAAGGAACAAAAGGGAGGACACAGTTCACTGAAAAAAAAATAGCCTGCTATTAATCAAATGTCAAAAACCTCCTTACCAGGTGATTTCCAAATTCGGGAGGTAAAAAATCTAGCTTGTAATATACCCCTGTGCATTAACGAACGCCCGTTTCAAAATAGAGACCCCTCATGAAAATGAAGGGCCTTAACGATTGCTTGCCATATGAAAAAGGTAACTGTATCGCTTTCTATAATTGATTCAGAAAAATTAAAACTTGTAAAGAGCGGCTAACAAACCGGTAGCAGTTGATTTAGAGCTGGTGCCATTGCTTTTTGTATAAAAACCACTTTGTGCGGATTCAATCCTGAACTCCGGAATAATGGTTAAAGGGCCAGCCTTTAAATTCAATGATAATGTATTGGCAAAGATGTTTTTTGTACCAAAGTAAACCATCTTGCTATCGCTGATGTACTCACTTCTTAGTGTAAGGCCAACTGTTGCAGTTGGGTCAACATTCAGATATAAAGCCGCACCTTTCCAACTTCCGCTGGTAGCAGCTACCCCGTTTTTGCGATCCTGTATAGTGCCATTTACACCAATATTAAACTTGCTGTTTACCACAGCGTTTACAACCAAATCAAACTGGCTCAAACTTTCAAGTCCACCGGGGATTGATTTGGATTTTGATCCATAAGAACCAACATAATTAAGGAATGCCTTAATATTTCCATTAGAGGAAGCTCCGCTAATTTGACCAAGCAGGGTTTTTGTTGGAATGGTAGCAGTTGACTGATCTGTGTAATTCGCTACTCCAAGCATAAATCCAACCGGTCCGGCAGTTACATCCATTTTTAAACCGGTATGAAAAAATGGTCCGTTTGTAAACATGTAAGACATGCTGTAATTTCTATTAAGTGGCGCATCTAATAATTCGTATCCTACGTGCGTACCAAATTTTCCCATAGTAAATTTTACAGTACTTGACGGAGCGTAGGTTATATACAACTGTTTAACATTGGCCAATGAAAGAAAACCGGCATTACCATCATTATATGAAAACTCTTCTGCCCGGCGTCCAAAACCAAGATCAACAACTCCTGTTACTTTACCTGACATAGCCGAGGCATCTGCACGTATGGAAGCCATCCCTAATTCAAAAGAGCTTTGAGAATTTGTAAAACTTGTATAGTTATTATATGGAGCAGATTTTGGACTACTGAAATTATGCCTGAAGTAAGCATCCACACTTCCGGAAATAGTTAAGGATTTGGTGGAATCCTGTGCCAACAGGAAATTGTTTGATAATACAGTTGCTAAAATAATAACTCCTGTTGCTAAAAAAGTTTTCTTCATTTTAAAAGTTTAAAGTAAATAATTGGGTTATTACAGGTAAGAAAACCTGACTTCTTTTTTCAAGCAGCAACGTCTGTTTAATGACAATTAATTAGGAAGTACTCTTAGGTGTCAATAAATGCTATCATGACGTTTAAATGTGTCATGATAATGATCAACATGAAGCACCAGGGTTTTACAATACCGGGAAACCCTGGTGCTAACAGGAACCAATATTTAGATATTTTCTTTTTCTTCAAAAGTACCGCCGGTCTTTACCAATAAAGTACCCTGCATATATTTTTCATCATGTTGAGAAGCATCCAAACCTTCTTCTTCATCAGCAGCGCTAACACGAATCGGCAAAATGAAATTGATAAACTTGAATATCAGGAAGGAAACAGTAAAACTGTAAACAACTACAATCAGCATTGCTTTTAACTGCGTTAAAAAGAATGGGAAATTTCCATAAGCCCAACCTTCAGGACCATCTTTAATACCATGAACTACTGAGCTTGCAAAAACACCAGTCATTAACATACCAACCATTCCACCTAAACCGTGGCAGGGAAATACATCCAATGTATCATCCAATTTTGATTTTTGCTTAATTCCCACTGCTATGTTGGAAATAATTGCACCAACAACACCAATGATAATACTTTGAGGTATTCCTACAAACCCTGCGGCTGGTGTAATTGCTACCAATCCTACCACAGCTCCAATACAGAATCCGAGAACTGATGGCTTTTTGCCTTTTAATACATCAAAAAACATCCAGGCCAAACCCGCAGCAGAAGCCGCCGTACTGGTAGTGCCGAAGGCATTCACTGCTAGTGGAGTTGCACCCACTGCAGATCCTGCATTAAAACCAAACCATCCAAACCATAGTAAACCGGTTCCAATTAAAACATACGGAACGTTCGCTGGTGGAATTTCAGTTCTTTCCTGGTGCGATTTACGACGCTTTAAAACCAGGGCACCTGCCAAGGCCGCACATCCTGCTGTGATGTGTACAACAGTTCCACCGGCAAAATCCCATGCGCCCATTTTAGCAAGGAATCCGTCCGGATGCCAGCTCCAATGTGCTACAGGAGCGTAAACGAGTAAACTAAACAAAACTATAAATACCACGTAAGAAGTGAAACGAATACGTTCAGCAACCGCACCAACCACCAGCCCTGGTGTAATAATGGCGAACATCAACTGGAATAAAGAGAAAAGTGTTAGTGGTATTGTATTGGCTAAAGGCCATGCCGCATGGGACTTTACACCCTTAAAAAATAAAAATGTTCTGGGATCACCGATAAAACCGCCAACTGAATCGCCAAAACTTAAACTGAATCCAACAACAATCCATAATACGCCAACAATACCCGCAGCAACCACACTTTTAATCATCGTAGAAATAACATTTTTACGGTTAACCATTCCACCATAAAAAAATGCAAGACCAGGAGTCATTAAAAATACAAATGCAGTTGATACTAATACCCATGCCATATCCGAAGTATTGTACTGGGGATCATTGGGACCAGGTACATAATCTGCTTCTGGTGCAATAAAAGCCGCTGCCAACGCAAGCACAATTAACACCGCAAAGGGGATAATTGATTTAATCGAAATTTTTGCCATTCTTGATTGTTTTTAGGTTTTCAAAAACATAAATAAAACATTATATTTTATTCACATATATTTTCTATAGAGTAAAAATACATAATTTTATAATTGAAAGAATAAATTTATCATATTTATATTATTTTAATGTTCATAAAATCATCTAAACATACCCATTATATCGTAAATAAATATTTAAGAATTTTAATAAAACCAACAAAAAGTCAGGTAAAAACGATTTTTATGAGGGAAATAGTGAAATAGCGTAAACTTTACTCACGGTTTAATTTTAAGCTACTTTTTACTTTTTATCTAAAAAATAAATATTTTTTAAATATTAATTTTTTAGGTCATGGAACTTATGTACATTTTTTGGGAATACCATAGAAATTTGGATTGGTAATGGAATTACAACGTGTTCTCTTCGGGTATGTTTAGGCGATAAACCATTCTTTGATGGAAATGATAGAAGTTTTAGGCTATGTTATATTTCTAAAAATAAAAAGGGATGCAGATCAATACTGCATCCCTCCAAAAAAATATAATAGTCGATATTATATTCAACAAAAATTAAATCAACATTTTACTAAAGATATCGTGCAATCGCATTGCCATCGGCTGTTTCCAGTAAGGACTGTCCCATTAAGAACTCATCCACCTTTTGAGCACAATCCCGACCCTCTTTAATTGCCCATACTACCAGCGATTGTCCCCGCCGCACATCGCCTGCTGCAAAAATTCTGGAAATACTGGACTGATAATTTTTTTCAGTTGCTCTTACATTGCCCCGGTCGTCTAATTCTATTTCCAATTCATTTATCAGGCCCTCATGCTGCGGATGTACAAATCCCATGGCTAATAAAGCTAATTCACAAGGCACTTTTCTTTCACTTCCCTTTATTTCAACAAACTGGGCCGCCCTGCCATCTACTACTTTCCATTCCAGGTCAACCAGTATTAACGCTTTGAGGTTGCCTTTTTCATCACCAATAAATTCTTTGGTGGCTACTGCCCATCTTCTGTCACACCCCTCTTCATGAGAAGAAGTAGTTTTGAGTAACATAGGGTATGTTGGCCATGGCATATAATTACTTCTGTCTGCAGGAGGCTTGGGTAATAACTCAAACTGCAATACCGAAGCGGCTTTGTGACGGTTTGAAGTACCCACGCAATCACTCCCCGTATCTCCGCCACCAATTACCACTACATTTTTTCCGGTTGCGAAAATATCTTCTTCTGTAAAGGGAATTCCACTAACCCGTTTGTTTTGTTGCTTTAAAAAATGCATGGCATAATACACCCCTTTTAAATCCCGACCCGGAACAGGCAGGTTTCTTGGAACTGTACTACCACCGGCAAGTACGATCGCCTGGTATTCCCTTAATAAATCACTGATGCTGATATCAACTCCTACATTCGAGTTACATTTAAATACCACTCCTTCGTCTTCCATTAACTTGATTCTTCTTTCAACCACCCATTTCTCGAGTTTGAAATCAGGTATCCCATATCTTAACAAACCGCCTGGCATATCATCCCGCTCAAATACTGTTACAGAATGGCCCACTATATTTAGCTGAGCGGCCGCAGCCAACCCGGCAGGTCCGCTTCCAACTACTGCTACTTTTTTGCCGGTTCTTGAAATATTTTTTTCAGCCTGAACAAAACCTTTATCAAATGCAATTTCTATGATATGCTTCTCGATCTCTTCAATTGTGATTGCCGGTTGATTGATTCCCAATACACAGGATGTTTCACAGGGTGCCGGGCATATCCTACCGGTAAATTCAGGAAAGTTATTAGTGGAGGATAAGATATCATATGCTTCCTTCCAGCTTTTCCGATATACTGCGTCATTGAATTCAGGTATCACATTACCCAGCGGACAACCATTGTGGCAAAATGGAATTCCGCAATCCATGCATCTGGCAGATTGCTGGTTTAATTTTTCATCAGAATATCTTTCAATAAACTCCCTATAATCATTCACTCTTTCATCCGGTAAACGTTTTGTAGGAAGTTCTCTGGTAAATTCTAAAAAGCCTGTTGGTTTTCCCATCTCTAATCGCCTCCCAAAAAGGAGAATTTTTTAAATTAAATAATAATTTTTAAGCTGCCTGGAGTTTAGATCAACATTATTTCCTGATTCCCTCTTTTACCATACTTGCCTGCCTTTGCAATACTTTCTTATAATCTTTTGGAAATACTTTTACAAAATTCTTCACCTGGTTTTCAAAATCTTCCAGTACAAATTTGGCTACATTACTATTTGTGTATTTAAAATGATTACTGATCATTAGAAATAAATCATCTTTATCTTCCTCTTCTTCAACAGGGTCGAGATCTACCATTTCCCTGTTACATTGAATGGGGAAAATACCTTTTACATCATACACATAGGCAATACCACCACTCATACCGGCTGCAAAATTTCTTCCAGTATCACCCAGTATAATTACTTTTCCGCCGGTCATGTATTCACAACCATGGTCGCCTACACCTTCCACAACCGCAATTGCACCTGAATTTCTAACTGCAAACCTTTCTCCGGCCTTGCCCCTGATATAGGATTCACCGGAAGTAGCCCCATAAAAAGCCACATTGCCAATAATAATATTATCCTCAGGAACAAAGCTTGCTCTCGCTGAAGGATAAACAATCAGTTTGGCACCGCTCAATCCTTTACCAAAATAATCATTTGCATCGCCTTCCAGTTCAAGTGTAACGCCTTTTGTATTGAATGCACCGAAACTTTGACCTGCTGTACCAATGAATTTAAAATGTATGGTATCCTCCGGTAATCCGTCCCCCTTATATTTCTTGGAAATCTCGTTTGATAAAATGGTACCGGTTGTACGGTCTATGTTTTTTATGTCGAAAGTAGCGGTCACTTTTTTCTGGTCGTTCAATGCAGGCTGGGCAGCGGCTACCAGTTTCCAGTCGAGTACGTTTTCCAGTTCATGATCCTGTGCTTCCTTATTGTACAACCCGGTATAAATAGATGCCGGCTCTTTGTATAAAATGGGTGACAGATCGAGTTTGCTATATTTCCAATGGTCGATTCCTTCCCTCATTTCCAGGCAATCAACCTGCCCTACCATTTCGTTCACTGTACGGAAACCTAACTGGGCCATGATCTCCCGTAATTCTTCCGTTAAAAATTTAAACAGGTTCACTACATAATCTGCATTTCCACTAAAACGCTCCCTTAATTGTTTATCCTGGGTGGCCACGCCAACCGGACAGGTATTCAGGTGGCATTTACGCATCATGATGCATCCCTCTGTAACCAATGCAGCCGTAGCAACCCCCCATTCTTCAGCGCCCAATAATGCCGCGATTGCAATATCCTTTCCTGTTTTTAACTGTCCGTCTGTTTGTAAAACCACCCTGCTGCGCAATTTATTTTTTACGAGGGTTTGGTGTGCTTCTGCCAATCCCAGTTCCCATGGGAGCCCTGCATGTTTTATCGAGCTCATAGGTGAGGCTCCCGTTCCGCCATCAAAACCGGCAATTAAAACAACATCAGCTTTTGCCTTGGTAACACCGGCGGCGATTGTACCAACGCCAGCTTTGGATACCAGTTTTACATTGATCCTCGCATCCCTGTTGGCATTTTTTAAATCAAAAATTAACTGGGACAGATCTTCAATTGAATAAATATCGTGATGCGGAGGCGGTGAAATAAGTCCAACACCAGGTGTTGCATGGCGAACACGGCCGATCCAGTCATCTACTTTATGACCCGGCAATTGTCCACCTTCACCTGGCTTGGCACCCTGCGCCATTTTTATCTGCAATTCATCTGCCTGTGTTAAATAGTAACTTGTGACCCCAAATCTTGCGGAAGCTACCTGCTTAATGGCACTACGCATAGAATCGCCATTGGGCAATTGTTCGTAACGCATTTCATCTTCCCCTCCTTCACCGGTATTGCTTTTACCACCTATGCGATTCATGGCAATGGCCAGTGTACTATGAGCTTCATGCGAAATGGAGCCAAAACTCATAGCACCCGTGGAAAATCTTTTTAATATTGTTTCAGATGGTTCAACCTCGTCAATAGAAACCGGTGGCCGGTGATGATTGAACTGGAAAAGGCTTCTTAAAGTACAGGCCCTCTCTCCCTGGTCGTTCACCAGTTTTGAATATTTTTTAAAAGTTGGGTAATCATTCATCCTGGTAGAATACTGTAACAGGTGAATGGTTTGCGGATTAAACAAATGAAATTCGCCTTTGCGTTTCCATTGGTAAAGTCCACCGACGGGCAAACGGTCAACCGGAATTTGCTTTTTAGGAAATGCAAATGCATGCTTTGCCAGGCTCTCCTTGGCAATTTCATCCAATCCCAATCCTTCAATACGGGAAATAGAGCCGGTGAAATATTTATCAACGACAGACTTATTTAAACCAAGAATTTCAAATATCTGGGCACCCTGGTAGGATTGCAGCGTCGAAATTCCCATTTTTGAAAACACTTTCAACAAACCATCATTGACGGCCTTGGTATAATTTTTCTTTAGTTGTTCTACATCAAGGTCGGTCTGTAATTTTCCGCTCAGCTTCATATCCCGTATGCTCGACAATGCCATGTATGGGTTAATTGCGGTAGCACCATAACCAATTAAGCAGGCGAAATGATGTACTTCCCATACATTACCTGCCTCCACAACTATACCTACCAAACCCCTGAGCCCTTTACGTATCAAATGATGATGTACTGCGGCTGTAGCCAGTAAAGAAGGAATGGGAGCATGATCGGAATCTATCGAACGATCCGTTAATATCAACACTTCAAAACCATCCTCGGCTGCATCTACTGCATAACGGCATAACCTGTCTAATCCTTTTTTCAATGAATCGGGTTTGCCATCTGCACGATAATACATTTGCAGTGTTTTTGCCTGGAAAACACCGGTATCAATGCTCCTGATTTTCTCCAATTCATAATTAGACAACACAGGATGCTTTAAAGCAACGGTGTGACAGCTTAATGGATCTTCTTCGAGTAAATTTCCATTGTTACCAACAAACGTGGTCAACGACATTACCAATCTTTCCCTGATTGGGTCGATGGGAGGATTGGTAACCTGTGCAAATAACTGTTTAAAATAAGAAGTCAGGTGTTGTGGTTCATCACTCAATACAGCCAGTGGAACGTCTGTACCCATTGATCCTATCGGCTCTTTACCTTCCAACGCCATCGGTGCAATAATTTCATCCAGGTCCTCCGTAGTATAGCCAAATACTTTTTGATATTTGAATATCTGGTCACTTTCTAGGTGGGTGAACATTACCCTTGGCTCGGGTAATTCCTCTAACCTGATTTTATATTTATTTAACCAATCGGCATAAGGTTTTTGCGAGCAAATGGTATTTTTTAATTCATCATCGCTGATGATCCTGCCCTGTTCCATATCTACTACAAACATTTTGCCTGGCTGTAACCTCCCTTTTTCCTTTATTAATGAAGGCTCAACAGGTAATGCGCCGGTTTCAGAAGCCATGATTACCCTGTCGTCTGTTGTAACGCAATAGCGGGAAGGCCTGAGTCCATTTCTATCCAGTGTGGCTCCAATAATTTTGCCATCTGTAAATGATATAGAAGCAGGGCCATCCCATGGTTCCATTAATGAGGCATGGTATTCATAAAATGCCTTTTTAACCGGATCCATCATATCATCCCCATCCCATGCTTCCGGAATCAGCATCATCATTACATGTGGTAATGACCTCCCGGTAAGGGTTAATAATTCAATCATATTATCCAGGCAGGCAGAATCGGATTGTACTCCGTTAATTAACGGCAACAGCATTTCCATTTCTTCCCTGGTAAAATATTTAGACACAAAGCCTTTTTCACTTGCCTTCAGCCAGTTGAGGTTTCCCTGCAGTGTATTGATTTCGCCGTTGTGGGCTATATAACGAAACGGTTGAGCAAGTTTCCAGGAAGGAAAAGTATTGGTGGCAAAACGGGAATGTACCAGCCCAAAAGCAGAAACAACTCTTTTATTATTTAAATCCGGAAAATAATTACGAACCTGCCTGCTGGTAAGCTGGCCCTTATACACCACTGTTTTGAAGGAAAGGGAGGCTATATAAAAACCAATGGCATCTTTTCGAACGGTATTGTCGATGGTATGACTGGCATATTTGCGCAATACAAATAATTTCCTTTCAAAATCCAACGGGTTGGTGATATGATCGGGACAGGCGATGAAAACCTGCTCCATTACGGGTTCTACAGATAATGCGGTTGGTCCGATATCAAATGTATTTACCGGTACACTTCTGTAAGTAATAATTTCAAGACCCAGCTTTTCTGCCGCCCGGTTAAAAATATCCCTGCATTCTTCCCTGAGCTTAATTTCTTTTGGAAAGAAAATAACGCCTACTCCGTATTTACCAAAGGCAGGTAAATGAACGCCCAGCTTTACGCATTCATCAAAGAAAAATTCATGGGGTATCTGGATAAAAATTCCGGCCCCATCACCGGTGTTGGTTTCACATCCGCAGGCACCACGATGCTCCATATTTTCCAAAATGGTGAGTGCATCGGAGATGTGCTGATGTGATTTGTAGCCTTTAATATTCGCAACAAACCCGATTCCACAGGCATCATGCTCAAATTGCGGATCGTACAAGCCAAGATTTTCTTTCATAAATAAGTTGTTTTGCCACTGGTTTCACAAAATTTCACAGATTTTTCATTCTTTTCATATGCGCCTGTCCACTGTGTATTCGGACAGGCTGAAGCAATCGGGCAATTGATCGTTTAAATAAGGGCTAGACGAGGTAACCAAACACATTATCATTTTTACCTAACTCGGTAAAGTTAATGTGAAAATCGTTTAAATTTTGCACCAGCACTTCGTAATCGATTTTTGATTTTAATTCAATACCAACCAATGCCGGCCCCGTTTCCTTATTGTGTTTCTGCATATATTCAAACCTGGTAATGTCATCATTGGGTCCAAGTACATGATTTACAAACTCTTTTAACGCCCCGGGCCTTTGTGCAAATCGAATCAGGAAGTAATGTTTTAGCCCCTCATATTGCAGAGAACGCTCCTTAATTTCCTGCATTCTGTCAATATCATTATTTCCTCCACCAATGATGCAAACCACGTTTTTCGCTTTAATTACATCCGCATAATCATCCAAAGCGGCGATTGAAAGCGCACCTGCGGGTTCCACCACAATCGCATCTTCATTGTATAATTTCAGTATCGTACTGCAAACTTTCCCTTCGGGTACCAGGTGCATATCATCCAATACAGAAGCGCATATCGGAAAAGTGATATCGCCTACCCGCTTTACTGCAGCTCCATCTACAAACCGTTCAATATTGTCCAATGAAACCGGGTGACCTGCTTTCAATGCTTCAAACATGCTGGGTGCACCTTCCGGCTCCAACCCAATGATGGTTGTATGGGGAGAAAAGGTTTTGAAATAAGTACCAACCCCTGCACTTAATCCGCCACCACCAACCGGGATTAATAAAAAATCTATAGCAGGCTGATCTTCCAGAATTTCTATTGCCATTGTACCCTGACCTTCAATAATTCTTAAATCATCAAAAGGCGGAATAAAAGTGAGGGCATTTTCTTCCGTATATTTTTTTGCTGCAATTGCACAATCATCAAACGTATCACCAGTCAATTTTACTTCTATCCATTCTTCGCCAAACATTTTCGTCTGAGATATTTTTTGATTGGGTGTAATCACCGGCATAAACACCAC
>JBBQTL010000067.1:0-22791 GCA_038213285.1 Chitinophagales bacterium
CCGAAGGTTTGTGGATGGATCTAAACCAAAGTGTTCATATTGAAGGAAAATCAAAATCGCACCAGTGGGAATCTCAAAAGGAATGGTTAGAAAAATACGACCATCCATTATGGGCGAAATACGGCAAAGATGCAGCAGGCGCAGGTCACGGCGGCATGGATTTTTTTGTGATTCATTCCTTTATAGAATCCGCCAAACGCAAAGCCGCTACGCAGATGGATGTGTACGATGCTGCGGCATGGAGTGCCATAACACCGTTAAGCGAACAATCAATAGAGTTGGGTAACCAGACGGTTGAGTTTCCCGATTTTACAGGTGGGCAATGGATGTACCGGAAAAAAGTGTTTGTATTGAATGATGATTATTGAGCTGGGTAAATTGGCATTATAGGCGTTTCATATCCCATAAAAAATAACTATTGAGCCCTGAAAGGGCGGCAAGATCACAGCACAGGGCAACGCCCTGTGTACCAACGTACCAACGTACCAACGAACCAACGAACCAACGAACCAACGAATCAACGAACCAACGTAACAATGTACCAACGCATCGATAAACCAACGCACCAAAATACCAACGCACCAATTTATCAGTTTACCGGTTGTCAAATTATAAACCTATCACATGTTAAAAACCATATTATCCGCATACGGTTTTAATGAAAGCCTTGCCACCATCACAGCATTTGGCGCCGGCCTTATCAACAATACCTGGAAAATAACCGCAGCGGGTAATCACTATATTTTACAACGCATCAATGATGCTATTTTTAAAAGGCCCGAAGACATTGCCAATAACATCGGAAAAGTTGCAGCATATTTAAAGGAACATTACCCCGGGTACCAATTTGTATCGCCGGTAAAAACTACCGGTGGAAATGAATTGATACATGATCCGCAGCAAGGTTATTTCAGGATGTTTCCTTTCGTGAAAGGTTCTCATACAAAGGATGTAGTAACAACTGCCTCGGAGGCTTATGAAGCTGCCAAACAATTCGGCAGGTTTACAAGGTTACTTACCGGCATTGATTTGATCGAACTAAAAATAACCATCCCCGATTTTCACAATCTTTCACTGAGGTACCAGCAGTTTTTGGCGGCTTTAGAAAATGGTAACCGGCAACGTATCGCAGAATCGGCCCAATTAATCAATGATGTTAAATATCATGCATCAATCGTAAAGGAATACGAAATGATCATTGCAAACCCTGCATTCAGGCTACGGATTACCCATCACGATACCAAGATCAGCAACGTGTTATTTGATGAAACGGATAAAGGTATTTGTGTAATTGATCTTGATACAATAATGCCTGGTCATTTTATAAGCGATGTGGGCGATATGATGCGAACCTATTTATCGCCGGTAAATGAAGACGAAAAAGACTTTTCTAAAATAAAGATCAGAGAGGATTTTTATACAGCTATAGTAGCTGGTTATTTTAATGAAATGAAAGATGAATTGACCGAAACAGAAAGAAGCTATTTCTTTTATGCCGGCAAATTTATGATCTATATGCAGGCGCTACGCTTCATCACCGATCATATTAATGACGATGTGTATTATGGCGCCAAATATCCCGGACATAATTTTGTAAGGGCGGGCAATCAAATGGTTTTGCTGAAGCAATTGATTGGGAAAGAAGCACTTTTTTCCTCAGTGGAAGAGAAGCCCTTATAAACTTCCTGGCCGCTCCTCAGCCGTAGCGGAGAGGTCTTCGGATACAATGCTTTTTACCAGGTAATAAATTTTTTACATCCCTAAATCTTTATTTCCATTTAGTTTTGTAATACTTAACCCAATCATAAAATTATACGGTTACCCGATAAAATATTTTGGATCAATCTAGCACTAATAGAAAAATAGCGTCACCCGGTAAATCCCCTGAATGGAAATTTGTTGCAGCAGGAATGGCTTTTGCCGTTTTGTGGTCATCTGCTTCTGTGGCTACTAAAATTGGATTAGAGTCGGTGCAGCCCTTTGTAATTGCAACCTCACGTTTTTTCATAGCAGGTTTTATTATGTTGTTCATAACCCACGTTATCAGGGGTAACCGAATACCGCAAAAGCAGGAGTGGCGGCAATTGTGTATTTACGGCGTGTTAAATATTTCAATTTACCTGGGGCTCTATGTAATTGCCATGCAATATATATCGGCAGGTTTGGGAAGCCTTGCGGTGGCTATTAACCCTGTTTTTATCGCATTGATAGCAGCAGTTTGGTTGTCGCATAAAATCCGGATCCAAAATATTTTGAGTTTGGTATTGTGCTTTTTAGGAGTGGTGATTGCGTCCTACCCGTTGTTGAAAAACAGTTTTGCTACCCCGGCAGGCATTGGGATATTATTGATCAGTATGATCGCATACTCGGTAGGCACGGTATACTATGCCCGTGTAAAATGGAACGGTTTGCAAATACTAACTATCAATGGCTGGCAAACAATCATAGGGGGCGTTTTTTTACTGCCCGTTCTGTTGCTAACTTATCATAGAGATCAAAATGCATACGATCTTAAATTTTGGAAATCAGTGGTATGGCTGGCTATCCCGGTTTCCATCGGGGCGGTGGTGCTTTGGTTGTATTTAATAAAACAAAACCCGGTAAAAGCTTCTTATTGGCTGTTTTTATGCCCCATTTTTGGGTTTGCCCTGGCCCGGGTAATGATGAATGAACCGGTTAATCTTTATACGGTATTGGGTGTTGTATTAGTGTTGAGCGGCCTCTTTATCGTTCAGCGGTATAAATAAATCATCATGTTTGATCTGGTTGTCTGCAAATGTGCCTGGATATTTAAATTTTATACCACTTGTGTTGCTTACCGGCGAGCAATTCCTAATAACGGATACAGTAAGGTTGAATCTCCTTAGCGCCAGTCTAAATCCAATTTCAGCCCGCATTGCAGTATATTTGCCGCTCAAAAAATAACCACATATAACGGGCGATCAATAATGAACCATTTTCAATCCATAAAAGAGCTGATCAACACCCTGGTTTGGTCGAAAGAGCTGTTGGTGGAGATGTTTGAAAAGCGGAAATCATTTGCTTATAAAATGGATCATGCGCTGGAATTATTGGATGAAGACCGCATTGAAACACTTTGCCTGAAAGGGATACTGCGAAAAAACGGCCCTTTTCTCGAAATAGATGAACAGTTTCAGGTATTTTTTGAACAGGTACTGGAAGTGAATGAAGAAATCAACACCTCCTATATCAATGAGAATATTCAGCAAGTTAAACAACACATCAATTTCTACCTGCAGGAAAGCAATGAACACCGTAAATACACCTATCTTAAACAGGTAAAGGCTGCTTTGCGCAAAATCGGGCGAATTACATTGCGAAATATTGTTGATCTTAACCGGAACATTGAAAATGCCTTTAAAGCCGAGCCGAATTACGCCATTAAAATTGCCCGCCTCGAAGCATTTGATGAAAAACGAAGGGCTATTTATGGCTTGATTGAGCAAACCGAGTTGCTGGTATCCGAAGAAGAAGTTACTTTTTTTATAACGGCGCTGGATGAGGAGTTGAAGCAAGTGGTAACCCAACTGCGCAACCAATTAACCGAGAGCCGGCACAACCTGATTGAAACACAGAAGCAGATCATTGACTACCTGAACCAGGTAAAACACCAGAGCCGTATTCTCGAAAAAATTAAACAGGTAAAATACCTGAAAGATCAGTTTGAATTAAAAGCCAAGACCAATATTATCAGCTTGCTGATGGCACGCAATGATGTGATGTATGAAAGCCGGCCGGCCTACCCGTTGAAATTGTCGCTCGATTATTTACAGTCGGATGAGGGCCGGGCAATAATTGAAAAAGTAGCCGGCAGAATGAAGCAGTCCGGCAAATCGAAAATGCCCATTGCAGAAAGTATTGCCAGTGACGATTTATTACCCGGTATTGAAGAAGAAATATTCATCGACCTCGAAGAAATAAAAAGAGGCTTTGTAGCATCTGGCCATCACCTGTATAGTTACATTATGCAATATCATTATGAGCGGGAAGTAAGCTATGAAGAAAAGATCACCATCTTTTGCCAGATGATTTCCATGTACGAGCAGGAGCTGAATGTGAAAGATACATTTCAAAATGATGAAACGGTGGAGTATGCCATGGTATACCCACAGTAACCCCCGTCCTCTAAAGGGGTAAAAATGCAGTTTACAGTGGATACCAGGAATATAATGGTTTCAGAAATCGGTGCTTTAATTTCAGGGAATCCAGCATTTAACAGGTGTTAAAAAAAGTTCAAAAAAAATTAAAAGTACAAGAGTGCGACGCCACTGAAGCTGAAAAAAGGGATCATGCCGGACTCAAAAAAAATAATATGAATGTAGATATTTTAGAACTCAATCGTAATTGGAAAAATTTATTGCTTAATCGAAAAAACAGTAATTGAAATTTAAAAAAACTAATTTAAAATAAACTTTAAATGGGGCACCGAAAACAGCAAACTGTTTGAAGAACTCTCCGCCGCGGCGGAGATCGGGGGACAATCTTATGACAACAAAATACACAGCCGATATTTTTGATACCTTAAGCAAAGGTAAATTCATCTGCAGCAACAGTGTGGAGGATAGTATCCGCAAGCTATACAATGTAATAGACGAGCAGTTTGACGACCTGTACAATTATTTTATTGCTATCAACTTTGTACTGGAAAGGGGAGACGAATTCTTTTACTTTTCGAGAACTGAGGCGAAGGCTACTTTGGATAGCAAAATTGAACAGGCCTACCGCTGGGTAGATGTGGTGGATTTTTTCATAGCCTTCAATAACAGCTTTGCACCGGGCTTCCGCTTTTCTCCATCCGACATTTTGGTGCAGGTGAAAATAGATGCCAGTCTGAAAGATAAACTGGAGATTATGAAGCGGCTAACCAGCGACGGTAGTTACCAGGAAAGGATCACCAGCCTCATTGATAAACAGCTCGTAGCACCGGGCTTTGTGGAACTGGAGAATGAGATTATGCAACAGTACAAAGTGCTGGCCTCCTTTAATTATATAAAAGATTTAATTGTAACGATTCAAATACAAGAAGAAACAAGTAATGAGATTTCTAAATAAAGTAGTTTTTATTAACAGTGCTACCATTCCGTATGCGGATGTAATGGTAGATGGCAATGTTCACCTGATTGGTACGCAGGGCGTGGGAAAGAGTACCCTGCTCCGGGCCATCCTGTTTTTTTATAATGCGGATACACTCAAACTAGGTATTTCAAAAGAAAAGAAAAATTTTGCTGAATATTATTTCCCCTACCAGAACTCCTATTTAATTTACGAAGTCGCAAGGGAGACATCTCCTTTTTGTATCCTTGCTTTTAAAAGCCAGGGCAAGGTTTGTTTCCGTTTTATAGATGGTGCATACGATCGTGCTCACTATATTTCAGCCGATGGCCGTGCATTTGAAAAATGGGAAGATATACGTCAACTGCTGGATGCAAAACGGATTGACAACAGCCGGAAAATTGACCGGTATGAAGAGTACCGCGACATCCTGTATGGGAACACGGAAACAGGTAAAAAAGAATTTGTAAAATACGCCCTGTTGCAGAGCAAACAATACCAGAATATCCCACGCACCATTCAAAATGTATTTCTAAACAGCAAGCTGGAAGCAGAGTTTATCAAGCAAACCATCATCATGTCGCTGAATGAAGAGGAAATCAGCATCGACCTGCAGAGCTATACCCATCATTTAAAGAATTTTGAAAATCAACTGAACGATATCCACTTGTACAAACAGCCGCACATTATAAAACAGGCGGAGAATGTGGTAAAGAATCATCTTGCCATCAAACATTTGGAAAGCGAAAAAAATAAATTCGCCTTACAACTGGCATGGTCCGTAGCCCAGGTAAAACGATCTATACCCAAACTACTGGAAAGAAAGGAAAAACTGGATATAGAAAGTGATGATATTACAGAAAAAGCAACATCCGCAGAACAGCGCTATAGAACTAAAACCGAAAAGATAAGAGGAGAGATCAGTGTACTGGATAGTGATATAAAAAAGGCGAAGGAAAAATCAGATTATTATGCAAAGCAAAAGATAGAAGAAATTATTGAACAGATCAGCAGGAAAAAGGAGCTGGAAAATAATTTGCAAAAATACACACAGGAACAGCAGGTACTCTCCAGTCATTTCTCAGAAGTTACGCTACAATTCGACAGTTTGTTAAACGGTTTAGAGCAAGCTGCCCGGCAGTTTGAACAAACAAAAAAGGAAGACATTATCAACTACCGGGAACAGGCTGGAAACGAAAAGGAAGCTGCCCGTACGTCGGCGGATAAATCTATTGCGGCCATCCGTCTTCAAAATAAGGAGGCCATTGAACAGTCGCATATAGCCTTAGAACAGCAACAGCAAATACTGCAGCAGGAACGTATAAAAAAAGCCACCATTACGCACCAGCGCTTTTTTGAAAAAGAGACTTCCAATGCACTCGATACCGAAGCACAGTATAAGCTGGCTATCCGGGAAAACGAAAATGAAATACGGAATTTTAAGATGCTCGTGGAAACATTGCAAAAGCAATGGGAGCTGGATGAAAAATCAGCAAAACAAACTACCGATCGGCAGCAGGAAAAATTAGAGGCTGCCCTGGCTGCTGACAAGGAATTGATACAGTCCATCACGGAAAAATTAGCCGGTAGTGAACAGGCACTATACGGTTGGTTAAATAAAAATAAACCAGGCTGGGAAGAGAGCATTGGCAAGGCCATCAGCGAACAGGTTCTATTTGATAACTCCTTAAATCCAACAATAGGTAAAGGGAACAGCAACAGTTTATATGGAATTGAGCTAAACCTGCAGGACTTACCGGTAAAAGTAAAATCACTGTCGGCCTATCAATCAGAATTAAAGCAACTGGAAAAAAATGTGGCAGATCAGCAAAAGCAGTTGGATTCATTGCTTAAACAACAGGTGCAACAGTTAGATAAGTTAAAGAAGAAATATCAGCCACAAGTAAAGGAAGCAAAGGACAGCTCTCTTGAAAAGCAATATAAACAGGAACAGGATACGCTGCAATTACAGCAGGCCCGTTTGCAGGTGAAGGATTGGGAACAGAAAGCGAAGCAAGCCAGGCAGGAAGCCATAGCGATCATTGATGCCAATATTGCTAAAGCCAGTGAGGCATTGGCAAAGGCACAATTATCCGCACAGCAAATTGAAAAGGAGCTGGAAAAACAATTGAAGTCGAAAGAAAGGGAGCATTCAAAAAAACTCAGCAGCATCGACCAGCAACTGGATCAGCAACTCGCAACCATCAACGAAGCCATCAGGATATATAAAGCAAACTGGCAGGTAGAAGAGCAGGAACTCCGGAAACGCAGGCAGCAGGCGCTGGCCGGCAAAGGTGCTGATACCAAACGCCTGGAGGCAATTGAAAATTTTATCCGGCAAACGAGAGGGGAATTACAGTTTATAGAAGACAACCGTGACCTTGCCGCTGAATATAAAAAGGATAAAAAAGAATTAATAGATAAAGCAGACAGTTTCAAATCGCAACGGGCCCAACTGGAAAAACAATATGGTACCGAATTGGAAAAATACCGCTTGCAGAAAGAAGCTTTCCAGCAAACCGCTAACGAACTAAACGATCGGTTGGTACAGGTTCAGAAACAGTTGAATCAACTGGAAGAAGATATGAAAGCCTTTTATCGCTTTCAGCAAACTGAAAGTTATTTAAGCCTCCCTGCCGCTTACACTGAGGAAAAGGAAATGTACAAGAATGAAAAAGATTGTCGTACCCTCATTGATGAAGTGAACCATTGTTACTATACAGCTATCAAGCGACTGGATGATTTGAAAGAAGCTGCCAATAAATTCCTGGGTAATTTTTCTGCACAAAATATTTTTCAGTTTCCGGAGATGTTGGGCGATAAACATGGCTACCAGGAATTTGCGGAAGAACTAAATGAATTTATCAACAACAGTAAAATTGATGAATATGAACGTCGGGTAAATGAACGTTTTGCCAATGTAATAAAACTGGTAGGAAAGGAAACCGGCGACCTGATGTCGAAGACCGGTGATATTCAAAAAGTGATCAGCAATATCAACCGTGATTTTGAGAACAAGAATTTTGTGGGTGCCATCCGGAAGATTGAATTGCGGATTGACGAAAGTGCCAACAGGGTGGTGCAGCTATTGCTGCAAGTAAAAAAATACAATGATGAACATAGTTTTGATATCGGCGGGCTCAACCTGTTTTCATCCACTGACCAGGAAAGCAAAAATAAAAAAGCCGTTGACCTGTTGAAACAACTCAGCAAGGCTATAACTGAATATCGAAAAGATACCATTGCTTTATCAGATTCTTTTGAATTGAAATTTAGGGTAGAGGAAAACCAGAATGATACAGGCTGGGTAGAGAAATTGTCGAATGTGGGTTCGGAAGGTACGGATGTTTTGGTGAAGGCAATGATCAATATTATGTTGCTGAATGTTTTTAAAGAAGGCGCCAGCAAAAGGTTTAAAGAGTTCAGGCTGCATTGTATGATGGATGAAATTGGCAAGTTGCATCCCAACAATATCAAAGGTATTCTGCAATTCGCCAACGACCGGAATATCTTACTGATTAACGGGTCGCCTACCGAAAACAATGCATTGAATTACCGGCATATTTACAAACTGGAGAAAGACAATAAACGCAATACCCGCATCAAAAGAATCATCACCCACCTGGCTACTGCTTAATGAAACTGCCGCTACATATCGCCCAAAAATTGCAGCAGTTATTACAAATAGGGCATTTGATTTCCGGATCGCTGATGCGGCACCCGGTGGTGAATAAAATGCTGGATGATGGGGTGCTTTTCAAAAAGCAGTTAACCAAAACCAGGTCGCAGGTTTACCTGCCCGATGTAGCTGTATTGAATGCTTACCTGCATAATCATTTTGGTATTGGGGACCTGGATTTATATATTCAAAAGCAATCAAAACAGGAATTATCACGCGCTGATTCGGTATCAATCTCAGGTGATTCGAAGTTGAAAAGTATCCGCACATTCAGTGGTTTTCTTACCAATGTTTACGAACCCGTTCCATGTTTGATGCAGGGCAAACCATTTGTGCTAAATCCATTACCAGGGGGTTTTACATTTATACAGGATTATAAAACATTTATACCTGATCCATCCATAGCCATTGTGGGTATTGAAAATGCGGAGAACTTCAGTAAAATAAAACAGCAGCAATACCTCTTTAAAGATATCCAGCCCTTGTTTGTAAGCAGGTACCCTCAAAGCAATGACCTTGTGAAGTGGTTGCAATCCATCCCCAATGCATACCTCCATTTCGGTGACCTCGATTTTGAAGGTATCAATATCTACTTGAATGAATTTGAAAAATACCTCGGTGACCGGGCCAGCTTTTTTATCCCGTCTCAAACGGAGGACTACCTGGTAAAATACGGGAACCGGGCTTTGTACAATAAGCAATTGTACAGGGCAGCCGATATTTCATCTGTACCTGAAAAAGGGATTCAACTGCTATTGGAACTTCTTCACCAACATAAAAAAGTATTAGAACAGGAGATTTTTATAGACAATCAATCAGAACAGGATTAAACAGGATTGCTGAAAATGCGAACAGGATTAAGGGATTTCGGGATGGACAGGATTTTTGAAATGCGAACAGGATTTAAGGATTCCGTGATAGTCAGGATTTTCCATTATGATTTGATGATTTCGTTGATTAATTTTATTCCTATCTAATTAAACCAATCCTGTATTCCTGTAATCTTTAAATCCTGTTTAAGACAATTACCTGAATTCAAGTAATCCCTAGATCTTGTTTAAGACAATTAGAAGTATTCCAGCAATCTCTAAATCCTGTTTAAAATGGATAATAAACCAAGCATGACTGACGCCATAAACCAGTTAACCCACAAAATAATTGGCTGCGCAATGCAGGTGCATCGTACTTTGGGAAACGGTTTTCAGGAAGTAATATATCAAAGAGCCTTGGCCATAAAATTTAATTTCCAGGGCATTCAATCTGTGCGGGAACAGGAAATGGACCTTTTTTACCGGGAACAACATATTGGTACCAGGAGGGTATATCTTTTTGTGGAGGGAAAAGTAATGGTCGAGATTAAAGCTGTTGAGCTATTGTTGGATGTACATAAAGCCCAGGCTATCAATTATTGTGAAGCCTGCAATATTGCAGATGGGCTGCTCATAAATTTTGGAAGTTCAAGTTTGGATTTTAAAAGGGTGTATAATAAAAAGCTTGTCAATCCTAAAATTCCGTAATCCTTTTAAAGACTGATTTAGGCATTAAAATTCAAAAAGTTAAATCACATTAATCCGTACACCATGCAGATAATACACACCATCCAAAACTGGATATATGAAATAAGAGGCGAAAGAGTGATGCTTGACAGGGATTTGGCATCCTTGTATGAGGTGGAAACAAAACATTTAAATGAAGCTGTAAAGCGAAACATCAAACGGTTTCCAGGTGACTTTATGTTTCAACTCACCAAATCGGAATATGAGGAACACCGCCTTCAAATTGAAAGGTTGGAAAACGACAATCCTTTTAAACCAAAAATCGCAACAATAAAAGTAGAAGATAATTCTTTAAGGTCGCAAATTGCGACCTTAAAAAAAGGAAGGGGCGGACATAGTAAATACCTCCCTTACGCTTTTACCGAACAAGGCATTTCAATGTTGAGTGGAATTTTAAATTCGGATAAAGCAATCAACATGAATATCGCTATCATGCGTGCCTTTGTAGAAGTAAGAAAGATTTTGTTAAAGGAAAATGATTTAAAAGAACAGCTAAAACAGATAAAAGAGCGCCTGGGTGAACACGACACCCAACTCAATCAAATTTACGATGCAATGGAAAACCTGCTCGATGAAAAGGCCGCTGAAAGGAAATGGAACGAAAGAGAAAGGATTGGGTTTAGGAAGTAAACAGGGGTATAAAAGGAAATAAAATAAATACGTAAATAGGTGAATAAGGCAGGAAGAATTCCAAAACACTAGAAGATCAGAGAGGGTATTAAAATCAAATATTTCGCTGCATAGCAATGTGCTTTCATTTCCCATTTAAGATTTTTATTCAACATAAAATCAGATTTGCTGATTTTTTTTCATTTTTTCCCTGATAACAATAGATATTTGCAAAATATTTCAAAATTGTAAAACGATCAATATGCCGAGTACTTTGTTTGATATGGTGTGGGACGCACACGTAGTAAGAAAAATTGAAGATGGCCCCGATGTATTCTTTATAGACAGGCATTTTATACATGAGGTTACCAGCCCGGTAGCATTTTTAGGATTGGAAACCAGGGGAATAAATGTGATGTTTCCCGAACATACTTTTGCCACGGCCGATCACAATACACCCACCATTAATCAGCATTTGCCGGTTGAAGATCCGTTATCGGCCAACCAGCTAAAAGCTTTGGAAACCAATTCAGCCAAATATGGTATTTCACATTGGGGACTAGGCAATCCAAAGAATGGTATCGTTCACGTAGTAGGCCCCGAAAATGGTATTACCCTTCCGGGCATGACGATTGTGTGTGGTGATTCGCATACTTCAACCCATGGCGCATTTGGTGCCATTGCTTTTGGAATCGGTACTTCAGAAGTGGAAATGGTTTTATCTTCTCAATGTATCATGCAGCCCAAGCCGCTGAAAATGCGCATCAATGTAAACGGAACCCTCGGCAAAGCAGTGACTCCAAAAGATGTAGCCCTCTATATTATTTCAAAATTAACTACGGCAGGTGCAACCGGATATTTTGTTGAATATGCCGGTGATGTTTTCCAAAAAATGAGCATGGAAGGCCGTATGACGGTTTGTAATATGAGTATTGAAATGGGGGCCCGTGGGGGAATGGTTGCGCCGGATGAAACAACGTTTTCATATATCAATGGCCGTGAGCTGGCACCAAAGGGCGAAGCTTGGGATAAAGCATTGGCATACTGGAAAACACTTAAAACAGATGAAGGTGCAATATTTGATCTGGAGTATAATTTTGATGCATCAGATATCGAGCCTATGATCACCTATGGTACCAACCCCGGCATGGGTATGGGTATTTCCAAATCAATACCAAAGGGAATTGATTTAAAAGGTGGTACAGCTACTTACGACAAGTCGCTTAAATACATGGGCTTTCAAGAAGAAGATGCCATGATTGGTAAAAAGGTGGATTATGTATTTATTGGCAGTTGTACCAACGGGCGTATTGAAGATTTTAGGGCTTTTGCATCGATTGTAAAGGGACGTAAAAAGGCCGAACATGTTACCGCATGGGTAGTACCTGGTTCTCACATTGTTGAAGAACAAATTAAGGCAGAGGGAATTTTGGATATTCTCACAGATGCCGGATTTTTATTACGTCAGCCGGGTTGTTCCGCCTGTCTTGCAATGAATGATGATAAAGTACCTGCCGGCAAATATGCAGTAAGTACCAGTAACCGCAACTTCGAAGGAAGGCAGGGACCTGGCAGCCGTACCTTACTGGCCAGTCCGCTGGTAGCTGCTGCTGCTGCTGTTACAGGATATGTAACCGACCCGAGAGATTTGATGTAGGGGATGAGTGTGATGAGTAATGAGTAATGAATGATGAGAAAGATGAGTAATTAATAATGAAAGTGAGTAATTACACATCAACTGTCCTTAAACCTTAAACCTTCCACCTTCAACCATCCACCTTAAACCTTCCACCTTCAACCATCCACCTTCAACCATCCACCTTCAACCTTCTAATATGGCTTACGATAAATTTAATGTGCTTACCAGTACCGCAGTTCCATTACCAATTGAAAATGTAGATACAGACCAGATTATACCTGCCCGGTTTTTAAAAGCAACTACCCGGGAAGGCTTTGGTGATAACCTGTTCAGAGACTGGCGTTACAATGCGGATGATACACCCCAACAGGAGTTTATTTTAAACAATCCAATCTACTCCGGTAAAATATTGGTGGGTGGCACCAATTTTGGCAGCGGCAGCAGTCGTGAACATGCGGCATGGGCAATTTATGATTATGGATTCCGTTGCGTGGTATCCAGTTTTTTCGCTGATATTTTTAAGAACAATGCCATCAACATGGGCATCCTGCCGGTGCAGGTAAGTCCTGAGTTTTTGGAGAAAATATTTGCTGCAATTGAAGCCGATCCAAAAGCTGAGTTCGAAGTAAATTTACCGGATCAAACCATTACCATTTTTGCCACTGGCGAAAGACAGTCTTTCAATATTAATGGCTACAAAAAAAATAACCTGTTAAATGGGTATGATGACATCGATTACCTGCAGGCCATGAAATCCGAGATCGCTTCGTTTGCTGAAGCACACGCAATATAAGACTGCAAAGAAATTTCATGGTGAGTCACCCCCAAAGGGTGACTCACCATGAAATTTCTCCCTCGACCCATTGATCTCCCGTTCAAAATATTAACAGTTCTCACAATACACACGTTGAAAAAGACTCCCATACAAATTGAAATAATGGATACAACACTCCGTGATGGTGAGCAAACCAGCGGTGTGTCATTTTCTGCATCTGAAAAATTAACCATTGCCCAGCTATTATTGACTGAGGTAAAAGTGGACAGAATTGAAATTGCCTCTGCAAGGGTGTCCGAAGGGGAGTTCCAGGCAGTTAAAAAAATTACGGATTGGGCGAAGAACAATGGATTTATAAACAGGGTAGAAGTGCTCACATTTGTGGACGGGGAAACCTCCGTAAACTGGATGCTGGAGTCGGGGGCGCAGGTAATGAACCTGTTGACCAAAGGATCATTAAACCACCTTACCCATCAACTCAAAAAAAAGCCGGAAGAGCATTTCGCAGAAATTGAAGCGGTAATTAAACTGGCTACTCAAAAGGGATTGCAATGCAATGTATATCTCGAAGACTGGAGCAATGGTATGCGCAATTCAAAGGATTACGTTTTACAATACCTTGATTTTTTACAGCATCAACCCATCAAAAGGGTTTTATTACCCGATACATTGGGCGTGTTAATTCCTTCGGAAACTTTTGAATATGTGTCCGAACTGGTAAAACGTTACCCGCAGTTGCATTTTGATTTTCATGCGCACAACGACTACGATTTGGGCACTGCCAATGCACTGGAAGCAGTAAAGGCAGGCGCACATGGCTTGCACCTTACCGTAAACGGAATGGGCGAAAGGGCCGGCAATGCACCGTTAGCGAGTGCCATAGCGGTGTTAAATGATTTTATGCCGGAAGTGAAGACTAATGTGGTAGAAAAATCATTGTATTCAGTAAGTAAACTGGTAGAAGCATTTTCGGGTTTCCGCATCTCCGCCAATAAGCCGGTGGTAGGTGAAAATGTATTTACCCAAACGGCCGGAATTCATGCCGATGGCGACAAGAAAAATAATTTATATTACAACGACCTGATGCCGGAACGCTTTGGCCGGCAGCGGAAATATGCACTGGGCAAAACCAGCGGAAAAGCCAATATTGATAATAACCTGCAGCAGTTAGGCATTCAGTTATCCGACGAAGATTTAAAGAAAGTTACCCAACGGGTAATTGAATTGGGTGATCGTAAAGAAATGGTAACACAGGCGGATCTGCCCTATATTATTTCTGATATTTTAGACAGCAACAGCATAGAACAAAAAGTACAGATCAAAAATTATGTGCTTACACATTCAAAAAATCTTCGTCCATCTGTTACTTTAAATATTTGCCTTAATGGTGAAGATTTTGAAGAGCATGCGCAGGGCGATGGACAGTATGATGCTTTCGTAAACGCATTGAAGAAAATATACAAACAGAAGAAAAGCGAGTTGCCGATATTGGTAGATTATACGGTTCGGATTCCGCCGGGTGGTAAGTCAGATGCATTGTGCGAAACCATCATCACCTGGCTACACAACGGCAAAGAATTTAAAACCCGTGGACTGGATAGTGACCAAACAGTGTCGGCTATAAAAGCAACAGAGAAAATGTTGAATATCATTTAGTTTTTTAGGCCACGAATACACGAATTGGCACAAATAAATACAATAAAAAAAATTGTGTCCATTCGTCCATTCGTGGCGACAATTTACATCTTAAGAAATCAAAAAATACAATCAATAAAATGGCAAAGAAAAACATACTCATCGTTCCCGGTGATGGAATTGGACAGGAAGTAACAGCAGTTGGTAAAAAAGTATTGGATAAAATAGCGGCTAAGTTTGGCCACGAATTTATTTATGATGAGGCCTTAATTGGCCATGTTGCCATTGAAGCAACCGGTGAGGCATTGCCTGCCGAATCATTGGAGAAAATGAAAAAATCGGATGCCGTTTTATTTGGTGCGGTAGGTCATCCGAAATATGATAATGATCCATCTGCTAAGGTACGTCCTGAGCAGGGGTTGTTAAAGATGAGAAAGGAACTGGGATTGTATGCCAACCTTCGTCCCATTAAATTATTTGATGAATTATTAAGTGCATCCAGCATTAAGCCGGAGATTTTAAAAGGCGCCGATATCTTGTTTTTCCGTGAACTGACCGGGGATATTTATTTCGGCGAAAAAGGCCGTAAAAACAATGGCGATACTGCTTATGACGTAGCCGAATACAGCCGCTACGAAGTTGAAAGAATTGGCCGTAAAGCTTTTGAAGCAGCCAGGACAAGACGCAAAAAATTGTGCTCGGTAGATAAAGCAAATGTATTGGAGACAAGCCGCCTGTGGAGGGAAGAAATTCAAAAGTTAGCGCTGGAATATACAGATGTGGAAGTAGAATACCAGTTTGTAGATGCAACCGCCATGTTGTTGATAAAAGATCCATGCAGGTTTGATGTGGTAGTTACCGCCAACCTGTTTGGCGATATCCTAACCGATGAAGCATCACAGATTGCAGGTTCCATGGGAATGCTGGCTTCTGCCTCCATTGGAGACGGAACCGGAGTTTATGAGCCTATCCACGGCTCAGCACATGACATTACTGGTAAAGGAGTAGCCAATCCGTTGGCATCCATTTTATCAGCCGCTTTGTTGCTGGATATTTCGTTTGGTATGAAGGAAGAATCTGAACTGGTAATCAGCGCAGTTGACCAGGTGTTAAAAGCAGGTTTCCGTACCCGTGATATTGCAGATGCCAATACTCCTGCTGATAAGTTATTGGGCACAGATGCGATGGGAGAAGAAGTATTGAAATTTTTGTAGTTGTATTTTTAATTGTTGAGCCGCTCCAAATAAAAAAAGGGATGATATTTTTATCATCCCTTTTTTATATCTGAATTCAGTTAAAAGAACTAGAAAGTGCGGAACGCCTTTAGTCCAAAGTAAGATAAACTACCGCCGGTAACCGAAGTACCTGTGTAATGTAGCAATACCTGAAAATTTCCCAGGTCGTATCCAATCTGCGGACTATATAAAAATCCGCCTGTTGATGTTCCCGATGAAGTCCATCTGCTATAGCCAACTCCGGCGCCTGCAAAAAAACCACCCGCTTTAAATCGGGCGCCTGCCATGATTGGTATGTTCAGCAAACTAGCGTCATCTCCACCATAATAGCTTTCACCCTTAAAAACATTCAAAACCTGCCTGTGCAAACGCAGCAATGCTTTCTGTAAGGTTGTAAACACCCAATACTTCAAATCCGGCTCCATAGACAGTTGGTTCTTTCAAGTCGCCTACCGGAATGGAAATTGTACCGCCAATTCCAAATTTAAATGTCTTCTCATCTTCATAGTCCTGGGCAAAAAGATGAAAGGAACAAAATGCAATTGCAAGAAATAGTGCTGCTTTTTTCATAATTGTATAGATTGGTTAAAGTTTAATTAAGGTGTCTTTTTATTAATCGGTGTTGATTCAACCAGGTAGAACGTTGGTTGGAGTTTTGTGTTTGATGGGATGGTTAACCTACATGCTGTCCAAAAAAGAATGGGATTAAAAATTGAATACTGAAACATGTATTTTTAGCAAGGCATTTAATAACAAAAGTGGTAATATGATAAGGTTGGGAGGTGCTGTTTTATAACAGGCCTGATGCAGAAATTGGAGCATGTACTGTATTGTTGGTAAATAGGGTAGGGTTAATTGAATAAGTGGCTAAGGTAGCGTTTTGGAAATTACCATACAATCTAAATTTATCGGATTGATTAATAACAAAAAAGCAAAGTAGTTAACTGGCCCTGCCGTGGTTCATGTCTCCACGAATCTCTACATGAATATGTTGGATGAACTAAATAAAATCATTTAATTACGGATGGTAGCGGCATTGACGCACCTTTTCAATATTGCTAACGAACCAGTGCGCCGATGATTTTAAACGATTTGAAAAGCTTGCTGCCTCGTGTAATTATGAAATACAAATGTTATTCGCAATTATTCTGACACACTAATTCTGAGTGGCTTTCACCAGAGGTAATGATAGTTACCATTTTAAATTAATTGTGCGATGTAAAATCATATTTTTTATTTGAATTTAAAAGTATATTTTTATACTCTCAATTCTAAAAAACTATACTATGGCAAAAAATCAGAAATATGATAAAAGAGTATCACCAAAATCTCCTCAGTATCTTGTTTCAAAACCTGAAACAGGTAAGGTGTCACCAAAATCTACATCAAAATTTCATGAAAGTAGTGCCAGTATTAAAGAACGTGTTCTAAAAAGTACCTTAGCAACTGCAAGTTTTGATTCCGGAGTGTTACACAGTGGCAGTTTCAGGCATAGCACTTCAATAATTGTCGATAATGCAGACAAACCTGAATGGCAAATGACGGCAATAGAAAAAATGGATATGGTGCGGGAAGGTGTAAGCAAAAAAAATCTGGAAAGTCTCAAAAGAAAAACCAATCTGGATTATGATAAACTGTCCACTTTGCTTTCTACAACCAGGGCAACATTAATTAATAAGAAAGGAACAGAACATTTCGGTGCTGCTCTCAGTGAAAGAATTGTAAGTATAGCAGATTTATATTCCTATGGCTTTGAAGTATTTGACGACGAAACTAAATTCAATCAGTGGGTATTCCGCCCAAATCAGGCTCTGGGCGGAAAACAGCCCTTTGAATTACTGGACAATCAGTTTGGGAGGGAAGAAGTAAAAAATGTGATTGGCAGAATAGATTACGGTGTTTACTCTTAAAACAAAAGCATGTTAGTTTACAGAGTTGGCAGAACAAAATATGCAAGTGATTTAAAGGGAGAAGGAGCTAGACTTTTCGGGGGAAGATGGAATAATAAAATGGTTGGGTGTCTTTATACTTCAGAGAGTAGAGCTTTAGCGTTGCTTGAGTATACGGTGAATGTTAATATAGATGATATTCCTAGAAATTTGAGTATTACAACAATAGAAATACCAGATCGATTGATTAAGATTTTGAAGGAAGCAGATTTACCAGGAGATTGGAAAAATTCGCCTGCTCCATCCTCTACAAAGAATTTTGGATCGATGTTGCTGTTGAAAGCAGCAGAACCAGTCATCAAAATTCCCTCCACAGTAATTCCTGTTGAATTTAATTATTTGCTAAATCCCCTACACCCAGAAAGCAAAAAATTCAAGATAATTGATATGAATGATTTCATATACGATGTTAGGATAAAAACAGTTTAGATACAGCGATTGTCATTGATAGTAATGTAGTAAATAGATCACTATTTTACACAATATTTTGAGATCGAAATATAAATTAAAGTGCCACGCTGCCGTGCTTCGTATCGCAAATCACTACATGAATTTGTTGGATAAACTAAATAAAATCAATTAATTTGTAATGGTAGCGGCATTGTAGAAGATTGCAAGGAAGCCAAGGCATTCCTGTGAATCATGAAGGAATTTATTGAACAGTTGTTTAAGTAAGCTAGCCGGCTCGCTTTGATCAGTGAGCCACGATGCATGTCATCCGGTTTCCCTTCAACCTGTACACTACCATTACAACTTCGTCGATTTTCTCAGTATCAAAGCAGATGGAATAATAATATCTTCTTTTGGCAATTCAAATTTTTTTCCGAGGAGTGCTTTCATTAAAATAGCAGCGGCTGTTTTACCAATCTCAAATGCCGGCTGTACAATGGTTGTAAGTGGCGGGTTTAAAAAAGAAGCTGTATCTAAATTCGAAAAACTAATCACCTGTATATCTTCGGGTATACTCAATTGTAAGTCGTAACATGCCTGGTAAATCGTGACCGCCAGTTTTTCAACAGAAGCTAAAATACCATCTGCCCGTTTGGCGGTTTGTAATTTTATTTTCAGTAACAAAAAATCATTTTTAGGATCGTTATTAAACGTGAGAATATTTTTTTCTTTTACTTTCATTCCGTTATCATGCAGGGCGTCTTTATATCCTGCCATTCGCTTGCTGGAAATGGAAAGGGTGGATGAAAAGGACAGGAAGAGAATTTGACTACACCCTTTTTTTACCAGGTGTTGGGTTGCCTGGTAGGCACTTTCATAATCATTGGTGGTAATTTTAGTGGTTTCAATTTCGTCCACTACCCTGTCAAAGAATACCAAGGGTACCCCCATGTTCATTAAATTATTGATATGGGTACAGTTGGTTGTTTCTCTTGATACCGACATCAACACACCATCCACCCGGCCACTCTCAAAATCTTTCAGGATTGTCTTTTCTTTTTCAAAGCTTTCATGCGTTAAATAAATCAGTACATGATAACCCTTCTCTACTGCAACTGATTCAATCCCATTAATGGCCTGGGCGAAAAAACTATCTACCACTTCCGGAATCACCACACCAATTGTTTTACTGTTTCTTCTTCGCAGGCTGCTTGCGTATGGATTGGGTACATAGTCTAATTTTTCAACCAGTTCATTTACTCTCAGCTTGGTTTCTTTACTTATCTCGTGGCTATCCCGGATGGCCTTTGAAACAGTGGATTTGGAAAGCTGGAGTTCTTTGGCCAACATCTTTATGGTAGGCTTATTCATCTGTTGTTTAATTCATTTATGTTTTCCAAAGCAGGAAGCTTACAAATTTAGTATTTTATACGAAATCGGTTTCGTAAATAATAGCGGGGCCAAATGGTCAAATCATTTTTTAAAAGCTCAATTTAGCATATCGAATTGCATATAAATCTAAAACTGCTGCTTGTATGACAACTTCTTCAAATCATTTTGATAAGAGCGAAATCAATCCTTTAAAAAGTCTCGATGTGTGGGAGGAAGATGTATTGGAACGGTATCCCGATCCGGCATTGATCGCCCATGATAAATCAACAGAAGCCTACCGCAATTATGAAAGCCCCGAACGGGATACTGTACGGGAGTTTTACCGCCTCAACCATACTTACCAGGGTTATGATTTTGTATTAGACAAAAAAGAAAGCTATCTAAAATTTGATAAAAAGGAAATGCCCGTTTGGGATGCATTCCGGTTTTTAAATGAACTGGTAGATGATTCTGACCCTGATACAGATCTGGATCAGTTTCAGCACCTGTTACAAACGTCTGAAGCTATCCGCAGAGATGGCCATCCCGACTGGATGGTAATGACCGGACTGTTGCATGATATGGGTAAAGTGTTGTGCCTTTTTGGTGAACCTCAATGGGCAGTAGTAGGCGATACCTTTCCTGTTGGTTGCGCCTTTTCTGACAAAATTGTGTATCCCGAATTTTTCAAAGAAAATCCTGATTTCAACGATGAGCGCTACAATACAAAGTATGGTGTGTACACACCCAACTGCGGATTTAATAATGTTCATCTTTCATGGGGCCACGATGAATATGTTTACCAGATGGCGAAGAATTATTTACCTGAGCCTGGTTTATATATGTTGCGGTACCATTCCTTTTACTCACAACACAAGGAACATGCATACGATCACCTGATGGATGCGCATGACCATGAGATGTTTAAATGGGTGGATATCTTTAATTCCTACGACCTGTATTCAAAAAATCCAACACCTCCCGATTGGAATGGTTTAAGGCCATATTACGAAAGCCTGGTTGCAAAATATTTACCCGAAAATTTGAAGTTTTAACCGACAGATTCAATTTTTTTATAGCCGTATTAATAATTGTAATACCATCAATTATTAGTGGGTTATATTGATATGTTTTATTCACCAATTTTTTAAAACAGAAAAACTATAAAAAGATGACCTCCCAAAATTATCGCTGACAAGGCGAGTTCGATTTATTTAAACCACTAAAACAAGAAGTGCACGAAGCTGCGCAAAGTCCTGGTGAAACTGAGCGTTTTTGCGTCCTGTTGGTTCAAAGCGTTATGAATGTTTGTACTTTTTTTTATTGTTTAGCAAACGAAAAGGTGCAAATTTATCCCTTGAGAAGTATAACTCCGTTTACCATTTTGTTATAAGGTAGCAGGAATAATTAACGGAATAGATTATTATTGCTCTACTGTGAATGTCCTGCATTTGATTACGATTTAAAAACTGCCAATGAATAGATTGCAAACTGCCGATTACATTGTTTTCTTTGTTTATTTTATTGCCGTATCTGCCTATGGATATTATTTCTATCATCGAAAGAAATCGGCCACTACCAGTTCAAAAGATTTTTTCCTGGCAGAGGGTTCCCTTACCTGGTGGGCCATCGGTGCTTCGCTGATTGCTTCCAATATTTCGGCAGAGCATTTTATTGGCATGTCTGGCTCGGGCTTTGCACTGGGGCTGGCCATCTCCACTTATGAATGGATGGCAGCAGCTACCCTGATCCTTGTGGCCGTTTTCATCATCCCGGTTTATCTGAAGAACAGGATATTTACCATGCCACAGTTTTTATCGATGCGGTACAATGATAAGGTAAGTACCATTATGGCGGTATTCTGGCTACTGGTGTATGTATTCGTAAACCTCACTTCCATAATTTATCTCGGAGCGCTCGCTATATCGTCTATCTCCACTATCAGTTTTGAATGGAGTATTGTAGGCCTGGTAGTTTTCTCTTTGTTTGTTACGCTGGGTGGTATGAAAGTAATTGGCTATACCGATGTAGTGCAGGTGGTGGTATTAATCCTCGGTGGATTGGTAACTACTTATCTTGCGCTTTCATTGCTATCAGAAGAATATGGTTTTGGTAAAGATATATTTAAAGGCCTTTCTATATTAAGAAAAGAGGCGCCTGAACATTTTCATATGATATTTAAATCTTCCGATAAATATTACAAGGAATTGCCGGGCTTGTCCGTGTTATTTGGAGGAATGCTCGTCAATAATCTGGCCTACTGGGGATGCAATCAATACATCGTGCAACGTGCATTAGGAGCCGATTTAGCAACAGCCCGTAAAGGGATTTTATTTGCCGCCTTTTTAAAACTACTGGTACCGGTGATTGCGGTTTTACCTGGTATTGTAATGTATGTGCTGCATAACAAGGGACTCTTTCATCCGGAGATGTCAGATGCTGCCGGCAATATTAAACCCGACCATGCTTACCCAACTTTGATGAACCTGTTGCCTGCAGGTTTAAAGGGCATTGCATTTGCCGCATTGACTGCTGCTGTGGTTGCTTCACTAGCCGGAAAAGCCAACAGTATCTCTACCATTTTTTCATTGGATATTTATAAAAAATATTTTGATAAAGAAGCCACCGAAAGAAAGATGGTATTGGTGGGACGATGGGCTGTTGTTATTGCTATGGTAATTGCCGCTATTGTAACACCCGCTTTGAAATCGCTGGACCAAGCCTATCAGTTTATACAGGAATATGTAGGTTTTATTTCACCCGGAGTGCTGGCTATTTTTCTGTTAGGTTTTTACTGGAAGCGTACCACTGCCAATGCTGCCATGGCAGGCGCTTTGTTAACGATTCCGATTTCAACAGTGTTGAAATTTCTACCGGTTT
>JBBQTL010000068.1:0-22668 GCA_038213285.1 Chitinophagales bacterium
GAGATATAATGGTCCTTATCTACGTTTACAATATGTAACTGTGGATGGAATACACCCAGGAAATCCTTAATGGGAGCAGAGGGGGTGGTCTTTATCACGTTTTTAAAGTCTGAAGTCAGCATCACGTTTTTTATTTCCTTATAGGAAGCTTTTTCCGGAACGATTAACACAGGGCAAACTTTGGTTTCAACCATTTTAAGTGTGTTGCTTCCAAAGAAAACCTGCGCCAATGCGGATTTTCCGGTGATACCCATAATCACCAGGTCGGCTTTTCGGTGCCGGACGGCTCTTTCCAATCCCGTTACAAAGTCATCATCCAGATGCGCTAAAATATCTATATCCACAATGAAATTAGACATCAATTCATTTTTAAGTTCCAACAGGCTCCCGTTTGCTGCAGCTTCTTCTGCCGGTTTTGAAAAACTGTGATACAGCAACATGTGAACGCCATGATGACCCACCAATAAGGCGGCAGCATAATGGGCAGTATGTATAGAAGTAGATGAAAAATCAACAGGAACAATTACAGTATTCATATTTGAAGTATTAATTTAAAATAAAAAATTATGATGAGGGAAACCTGGTTATTCTGTTGGTGTAAGATTTTTTTCAAGTGGAAATTAGTAAAAATATATGTAAACGATCCAATTTTTTTACAGGTCCCGTTGTTTGTAAAATAAATTATCTGGTATTAATCAATAGCTATAACAAAACTGGCTGGCCCGGTTTTTTTCATTTGTAATAACCATGCACATGCCGGATACCCGGTTCCTTAACAAAATACTTCTACAGTATAAACGCCACTGCTATTTTTCAATACTTTCTTACTGCTAAATCCATAAGGTTGAGGTATGTCTTCCAGTAATTGAAAATATTGACAACTCCTGGTCAGTGCTTCAAATACCAATGTAAAACGAATGAATTCATTTTCCACCAAATGAAAGGTCCATTGCGGCATGATGGAAATATTGAAATTTTTGATCAGTTTATGGCGCCTGCCAGTATCTTCTATCAAAAAAGTGCTTGGCCATATACGCACCCCTGTTGGTTCATCAATAAAATACCTGCAATGTACAATGGTGCATTCTTCCGTCTTTTGATCTAACAGTTCCTTTACTGCATCATCAATTTCTACCTGTGGCCGGGCTATGGATAAATTGCTCATGGGTGATTAATAACAGGTGTATTTCTTTTAAGTAATGATGTAACATTTGCAACACCGAATGTATGTCATTCTTCATTTTCCGCAGGAGGAAAAATTCTTTCGGGCAACTGTTTTTTGGTATTTGCCCCCATTTTTTTTAATTCTTCTATTTTGTTGATGATATTTCCCCGGCCACTACCCAATTGCCTGAATGAGGTATCGTAAGCCTGTTGGGCATCCTGTAATTTTTTGCCTACCAGTTCCAGGTTTTCAATAAAGCCGGCAAACTTATCATACAGCGCACCCGCTTTATCTGCAATTTCAATGGCATGCTGGTTTTGCTGTTCCACTTTCCACAGATCGGCAATTATTTTTAACACTGCCAGCAGGTTGGTGGCACTTACCAGCATAATTCGTTTATCATAGGCATACTTCCACAAATGCAGGTCTGTTTTTACCGCTTCCAAGAAGGCCGGTTCAATGGGAATAAAAAGTAGTACATAGTCCAGGGCCTGTGCATAATGCGGATAGTTTTTCCGGCTCAGGCCATCAATATGGTTGCGGATGGACAGTACATGATCTTTCAGCAAAAGCTTTTGAGCAATAACATTATCTTCAGCAACATATTGTTCCCAGGCAACCAGCGACACTTTGGAATCAATAATAATTTTTCGCTGATCCGGGTAAATAACGGTAATGTCTGGCTGAAGGCCTTTGCCATTTTCATCTTTAATAATATTACCCGCATTGTCGCGTATAAATTCCTGGGCCAGGTATTCTCTTCCTTTGGTAAGTCCGCTGTATTCCAAAATACTTTCCAATATCATTTCACCCCAATTTCCCTGTTGCTTATTATTGCCTTTTAAAGCGGTGGTCAGGTTATTTGCTTCCTGGCTTACCTGCTGGCTCATCTCAATCAGTCGCTGCACTTCTTTACCCAATGTAAAGCGCTCTTTGCTTTCCTTATCATAGGTATCATCTACTTTTTTCTTAAAGTCAACCAATTCAATTTTTAACGGATCAAGAATAGCTTTCATTTTTTCTTCATTCACCTGGGTAAATTTGGAGGTTTTTTCATCCAGTATTCCCTGTGCCAGGTTGCGAAATTCGAACCGGAATTTTTCGCCAATTGTTTCCAATTCTTCTTTTTGACTGGCTAATTTTTCATTGGCCGATTCCCATTGTGTTTGCAGGATGGCGAATTGTGTTTGTATGGCCTGGTGCTTAATTTGAAGCAGTTGATATTGATCAGATTCCTGTTGCAAAAATTTATTGGTATTTTCTGCCTGTGTAGCCCGGGTTAGTAATTCGTCCCGGTGTTTTTGTTGCACCAGCCTTTCCTGTTGTAATTGCATAATGTTTTGTTGTTCCTCCCGCAACCGTTCATTGGCTGAAACTAACTGCTGCAGGGTGTTAGCCCGGATAATATATGCAATGGTAAGCCCGATGATTAGCCCGGCTAAAAATAAAAGAATATAAGTGGTCATTTAGTAAATGATTTACTGCAAGATAAGCGGTATAATTAGTAGCTATTTTTAAATGGGATATTTTTAATTTCGTTTTAATTATAGGAACATGCCGTGGCCCAATGTTATTTAGTTAAGGGTTTGAATTGCCCCGTCCGCCACGGCGGACGGGGATTAAATTGGGCAATAGATAGTACGGCTTTAGCCGAAAGAATAATTTGGCTAAAGCCGGTAAGAGAATAATATCATTTATCACCGCCCTAAATGAGCGGTGCAATTCAAATAATCTGCTTAACTAAATGACATTGGGCCGCAGCCTGTTCCTGCAAACCCATTTACTCCACACCATTCACTATTCAAAAATTTAATCTGCTATTTAGTGCTTAATTTTAAATTTCAGATTGGATATCAAAATTTAAGGGATGTATAAAGAAATAGCGCAAATAGAGCCAAGGGAAATTGTAAAAGGTTACAGGGCAAGATTTATACATTCAACCACAATGACAATGGCTTTTTGGGAAGTGGAGGCCGGGGCGGTAATGCCGGTTCACCAGCATATACATGAACAAAGCAGCCAGGTATTGGAGGGCAAATTTGAACTTACGATTGATGGAGAAACCCGCCTGTTGGAGCCAGGCTTTATTGCTCTCATTCCTTCCAATGTACCACATGGCGGAGTCGCCATTACGGATTGTAAATTATTAGATATTTTTTCACCGGTTAGAGAAGATTATAAATAGCATATTATGGAAATTTCACTCAAGGGAAAAAGTGCTTTGGTAGGTGGGGCCAGCAGGGGACTGGGCAGAGCAATTGCCATACAACTGGCCAACTGTGGCGCAACCGTAACACTAATGGCAAGAAACGAAGAAAAGCTGAAAGTAGCCATGGCTGAATTACCTGTAGAGGCTGGCCAGCACCACAGTTATCTCGTGGTAGATTTTTCTGATTTTGAGCAATTCAAAACTACTATATCCGGCTGGTTTCAACATCACCAGGTGGACATTTTAATCAACAATACCAATGGTCCTGCCGCAGGTGGTGTGTTAGATAAATCGGTAGATGATTACCAGCGGTCCTTCGACCTGTTGTTTAAAACGGTCTGTCATTTAACGATGGCAGCCTTGCCGGGAATGCAGGCCGCAAAATATGGTCGTATCATCAATCTTTCTTCAATCACGGTGAAGGAACCGTTGCAAAATTTAGTGCTGTCCAACAGTATCCGCTCGGCTGTGTTAAGTTGGGCTAAAACACTGGCAAGAGAAACCGCCCCAATGGGAATAACAGTCAACAATATTCTAACCGGCTATTTTGATACAGAAAGGTTGAATGAAATACATAGTGTGCAAGCTGCAAATAAAGGCATTGCTTTGGATGTATATAAAAGTTTGATGAAGACTGAAGTGCCGGTTGGCAGGTTTGGTGAGCCGTCGGAGTTTGCATACCTCGTAGCCTTCCTGGCGTCGGGCTATTCATCATACATCACCGGGGCAAACATCCCAATAGATGGTGGATTGCTACGATCAATATAACTGTTCAGCTTTTCGCTTTAATTGTTGCAGAATGGTTTTACCGGAAAAAAGGGGACTGGCAAAATCAATCTTTAATACACAACATTAAATAAGCATTAATTTTTTTCCTCACTATACCATTGCAGTGTTTAAACAATTGTATGCTTCCTGCGATATTTGTTTATACGACTTGATCACAATATTTTCCGTTACCGCTTCGTCGTTTTTCATAGTGGCGATTGTTTTCTTAAAATCGTCAATATTTGCAAAACTGTGCAGGGTAATGCCCACGTTTTCGTTTTCTGTTACAGTCTTATGGTTTAAAATGATATAGTTTACCAGATAGTATTTCATAGCCTTGTGGATTGAGTTCAGTAACTTATTGATTTCAGTTAATGTAGTGGCAAAATTCTGCGATCAATAATAAATATAATTAGGAATTTATGACAATCTGTTGTAGTAATACTTCTAACGGCTACACTTAAAAAAAATTGTCTTTTCTTGTTTGTAAACAGCATTTGCCCTAATTTTTCTTTTGATTAATTTTTTTCTTGCTTTGTGTGAAAAATTTTTGACAAGGAAACCCAGGTAGTTGCCGGATGGTGTTCCTTTACCCTGTAATGAATGCGGCAGTTTTAGATAAAGGAGGTAGAGAATTGAAATCAATATTTGGGGATAATAACAGGGTAACTAAAATATTGGATTAAATTTTTTTAAATTAATTTTTCCCTTTTTACAATAACCTTTCAGATACGTCGTTAATACTTTGGTTTTTCATAGGATATTGGATTTTAAAACGGGCTGAATTTCTATTCGGGCCCTTTTTTTTTGCCCTATAATGAATGAAAAACTTTACCAGGCTGCTTTATCCCACAAATGCCAGGGAATATAAATCATTTGTAAAGCGTGCCGCCGCAAATTTATATATGTTCATTGGGAACAAGAAGACCTACCTAAGCCAATCAGTTCACTTCAATCTCATCTGCAAAAAGCCAGGCAGGGTTGGATGCTCCAGGATTGCCAGCCGGAATAATGCCGAAATTTTTCACTACAATATGCAGGTACCTGCAATTTTGTTTGCTTTCGATTACAATAGCCCGGGTACCTTTTTCCTTTAAAGCATCAATGGACATTGTTTCTACAGGAGCATTTATTGCTGATGACGATGTGGGATTGGCAACCGGTAAAAAAGTTACCGTTACCTGTGAAGGCAAATAGATCCAGCTACCTGCCTGCTCAAACACATGGATCGTTATTTTATTGACATTAGTAATGCTGCCCAGATCAATGGTAGCATTTAAGTCAGTGCCGTTAAAGCCTAAAAACTCCGAAGATCTTGCAAGTCCTTTTTCGTTTTGAACACCGTCAACCAATGTAAATGCGCCACTGCCGGGATAAGCAGCCGCGGGTTGATTAACAAGGGCTACTTTTTTACCGGTAGCTTTATGAAATGAAAATTTTTGTTGTAGCCAGCCACTGATTATTTTGTTATCCGGGTCAGCTAAAGCTGCAGCATAGACTCCGGGACTGGTTATCGCTACCGGCTTTTCATAATTACGGGATGCCTTATTAGTCAACCCCTCTACGTAAACAATCTTGTTACGGGTGCTTTTGCTTTCTAATTTCCAATACACTTCATTGTTTTTTTCTGAAGGAACGATGCTTGTCTGCAGGTCGTAATAAGCCCTGCTGTAATTTGTTCCCCAGAAATCAAACCGCTTCATCAGTCCGGGTATCCGGCTTTCAAAATATTTCCAGTTTCTTTTTTCTTTAGGGCTCCACAACACTTCCGCCAATGCACTCATTCGGGGGAAGATCATGTATTCCAGTTTCTCCGGGTTATTCATGTATTCAGTCCACACATTACCCTGGGCGCCCAAAATATGTTTTGCTTCCAATGGGGTTAATTGGGCGGGGATGGGTTCGTAGCTATATACTGTTTCCAGCGGCAGGTAACCACCAATCGTTACAGAGTCTTCATTCTTACTTTGACTATGATCCAGGTAACAATGACTGCCCGGTGTCATGATCACATCGTGGTTTTGCTGTGCTGCCAGTATTCCTCCTTCTTCGCCCCGCCAGCTCATTACAGTAGCATTGGGTGCCAGGCCGCCTTCCAGTATTTCATCCCAGCCAATTATTTTACGGCCCTTGCTGTTGATGTATTTTTCTATACGCTGAATAAAATAGCTCTGCAACCCATGTTCATCTTTCAGCCCTTTTTTCTTTATCAGTTGCTGGCAAAAAGCCGATTTTTTCCAGGCTTCTTTCGGGCATTCATCTCCGCCAATATGGATATACGTGGAGGGGAATAAGGTAATAACTTCATCCAGTACGTTTTCTAAAAATTTGAATGTTTTTTCGGTAGGACAAAATACATCTTCATATACACCCCATGTTTCGCCCACTTTTTTAGCCGACTTTGGGGTACAGCTTAATTCAGGATAAGCTGTAATGGCTGCCAGTGCATGGCCTGGCATTTCAATTTCAGGAATAATATTGATGAAGCGGTCACCTGCATATTGTACAATTTCTTTTATTTGCTGCTGTGTGTAAAATCCACAATACTTTTTGCCATCGTATTGGTTGCTTCCATACCGGCCAACCAGTGTTTGGTTCCTGCACCCACCCACCTGGGTCAGCAAAGGGTATTTTTTTATTTCAATGCGCCAGCCCTGGTCTTCCGTAAGGTGCCAATGAAAATTATTAAACTTATGAAGGGCTAAATAATCGATGAACTTTTTTATAAACTCCACCGGCATAAAGTGGCGGCCCACATCAAGGTGCATGCCCCGGTAAGCAAAACGCGGCTTATCATTGATGGAGATGAAAGGAATGGATAACGACCTGTTCCTTTCTACCGGTAATAACTGAATCAATGTTTGAATACCATAAAAAACGCCTGTTTCATTATCTCCCGAAATAAAAATTCCATTGTCTCCCACGTCCAGGGCGTATGCTCCCGGCAGGCCTTTATTTTTACCATCGTAATTTAACACAATTGAATAATTCAGAACAATGGAGTTTTCGCCGCTCTCATCCCGGGATGTTCTTAACCGGAATCCAAAAAAATGTTGCATGTAATCATTCAAAAAGCTTACACTCTTTTCCAAATCGTTTCCGGCCAATACAATCGTGGTGTTTTTATTGATGATGAATGTGCCGGGCGTTTGAGGCAATACCATTTTGGCAGGTACCGGAATAATATTGATGTCTTCCTGGGCATTGAGCGATAACGAAAAAATGAGAGTAAACAGCAAAGCAATTTTATTCATGAGGCAGTTATTTTTGCAGCATTAATTTTTCATTTGCAGTCTCAAGCACCGGTAAAATAAACCTGGTTTGATGAATGCCATCATGGTATATTCTAATAGTTGCTTTCTGAAAATTACTGTCATTGGCGGTATAAATATTGATAAATTTTTGAGGGTTCCTGTCGGCCAGCGGAAACCAGGTACTTTGGATTTGAATCATCAGCCGGTGTCCTTTTTTAAAAGTATGTGCCACATCAGGTAATTCATATTTTACGGTGGTGATTTTATTGGGGACAAATGGTTCGGGTTTTTCAAAACTATTCCTGAACTTACCCCTCATAATTTCGCCTCTTACCAGCATCTGGTATCCACCCATCGGGTAATTATTACCATTGCCTGTTACTGTTGCATCGTATTGAAAATCGTCCGGGAATACATCCACCAGTTTTACTATAAAATCGGCATCGGTGGTACTGATACCCGTAACCAGTTCAGCAATTACCGGCCCGGCAAGGGTAAGGTCTTCGGTTAAAATGGAGGTTTCAAATGTGAGTACATCAGGCCTCCTGGAGGCGAAGCGCTGGTCATCGGTCATGTACTCCCTTGTTCTTTCTTCGTGTACATCTTCTGTGTAGGGAACTGGATGGGCAGGGTCGCTGGTATATTCGCTAAATGCGGTATGACCGATTTTCTTTGAAAAGGTTTTTTCAAAAGACAATGCACTGTTTCCCTGTATATAAACTGATTTGAATTCCACATTTTTAGGAGGCCAAACCGCTAATTTTTTCCAGTTGTTTTCACCGGTAAAAAATATATTCGCTTCCGCAATATCATCCACGGTTCCTTTTCCCTTCAGGTAATAATTAAAGAAAGGAACTTCAATATTTTGCTGGTAAAAAGCAGATGTATTGGCTGCAAAACGCACATTCCCCAGATAACTTCCTTCCTGGCTCCACTGGCCGTGATACCAGGGCCCCATTACTATTTTACTGTTGGTTTGCGGGCTCTGTGTTTCGCAGGCTTTATAGGCATTCCAGGCCCCCCAGCAATCTTCTGCATCAAACAAACCGCCTACCCATAGCATGGCTGGTTTTACATTGTATAATCCTACCCTTGCATTCCTGGCCTTCCACCAGGCATCATAAGTTGGATGCTGAAACATTTCATGAAAGAAGCGAATACTATCGCCGATTGCTGCAGCCAGGTTTTTAACGGCGCCAGCCTGTAAATAAAACCGGTAATTATCTTTGATGGGAGTAGTGAAGCCTTCGCCATAATTCATCGTTGGTTTTGGATGTGGCTTACCAAAGGTTGGATAAAACGAAAATGCATCCATTGCAAAGAATACTCCCTTGTGGTGAAAATCATCTCCTATAAACCAATCGGTTACCGGTGCCTGCGGACTTACCGCCTTCAAAGCGGGGTGGCCGCTCAGTGCTGCCTCGGTAGAATAAAAGCCGGGATAGGAAGTGCCAAATACGCCCACTTTCTCGTTATTGTTTTCAATGTTTTTCACCAGCCAGTCAATGGCATCGTAGCTGTCGCTGGCCTCATCTATATCGGTTGTTTTCTTCTTGTCTTTTATAAATGGCCGCACATCCATAAATACCCCTTCACTCATATATCGGCCACGTACATCCTGCAATACCATGATATAGTTTTCCCTTGCGTATGCCATCCGGTAAGTTCCCCATATTTGCATAAATTTATTTTCACCATAAGGCCTGCAGGAGTAGGGGGTACGGGTAATTAAGAAAGGATGTTTTTCAGATTTGTCTTTTGGAATATAAATGGACGTAAATAATTTAATACCATCCCTCATCGGTATTTGTCGTTCTATTTTTGTATAATTGTTTACAAACCAGGCGCTATCATCATCTTGTGCAAATGAGGCATCGGCGGTCAAAAGAAATACAATTGAGAAAATATATTTTATCATGTAAAATTATTTAGAACGCTAAATTTAATAAAACTAAACCACTATCGTAATGAATAGCAATAAAGAATTGATCGGCCGGTTTTATTCCGCCTTTCAAAAGCTGGACTATAATGGCATGAACCGGTGCTACAGCGATGAGATTGTTTTTTTTGACCCGGTATTTGGCTTGTTAAAAGGAGATGAAGCAAAGTATATGTGGGAAATGCTTTGTAAAAACGCCAAAGACTTTTCCCTAACTTTTGGAAACATCATTGAACTGGATGAAGAGTATTGTACCTGTGATTGGGTAGCCACCTATACCTTCTCCAAAACCGGCAGAAGGGTGGTGAATAAAATAAAAGCCAATATGCGTTTTGCAGGTGGAGAAATTATTGAACACAGCGATGCATTCAGCATACATAAATGGAGTAAGCAGGCTTTGGGATTAACGGGTGAATTATTTGGCTGGAATTCTTTTTTTCAACGAAAGATTAAAAACCAGGCGAAGCGTAGCCTGATCAAATTTATTACGGCTAAAAACGCTTAGCCCTCCGCTGCGGAGGAGGAACTAATATCATATTTAAAATAGAAATGAAGTATGAGTGGCGAATTTTCTTGGTGGGGTCACCCGTTGGGGGTGACTCACCAAGAAAATTCATTTATATCAAATCGATATTGACATAACACTAGCCTGCTAAAGTATTTGTTTTTTGATTTTCTTTTATTTTGAGGATAGCCTGTAAATAAAGAACCGGAAAAATATTTCGAATGAATATCTTTCCGGCTTTTGTAGTCTATTTGAATAATGCTCCGCCGTGGCGGGGACGGGGGCTTTAATCCGCCACCGTAATTTTTATAGTGTTGGTTGGCAGGTGCAACTTGGTAGGGGTGCTACCCGTACTTACCAATACATCTGAAGTTTTTATAAAACCTCTTTCTTTTAATATTTTTACCTGGTCAAAAATAATGGTGTCTAAGCTTTCTTCTTCTGAATAAAATATGGCCCGTACACCCCAACTCAAACTCAACTGATTGATAAGGGTTCTTTCCTTGCTAAAGATAAACAGCGGCGCTTTGGGCCGGTAACTGCTTAATATAAAACCGGTATAGCCACTTTGTGTCATACCTATCAATGCATTTGCATTTACATCCTTAGCCAATTTACATGCAGTGTAGCAAAGCGCATCACTTAATAAAGAAGGGGAGTGGGCCTGCGGCGCCAATATATCGTCCCGGTCATAATCATAAGCGGTGCGTTCTACCTCTAAAATAATTTTGCTCATCATTTCCACTACTAAGGTAGGGTAATGGCCCATGGCGGTTTCGCCGCTGAGCATTACTGCATCTGCGCCTTCCAGCACGGCATTTGCCACATCCGTTACTTCGCTTCGGTTAGGCTTTGTACGTTCCATCATACTCTCCATCATCTGCGTGGCTACAATTACGGGCTTTGCCCTGCGCATGCATTTCCGGATAATCTCTTTTTGTATCATCGGCACCTGTTCTACGGGAACTTCCACACCCAAATCACCACGGGCAATCATGATACCATCACTTTCCACAATAATATCCCGGATATTTTTAAGGGCCTCGGGCATTTCTATTTTGGAGATTACTTTTATTTTGCTGTTTTTTTCTTTAATCCTTTTTTTAAGATCAATGATATCATTTGCTTTTCTTACAAATGAAAGGGCCACCCAGTCGAGGTTGTTTTCAATAATAAAGGCCAGGTCTTCGATGTCTTTTTGCGTAAGCGATGGCATGGTCAATGCGGAGTCAGGAAGATTTACTCCTTTTTTAGGCGTAAGTGTACCACCCAATGTTACCGATACCATTATTTCCTTATCATTTAAAATTTCTTCTGCCTTCAGTTCCATTTTACCATCATCCAGGAATATGCGTTCACCTACTTTTACATCCTTGGCAAGGTTGGGATAGGATACATAAATTTTCTCTGAAGTACCCACCATTTTTTCAGTGGTAAATATAAATGTGTTGCCATCTATCAGCTCGATTTTCCCGTTTTCAAGATCACCCACCCGCAATTTTGGTCCCTGCAAATCGCCGAGTATGGCGATGTTAAAGGGCTGGGTCCTGTTAATTTCCCTGATAAATTCAATGATTTTAGTCTTGTCTTCATAAGCACCATGTGAGAAATTTAAACGAAATACATTCACCCCGGCAATCACCAGTTCCAATAATTTTTCGTATGTAGAACATGCCGGTCCTACGGTGGCCACAATTTTTGTTTTTTTGATGGAATGTTGAATACCTGCCTCTTTATCCATATTCTGGTGAAGGTATTTAGTGATGTTTTTATTCATACAGATGTATTAATTATTTGGTGTTTGACAATGCATCGTTTTTTAAAGGGAAACGTTGTGGGATAATAATTAAATGATATTGAATAGCGGATAGTTCCCTAAAATTTACATTCACAGGGTATCGGCAATTCCGGTTACCACTGCAAAGCTAATTAAGATGCCAGAATCTTTACAATTTTCATCCATTCTTCACTGATGCGTTGTTTCTTTTTTACCGCTTCATTCAGCGGGGTGTAATGCATCCGGTTATTTACCATGCCTACAAATACATTGTGCCTGCCCTCTATCAAACATTCTACGGCGGAATATCCCATCCTGCTGGCGATTAGCCGGTCAAAGCAACTGGGTGAGCCACCTCTTTGTATATGGCCCAATATACATACCCTTACTTCCTGTATGGGCAGTCGTTGTTTGATGATTCTGCCTACTTCATCACCACCTCCAAAATCATCCCCTTCGGCAACTACTATCAGGTTAACCAATTTATGCCGCCTTTCCTTTTCCGCCAGTTGTTTGATGATTTCTTCAATATCTGTTTTACGTTCGGGGATCAAAATGTTTTCTGCTCCTGTTGCAATACCACTGTGCAATGCGATGTAGCCTGCATCCCTTCCCATTACTTCAATAATAAACAGGCGGTCATGGGCATCGGCGGTGTCCCTTATTTTATCAATTGCTTCTACTGCTGTATTTACGGCAGTATCAAAACCAATGGTAAAATCAGTACCAGCAATATCTTTATCGATAGTACCCGGCAAACCTACACAGGGTATGTCATATTCATTGCTGAATGTTTGTGCGCCCCTGAAACTTCCATCTCCTCCTATAATAACCAGGCCGTTGATGCCATGTCCTTTCAAATGCTCGTATGCTTTTTTTCTACCTTCGGGTGTGAAGAAATCTTTACAACGGGAAGTTTTTAAAATGGTACCACCTCTTTGAATGATATTGGCAACACTCCTGCTTTCCATTTTAAAGATGTCATTTTCCAACATACCGGTATAGCCCCGCATTATCCCAAATACATCCAGTCCGTGATAAATACCCGTACGAACTACCGCCCTTATTGCGGCATTCATGCCCGGTGCATCTCCTCCTGATGTTAATACTCCTATCTTAGTTACTCTTTTTTTCATATCTAATGAAAACGGTTAAATATTAAAATTTATTTAATGATCTGTTTATTTTTATAAACATAACAGGTTTGAACGACGTCAAAAATACACATTTAAAATTAATCAGCTTAAGATGCCGCATATAATTAATCTTATGTTTATGCAATAATCTAATTACAGTAAATTACACGATCATTTTACAGTAAAGAAAGATAAATATGTATCAAACAAAAAAAATAATTTCCTTCCTGCTTACAGTTGCTTTATTTCAACACAGCCTCCCCGCTCAGTTAAAGTATCCTTCTGTTAAGAAAGTAACCCAAACTGATGATTATTTCGGAACAAAAGTAGATGATCCTTACCGTTGGCTTGAGGATGACAAGAGTGAAGAAACCGGCAATTGGGTAGCAGCAGAAAATGCAGTTACACAAAGTTACCTGGATCAGATTCCTTACCGGGCCCAGTTCAAAGATGCTATTGAACGGGTTTTCAATTATCCGAAATATTCGGCGCCATTTAGAAAAGGATTGTGGTTTTACTTTTATAAAAATGACGGATTGCAGAACCAAAACGTTTTATACCGCCAAAAGGGATTGAATGGCAAAGCGGAGAAGGTGATTGATCCTAATATATTAAGCCCGGATGGCACAACCCGCTTACAATTATTTTCCTTAAATAAAGATGGCCGCTATGCTGTAGTGGGCCTTAGTAAAGGTGGCAGCGACTGGCAAACTTTTTATGTTAGGGATATGAATACCGGGAAGGATTTAAGCGATGAATTAAAGTGGGTTAAAGTTAGCGGAGCCGCCTGGCAAGGGAATGGCTTTTATTACAGCCGTTATCCTGCACCAGCATCAGGTGCCAGTGATTTAAGTGCGAAAAATGAAAATCACCAGGTTTATTATCATAAAGTGGGCACACTGCAAAGTGAAGATCAAATGGTGTATGAAAATAAAGATAACCCACAACGGTTTAATATCGCATCTGCCAGCGAAGATGAACGTTTTTTATTTTTAAATATCAGCGACAGGGGCAAAGGACTCAATGGCAATGCAGTTTATTTTAAAGATTTGAGTATTGGAAATGATACCAGTTTTAAACCCATAGTAAAAGAAATTACCAATTTTAATTACAGGGTGGTAGATAATATAGGTGACCAGTTTTTACTACAGACAAATGAGGGGGCGCCAAACGGTAAACTGGTTGCGGTAAATATTAATCATCCTGATATTTCGTTGGCTAAAGTAATTATTCCGGAAAAGGAGGAACCGATGAAAGGTGTTGGTACCGCCGGGGGGAAATTGTTTGTTGATTACCTGAAAGATGTAAGCACCCGAACTTATGTATATGATGTTAATGGCAGGTTATTAAAGGAAGTGAAATATCCCGGGATAGGCAATGGTGGCGGACTGGATGGGTATAAGGATGACAAATTTGTGTTTTATGTTTTTACCTCCTTTACCGTTCCGCCTACCATTTACAAATATGATATTGTAAGCGGTACCAGCACCGTATTCCGTAAGCCTGAGGTAACTTTTAACCCAACGGATTATGAAACCAAACCGGTTTTTTATCCTTCCAAAGACGGCACTAACATTCCGATGTTTATCATCCATAAAAAAGGGATTAAGCTGGATGGGAATAATGTAACCTTATTGTATGCCTATGGCGGTTTTAATATCACCCTTGAGCCTTCATTTAGTGCGACATTATTGCCTTTTTTAAATGCCGGTGGCGTATATGCACAGGCTAATTTGCGGGGTGGTGGCGAGTATGGCGAAAAATGGCACAAGGCCGGTATGTTATTAAACAAACAAAATGTGTTTGATGATTTTATCGCGGCAGGAGAATATTTAATATCCAAAAAATACACCGGTAAAGAAAAATTAGCCATCCGTGGTGGAAGCAATGGAGGTTTGCTGGTGGGTGCCGTAATTAACCAACGCCCCGATTTGTTTAAAGTGGCTATTCCGCAGGTAGGTGTGATGGATATGTTGCGCTTTCACAAATTTACCATCGGTTGGAACTGGATTGCGGATTATGGCAGCAGCGAAAAAGATGTGGCCAATTTCAACAACCTGTATGCCTATTCCCCCCTGCATAATATTAAGGAAACAATCGAGTATCCTGCGGTACTGGTAACTACCGCTGATCATGACGACCGGGTAGTGCCTGCGCATTCGTTCAAATATATATCCACACTACAGGAAAAATACAAGGGCCGCAATCCGGTGCTGATCAGGATTGATACCAATAGCGGGCATGGTGCCAGCAATACCAAAAAAAATATCGAAACGATTGCTGATATTTATTCTTTCATTTTTTATAATATGGGTGTAACACCAAAACTATAATGAAAATATTAATTACAGGCGCCAATGGACTTTTGGGCCAGCATTTGGTAAAGTTGTTGATGGATTCAACATCTCATGAAATTGTTGCTATCGGTAAGGGGCCATCCCGTTTACCATTTACTGATTCGGGTAAGTATCATTATTATCCACTTGATATTACTGATGGAATAGCAGTGCTTTCATTCGTCGAACTTCATCAACCGGAAATAATGATACATACTGCGGCGATAACCCAGGTAGATGAATGTGAATCTGATCAGGTTGCATGCTGGGATACGAATGTTACTGCTACCCGCTTTTTAATAAGTGCCGCAGAAAGTGTTTCATCCCGTTTTATTTATATCTCTACGGATTTTGTTTTTGACGGACTGAACGGCCCTTACCGGGAAACTGACCTGGCGGGCCCAATCAATTATTACGGCAGCAGTAAACTGACAGCCGAAAAATCTGTAATGGAAAGTAGCTTGCATTGGTGTATTATCAGAACGGTTTTAGTATATGGCAATATCCTGGTTGGCAACAGAGATAATATCATTAGCTGGGTTCAAAACAGCTTAACAGAGGGTAAAAAAATAAAGGTGGTCAGTGATCAGTGGCGCACCCCTACTTTTGTGGAAGACCTGGCAAGGGGAATAGTATTGGCAATTGAAAAAGAAGCCAAAGGCTTGTACCATATTTCCGGGGAAGAAATGCTAAGTCCTTATGATATGGCGATGGCTGCCGCCGATTACCTAAACCTGGATAAAACATTAATTGAAAAAGTAGATGCATCTATATTTACCCAACCCGCCAAAAGACCTGCTAAAACGGGTTTTATGATTGATAAAGCTAAAGCAGAACTGGACTTTAAGCCACTAAGTTTTAAGGAGGGGTTGAAGAAAATGTTTGCTTAACCGTTATAACTTTCCGCATTTTTGCTGAGGGAGTGCCTGCTGGTGTAATTACTATTTTATTCTCTTAATATCAAGTGTAACTTTCACTTTCCAGACACTACATTTGCAAAAACATCCCTTTATGAAAAATATAATACTGTACTTCATTTCCATTTCTTTTATTTCATTTACTGTTGCCCAGCAAAAAGGGAACATTTATTCAAATGAATTATCGCCGAAGGCGGGCATAGAAAACCATTACACTTACGAACCTCCAAAAGGGCTGGTGATTTCCCCAAAAGTAAAAGCTTCTATTCTTTATCTTAATAAACAGTATTTTAAAAAAAATATATCCCTGACAAAAACCGGCGATAAATACGGGTTTACATTTAAAGCGCCGGACTCAACCAATGTACTGCTGATAGCTATTGAAGATGATGACAAAATAATAGATAATAATAACGGCTCGGATTATATTTCTTATTTGCATGATGCAAAGGGCAAACGTTTTACCGCTGCCATGATGAACCAGGCACTCATGAGCGGTTTTGCAGGTTATTACCACAAATTAACTGTGCCCCTGCCGGTTATTATTAAAATGTACGAAGAAGGGTTTAAAGCAAACCCCGCATTAAAAAACGAAAAACTGTATACAGCATACCTGGCACTTTTATATAAGCAACAAGGGGATACTGCGAAACCCGTGTTACTAAAATATGCCAAAGGCATGTTGGCCAAAAACGGTAGTGAAGAAAATTGGCTAAATGCAGCAGAGGTGTACGGTATACTAAAGATGGTGAATGAGGAGCAGCAGGTAAAGGATAAAATTTTGGGCGCTTATCCCAATGGTGCATTAGCTATCCGTAATTTTTGGGAAGAAACATCTAAAGAAAAAGAAACAACAGAAGAAACGGTATTGGCGGCCATGAGTAATTACCAGCATCGGTTTAAAGATAGTTCTGCCAGCTCAACCATTCGTTTTTACATGCAGCTTATTGGTTTAGCTGCCAAAAATAAAGACTGGGCCGCTGTTTTAAAATACGGAAGCCATGTAGATAATAATTTGTGGCTCGCATCCAGCTACAATAATATTGCCTGGGATTTGTCTGGCGCAGGATTAAGTGGCGAAGGAAAGGAGCTGGACGCTGCTAAAAATATTTCTAAACGTTCTTTGGACCTGGTAAAGGAAAAAATCGATCATCCGGCAGCCAGTGAAGACCGGGATGAACTTACAGGTACCTATAACTGGTATGCCGATACATACGCCCTGATATTGTATAAGCTTAATAATTTTGACTCTGCTTTTTATTACCAAAATGCCATTTTGCAAAGAGGGCCAATGGGCCCCGATGGAACGGAACGATATGCTGCTTATGCAGAAAAATCAAAAGGAGCATTATTTGCAAAAAATTTTATAGAATCTCAATTATCCGGTGGTGATATTACACCCACTATGATAAAACAATTGCAATCTCTTTACCAACAATTGCACCTGCCCGAAGAAGATTTTTTGAAAGTAAAAGAAAAGGCTACGTTGTTTGCCAACAAAAAGATTGCAGATAAAGTTATAGCCAAACTTGGTACCCAAAAGGGGGCCGAATTTAATTTAAAAGATTTACAGGGCAAAGCAGTTTCGTTATCTTCTTTAAAAGGTAAAGTAGTAGTAATGGATTTTTGGGCAACCTGGTGTGGGCCCTGCAAGGCATCATTTCCCGCTATGCAGCAGTTAGTAACCAAGTATAAAGATGATCCGGAAGTAGTGTTCCTTTTTATAGATGTGTGGGAACGCAGCGAGCCAAAGGTTATGCACGAAAATGCGGTTAAGTTTATTAGTGATAATAAGTATAGTTTCCAGGTACTGCTTGATGAAAAAAATACAGTAGCCGACGATTATAAGGTGGAAGCAATACCAGCTAAATTTGTAATTAACAGATCTGGAAATATTGTTTTTATGGGCGAAGGAGACGGCGACCTTGCTTTGGTAATTGAAGCCGCAAAAACAAATTAAGGGAAGCCAAAATAAAAAGACTACCGGTTATTCTCTTCAAATAAGAAGCTGTTAAAAAAACAGCTTCTTTTGTATTTACACTACCCAGTAAAATATCGGGTAGTTCTTGTTGGATAAAATGATAGCAAATAAAATCGTCCCGAGAATTATAGCAATTGTTACGGGTTACATCCGCTCCGGTACCCTTATCCCCATCAACTGCATTCCACTTTTAATAGTATTCGCTGTCATACCAGCTATTCGTAAACGAAGTTGTTTTTTTGCTTCTGTTTCAGCAAATAAAATAGAATGGTCTACTAAAAATGAATTGAATGTTTTGGCTAAGTTGAATACATAATTGGCGATCACTGAAGGATTATGCTCAATAGCCGCCTGCTCCAGTGCTCCCGGGTATTGCTCTAAATGTACAATCATACTTTTTTCGAGTGGTAGTAAAATATTATCAACACTGGAGTGCTCCGTATTCAATTTTGACGATTGACCATTCACGTTTTCTTTTCTAAAAATACTCTTTATCCTTGCATGAGTAAATTGTATAAACGGCGCAGTAAATCCATGAAAGTCGATGCTTTCTTCGGGGTTAAAAATCATTGTTTTCTTTGGGTCAACCCGCAGCAAATAAAATTTCATGGCACCCAATCCTATAGTGTCGTAGAGTTCTTTTAACTCTTCTGTTGTAAAATCTTTTACCTTACCCAATTCCTCTGTCAGCCTTTGAGAAGTGCTCACCATTTCATCTACTATTTCGTCTGCATCTACTACTGTACCTTCCCGGCTTTTCATTTTACCGGTCGTTAATTCCACCATGCCGTAACTTAAATGAAAGATATTGTCTGCATTGGGCATTCCCAGTTTTTTGCAGATCAGTTGCAGCACTTTCATGTGATAGTTTTGCTCATTGCCAATCACATAAATGCTTTGATCAATTTTGTATTGATCATATTTCTGCATGGCCAGGCCAATGTCCTGCGTAATGTAAACGGAAGTGCCATCTTTACGTTGTACCAGTTTCTCATCCAATCCATCGGCAATTAAGTCAATCCAAATGCTTCCATCTTCTTTTCTAAAAAATATTTTTTTATCAAGCCCCTGTTGAACAATGTCTTTACCTAATAAATATGTATTGCTTTCGTAGTAGATTTTGTCAAAGTCGCAGCCTATGCGTTGGTAGGTTATATCGAAGCCTTCATATACCCAGTCATTCATTTTTTTCCAGAGTTCAATCACTTCGGGTTTTCCTTCTTCCCAATCCAGTAACATCTGTTTGGCCTCTGCCATAATTTTCGTGTTGTTCCTGGCTACTTCTTTAATTTCATCCTGCAGTTTCTTTATCTTTTCTTCATCTTTTACTTCATCCAGTTTGGTTAATGCGATCAGCAGTTTATCCAATTTCTCCAGTTCTGTGCCGGTAAAATCGCAGAGGTCCGCCAATTTTATTTTGTTGATCAAAATCTGGCTCTCCGCTTTCAGATCATTTTCAAATTGTACATAATAATTACCTACCAAATGATCCCCTTTCAAACCAGTTGATTGCGGCGTGGCGCCGTTACCATATTTTTGCCAGGCAATCATACTCTTGCAAATATGTATTCCCCGGTCGTTTACAATACAACTTTTTATTACATCGTAGCCATTGGCTTTTAAAATTTCAGCCACACTCCATCCCAAAAAAATATTTCTTAAATGGCCGAGATGCAACGGTTTGTTAGTATTGGGTGAAGAATATTCCACCATTACTTTTTTGCCATTCAGCGCTTTTTTGCCATAGCAAATATCCTGGTGATTGGTTTTAAGCAATTCGGTCCACCAGGCATCGGCGATTGTAAGGTTTAAAAATCCTTTGATGATATTGAATTGAGTAAATAAGTGCGGGTAACTACCGACCAGTTTTTCACCTAACTGATTGCCAATTGAGTCCGGAGATAATTTCAGTGATTTCACCAATGAAAACATTACCACGGTGTAGTCACCTTCAAATTCAGGCTTTGTTTGATTGATTTGGAAATCTTTTTCAGTAAACGGTTGACTAAATACAGCCGATAAACCTTCTAAAACGCTTTTTTGAATGGTACTTACAATAGACATGCTGCAAAAATAATGAAATGAAGCACATTTAATTTGGTATAAATGCCTGTTTCATTAAAACGGGCGATTGTAAACGCTGCCTACCATATTTTTTAATTCTTAATTCCTAATTCTTCATTCCTCATTATTCAATACCTTTGCGCCCATTTTAAAATTATGATAAGCGTAAATAATGTAACCCTTGCATACGGCAAGCGGGTTTTATTCGATGAAGTTAATATCAGTTTTACCAAGGGCAATTGCTATGGTGTAATTGGTGCCAATGGCGCAGGTAAATCTACTTTTATTAAAATCCTGAGCGGTGAAATTGAACCTAATAAGGGTACAGTTGATATTACCCCGGGTGAGCGTATCGCTACTTTAAGGCAGGACCAGTTTGAGTTTGATGAAGAAACTGTTTTGCAGGCGGTAATGATGGGCCATAAAAAAATGTGGGATATCATGATTGAGAAAGATGCGCTTTATATGAAGGAGGATTTTACAGAAGCCGATGGTATGAAGGCCGGAGAACTGGAACACCAGTTTGGAGAAATGGGCGGATACACCGCAGAAAGTGATGCTGCCCAGTTTTTGAACGAACTGGGTGTAAAAGAAGAAATGCACCAGGTGCTGATGAAAGATATCGCGGCCAACCTGAAAGTAAGGGTATTGCTTGCGCAGGCCCTGTTTGGCAATCCTGATATTTTATTATTGTATGAACCTACCAATAACCTGGATGTGGAAACCATTGGCTGGCTGGAAAACTTTTTGGCCGATTACCAGAATGTTGTGCTGGTAGTGAGTCATGACCGTCACTTTTTGGATGCAGTATGTACCCATGTGGCGGATGTGGACAAAAGGAAAATTAAAATATACACGGGTAACTATACTTTCTGGTACGAGAGTTCTCAACTGGCAGCCAGGCAGGCATCGGATAAGAACAGGAAGATGGAAGATAAGAAGAAGGACCTGTTGGAATTTATCGCCCGCTTTAGTGCCAATGCATCCAAATCAAAACAGGCAACCTCCAGGAAAAAGGCTTTGGATAAACTGGTGTTTGAAGATATTACACCCAGTAACAGAAAGTACCCGGGAATTATTTTTAAACCGGATCGGGAAGTTGGCAATCAAATCCTCAATGTAGAAAAGCTATCCAAATTACTGGATGGTAAACCATTGTTTAGCAATATTACTTTTGATATTGTAAAAGGACAGAAGATTGCATTCCTTAGCAGAAACCCATTGGCTTTAACAACTTTCTTCGAGATCATCACCGGTAGAATAAAACCGGATCATGGTAAGTACGAATGGGGAACTACAATTACATCGGCATACCTGAACAATGATAACACAGAGTTCTTCACCGGATCACTCAACCTGATGGATTGGCTGCGCCAGTTTGTTCCGCCTTATGTAAAGGATGTGGACGAGGATTTTCTGCGTGGCTTTTTAGGCAAGATGTTATTCAGCGGTGATGAAATTCTGAAGAAAACCAATGTATTGAGTGGAGGTGAAAAAGTGCGTTGTATGATCAGTAAAATGATGTTGCAAAATCCTAACCTGGTAGTATTGGATGAGCCAACCAACCACCTCGACCTGGAAAGCATCACCGCTTTCAATGACGGTATGCTGACTTTTCCGGGAGTGGTTTTATTAACTACGCATGACCACCAGTTTATGAGTACCGTAGCAAACAGGATTATAGAAATTACACCAAAAGGAATGATTGACAGGTTGATGACATACGATGAATACCTGGAAGATGAAAGAGTTAAGACATTAAAAGAAGAATTGTACAGCTAGTTCAACAAAGGGTGTAGTGTTCTTATTTACAACGCTTTGGCACGATTTTTAGAAGATTGATTTTGAACCAAATAAATGATATGATGAAAAAAGGATTTTTATTAGCCACCGTAATTACTTTCGTGGCGCTTACCCATGTTACTGCACAAAAAAGCAGGTCTTTCGATTCTCCAAATTACGTTACCGCACTTGGAATAAAGGGCTATCCGGGAAGTGGCGGTGCTGCGGTTACTTTGAAACATTTTATTAAAGAAGGAGCGGCTTTGGAAGCCCTGGGATATTTTTGGGAAAGAGGTGGAAGAGTTACCGGATTGTATGAATTTCATTGGGACATAACCGGTGCGCCAGGTTTGAAATGGTATGTTGGCCCGGGCGTTCATGTTGGATTTTATAATAACAAATCTTACAACAACAGCACGAATAGTGGCAGCTATGTAGCGGCTGGCGTGGATGGCGTAATCGGTTTGGATTATAAATTCAACCATATTCCCTTAAATCTTTCTGCTGACTGGCAACCTTCATTTGAATTTGGTAACAATCGCTACAATGGCTTTGGTGGTGATTTTGGAGGAATTGCAGTGCGGTACACTTTTTAAGGAAAGAGGTGAATATTGAATTATTGCCTCTGGGGTCTGCGGGCAGCAGGACGCAGGTATCCGCACGGCGGATGCGCTGCGACGCCGCGCTCGGTGCTGCTGATTCGCCCAGACCACCTCGGTGACATGCTGTTTCTGACCCCGGCTCTACGGGCGCTGCGCAGCGCGTTGCCGGATGCACGCCTGACCGTATTGTGCGGACCTTGGAGCGAGGGTGTGCTCAGGGGCAATCCCGACAT
>JBBQTL010000069.1:0-22657 GCA_038213285.1 Chitinophagales bacterium
AATCAGGCAACGGCAGACCTTAAAGAAGCAACTTTATTTTATAAATGACATTTACAATAATAACAAGCTCAATAATATGAGTATCTTAATTAATGATGTAAAAACCGGGGGAAAGCATGGATCCGGCTATGGTTATGGTGAAAATTATAATTATATATATGGAGAGGAACCCCAAAAAAGTTTCTGGAAACGTCTATTCAACTTTTCCAGTAAGTGATTTTTTCATTCCGGAAAAGAATGATTTATATTAAAACAGGTTAGTTCAAAATAAGATTCAAATTTAATTTTTAGATGGCGGTCCGCTGAAAATTTTATCATTCAACAGCACTTTTTATCTTTTGCTACGGCTTATTGAATGTGAATACAATTACCCTTGCTATATAGTCTTAATTTATTCAGGGGGTAAAGCTCCTGGAAGAGGCATATTGTCAAATTGAAAATCAATTGATCTTTTTTTGAGACGTTGGGTATCAATTTAATGAGAATAAAAGAAATAGGTTAGATCGTATTTAAATATTAAAGCCATTACTTAAACAGGTGATACATAGGATTTGACCAAAGCAGGTTTTTATACTTCATGTTTATTGGGAGTAATAGTTATATGCGGGCAGTTTTTTAACTTAGTCACAAACAAATATCGTGTGACTGAGAAAGGCGAAGCCGTTTTTTTTGCTCTATTTCAACTCAACAGAAAAAATCACCAATTCATACCCGCTTATATTACTGCCGTGTAAAAAAATGTTCTGAAATAAATACGCATTTATAATTTCAGGAATGATTTTTAAATCAAGATTTTTATTTATTAAATTCCATCATAAAATTTCCTATCCGGCTATTGTTAATTAAGTTTCTTATAAAACCTATTGCGGGATAAATCATCGAAGATGAAGCGTTTTGCACAAAGGATAAGAAACAGTTTACCAGCTAAGGAAAATATTTTTAGCTGGATAAAACTAATCACTTTAACAGGCGGGGTACAATTAATCGTTCAGCTTGTTGGGCTGGTTAGCGGAATTATTATCATCCGCCTGCTACCCACAAAGGAATATGGGCTGTATACGTTGGCTAATACAATGCTTGGAACAATGACCATCTTAGCTGATGGTGGGATTGGTTCCGGTGTGATGGCACAAGGTGGCAAAGTTTGGCAGGACAGGCAAAAGTTGGGAGCTGTATTGTCCACCGGGCTTGAATTGCGAAGGAAATTTGCGATAGGTAGCTTAATAATTAGTACACCTATTCTATACTATCTCCTGTTACACAATGGAGCTGGTTGGATGATGGCTGTTTTAATTGTTGCATCCTTAATTCCTGCGTTTTATGCGGCACTATCCGATTCTTTGCTGGAGATAGTTCCTAAACTACACCAGGCCATTTTGCCCTTGCAGAAGAATCAATTGAATGTAGGAATCGGCCGTTTATTTCTTAGTGCCATAACTTTATTTGCCTTTCCCTGGACCTTTGTTGCAATTTTAGCGGGTAGTTTCCCCAGAATGTATGGCAATATTAAATTAAAGAAAATCGCTTACGAATTAGTTGATAAAGAGCAGCAACCCTCTGCAGAAGTAAGACAGGAAATATTAAAGGGAGTAAAGCGGTTGTTACCATTGTCAATTTATTATACAGTTTCGGGGCAGGTAACTATCTGGCTGCTTTCTATATTCGGTAGTGCCATATCTATTGGGCAAATTGGGGCACTGGGTAGATTTTCCATGTTACTGACATTGTTTTCTGTTGTTTTTTCAAATCTGCTGATACCAAGATTTGCCCGTTTAAAATTGGATCGTAGAAATATCATTTCTAAATTTATTCAGATCAATCTTTTGTTACTATTGATTATTGCAATTGTCCTTTTATCCGCATGGATTTTTCAGAACCAGTTATTATGGATTTTGGGAAATCAATATGCCGGACTGAATTCAGCTTTTATCCTGGTTATGTTAACCGGTTGTGTAAATTTAATGGTAGGATCAAATTTTTCCCTCTTAACCAGCCGGGGATGGGTCATGAACCCCGTATCCGGTATTCCCATAGGAATTTGTAGTATTTTGATCGGTGCGTTTCTTATAAATGTATCTACACTAACTGGAGCAATCTATTACAACCTTTTTCTTGCTTCTTATTCCTTGATAGTTGCTTTCCTGTTTTTTGCTTATAAAATAAGATTGGTTAAAGAGATCAATTAATTCCTATTCGCTGCTATTATGTGAATGAAGGTTTGGCTATGTATATTGGTGTAAGCCTATGAAAATAAATATATTAAGAAACACTATTGCCTGGTTTGGCAAATACTCGGGTTACGAAGCCCTCACTGAATTTTTTCCTCAAAATTTACGCCTAACCATTACTCAACCAAATGATAAAGTGTTTTCCAGGGTTGTAGGTAAATTGTTTAAGGTATTCAAAGGATGGGATAGGGTAAAGCCATCAGAGATTTTTGCGGGATTGCAGTTTGTCAGAAAAATCAGGAATAACGATATTTCTCATATTTTGTACCTGGAGGGCCACCTGCATATAGTAGGTACTCTTAAAAATAGTCATCGTCGCAATAAATTGGTAGGAACGATTCATCTGCCAATAAGCAAATGGGATGATGCGGGGCTGGCGGCACTATCCAATTTGGGCCATGTAATAATATTATTCCAGGAGGGAGTAGATCAATTCAGCAGGTATATCGACAGAACCAGGATTCATGTAATTAAGCACGGTGTTAATATTGATTTTTTTCAGCCAGGTAATAAAGCATCCATAGAAAGGAATAAGATTTTATTTGTAGGGCATTACATGCGAAATTTTGAAATGTTCGCCGCAGTATATGAGGCAATACAAAGTGATATTGACGGAAATTTTCAATTTCATTTTATTATACCCTCTTATCATCGTAATTCAGGACCTATTCAAAATATAGCTAAGTTAATAAATGTATTTTTTCATGAAGGACTGAGTGATGAGCAAATGTTGAAATTTTACCAAACCAGCTATTTAATGTTAATGCCAATGGATGATTCCGGAGCGAATACAGCCATTGTGCAGGCAATTGCTACTGGCCTTCCTGTTATTACTACAGATGTAGGAGGAATAAGGACTTACGGAGGAGGTGAAATTTTCCCTGTTGTCGAAAACAATGCAGTTACATCCATGGTTGAGCTTTTTAAAAAATATCATTTTGATGAAAGTTTTAGAAATTCCATAAGCGAAAATCAGCGGCAATTTGCAATTGAGCATCTGGCTTGGAATTTAATCGCCGAACAACACACCCTTGTTTATGAATCTGTGTTAAGAAGGGATAAATGATTTAGAAAATAAAATCTAATTTTAGCTAAACAGGATATTATATTTTTGCACAGTTATCCACGTTTTGATAAACAACCAGGTTTTATATACAGGTGAAAATGTTTTTATGTTTGCGTCTTGAAAATCAAGGGATCACGCAAATTACCTCACTGGTTTAAATTCAACCTTTGAGTTTTTAGCCAATTTTATAATCCTACTTTTGGAAAATTATTTGTGGCATATATGAAATTATCAATTTCAACAGCTATCGCAAATGATCATTCTTTAAATTTTTACTTTCGTTTATGTCTTCTGCTATATGTACACTTTTTGAAGGTAATTACCATTATGGTTTGGCTGGCTTTACAAATTCATTGCATGCTGCAGGTTTTAAAGGTTCCCTGTATGCGGGCTATAGGGGAGATTTGCCATACTGGGCTGCTAATTCTGTTGAAAATGCAGCACTGAGATGGGATGGTGGCAAAACATTGCAGGTTACAAAGGACTTGCAGATCCATTTTATGCCTATTCAAACAGATTATAGCCTCACAAACTACAAGCCTGATTTTATGCTTAGATTATGGGATGGGCCGGCAGCAGATGTTGACAAAATGTTTTATTTTGATTCGGATATTGTTATTGTTTGTTCATGGCTCCACTTTGAGGAGTGGGCCAGCTGTGGGGTAGCCGTAAGTGAAGATGTCAATTCTCCTTTAGCGATTAACCACCCAAGAAGGGTTGCATGGCGCAGATATTTTGGCGAAAAGGGAATAAAATTAAATTTTAAGGAAGACATTTACGTTAATGGCGGTTTTGTTGGGTTAACCAAAGAAAACAAGCCGTTTCTCCATACCTGGCAAAATATCCAGGAAACAATGGCTCCGATAATAGGGGGGTTAAATCAATCCATTTTTAACCAAACCACGTCCCTGCCTTCATTATTAAAAACAGCCGGTGGTCCGTTTAAGCCGTTTTTTAAGACAGACCAGGACGCATTAAATGCGGCTGTTGAAGCAAGCGACCTGAAAATTAGCTTTATCGGGAAGGATGGTATGGGATTTGAAACTGGGATCGTACTGATGCATCACGCCGTGGGGAAGTCAAAGCCATGGGGCTGGAAACCATTTCATCAATCATGGAAAGGAAGGCCACCCCGCAAAGTTGAAATTGCATTTTGGAACTTGATGAATGGACCGGTGAAGGTATTTTCTGATAAAACTATTAAGCGACAGAAAATGGCGATAAAAATTTGCTCCGCAATTGGGCGCTTTTATCGTAAAAATTAGGAACATTTGAATTTAAATTCTGCCTCAATCATACTTAGGCAGCCAAGCTGGTTGAATTAAAAAAAGCAAAGCTTAATTTGTTCCCCTGGTAAACACTGTTTTAAAGTAAGCACCATCCATTCTTAACTCATCAATACTACAAAATTGAGAATTTAGTTTTTTGGAACTATGCTCGGGTATTTCGAATTGTATTGATTTGCACTTAACTAATTGTGAATGCTTATTTGATAGGTAAAATTTCAGTATTAGAGTATTTAATTTAATTAAAAATACCTTATTTAAATTAAAACAAAACAATCGCTTTCATTAACCAATCGTTCTGCTTTTAGGATAATTATGAATCAATTTGTTCAACGGGTGTTAGATACTCCGAAGTATGAAAAGCTTTTTTCGGGTTTGAAATTAGTTGCTCTAACAGGGTCCGCACAAATAATAATTCAGGGTTTAAGCTTCATAAGCGGAATTCTTGTGCTGCGACTACTTTCTACTCAGGAATATGCTTTTTATACAATTGCCAACACTATGCTTGGAACAATGTCTATTTTAGCTGATGGCGGAATAACTGCTGGTTCAATGTCGGAGGGGGGTAAGGTGTGGAAAAATAGGGATAAACTTGGTGCAGTCATCGCTACAGGAATGCACCTTCGAAAAAGGTTTTCTTTGGTAAGTTTGTTAGTAGCAATACCCATTTTAATTTACCTTCTCAAATACCATGAGGCCAGTTGGTTAATGACTATATTAATTGTTGCGTCACTCATACCCGCTTTCTTTGCTACCGTCACTGATTCTTTGTTAGAAATAGTTCCAAAATTAAGTCAGGATATAGTTTCGCTTCAAAAAAATGGATTGGCAGTTAGTGTTGGCCGTTTGGTAATGCTTTCATTAACCGTTTTTATTTTTCCATTTACTGCAATTGCTGTTCTTGCTGCCGGTATTCCAAGAATCTGGGGAAATTACAGGCTGAAAATCATTGCCGCTAAAACTGCTGATTTAAAGAAGGAAGTTGATCCTGATATTCAGAAGCAAATTCTTAAAGTTGTAAAAAGAGTTTTGCCCACTTCCATTTTTTATTGTTTCTCCGGTCAGATTTCCATTTGGATAATTTCTGTTTTTGGTACTACTACTGCCTTGGCACAGATTGGTGGCTTAGGGCGGCTCGCAATGCTTTTTACAATTTTTAATGTATTGATTAACACATTGATAAGCCCCAGATTTGCCCGGTTAGTTGAAGTACGGAGATTAATAATCAATCGTTTTTTAGTTATTCAGGCTTTTCTTTTTTTGCTTTCGCTTGTCATTATACTTTCATTTTATTTTTTCGCCAATCAAATACTGTGGATTCTGGGGGCGGAGTTTAAAGACCTTAATAAAGAAGTGTTTATTGTGGGACTTGGTGGCTGTATTTCTTTGATTAGTACATCAACGAATCAGTTGCTTACTGGAAGAGGAATAGTGGTACCACCTTTTATTTTTATGGCATTCACAATCCTCATTCAGATAGGACTCGCATTTATTTTACCGCTAAATAGCGTTTATGGGGTATTAGTGTATGGTGCATTAACGACGGCTGCAATTTATCTATTTAGAATACTTTATTTTTTTATTACAATAAGAACAAATGAAAATCATTGACAAAATTAAAAGTTATTATAAATCAGCCTATACAATGGGGCACTTTCCATCTTGGGTTGAAGTATTCACTACGAAGAAAAAAATTTATGCTTATTATGGCTTTTTAGGTGACAATAATTTTGGAGACGAACTGGTGTTTGAATCAGCAAAAAAAATATTCGAACCGCATATACTTTTTCCGTTTAGAAGGTTTATGCCTGTTTCGATGAAAATGTATTCTTATTTTTTCAAAAAACGGTTTTCCGGAATTGTGATTGGTGGAGGAACCCTGATTGGGCCATTGTTTTGGAATGAGAATTTTTTTACAACCTTATTGGCTTTAAAAATACCCGTGTATGTGCATGGAACAGGAGTACATAAAAACCTGGGTTTTTCGAAAACATGGGAAAGTGTTTTCAACGAACAGGTTTTTGGAGGCGTAAGGGGAGAAATATCAAAAGCCAATCTTATTGAAATTTATCCATCTGCTAAAATAGCAGGGGATGCAGCTTTTGTTTTTTTTGATAAACACAATTGGAATTTAAAACCAGCAGATAATCGAAATGTGTTAATAAATATTGGAACTCACCTAAATTATGAAGAACAGATGTCTTCCAGAATGGAATTGAAAACGTTTATAAAAAGTTTGATAGATAATAAATATAACGTACAATTTTTACCTTTTCATTTTATTGATAATCAGTTGGGAGCTCAATTAAAGGAAGAATTCCCGGAGATTGAACTGCTTGAACAACCTAAAAATTATATATGTGCTGAAAATATATTTAAAAATTGTTCTTTTGCAATTGGAGAAAGACTGCATTTTACCGTAATGGCAATACTTTCTCATTGTCCATTTATTTCTATAAATTACAGGAGTAAACATGTGGACTTATTAGAAAGTATAGGTCTTTCACATGCAGGATTACAACCGGGTAAATTTTCGTCCAGTTTACTTTATGACATTTTTTGTAACAGGTTCTATTTTAATTGGGCTTGTTCCGAAAATATGCTGGCTAAATTTAAACAAATGCAAATAAGCGAAGCATCAAACTTTATGAGTGGGAAGTAAGTTTTTAGTACAAATAATGACTATATAAAAATTAAAATGTCTAATTATTAAATTTTTACTGGAAGAGGCACTCTTCTTACCTATGTTCAAATTAAAAACCTTCTAACACTGGTGACAAAATGAAAAAAGAGTACCAGCGTTTAATTACAGCTAATCGAGGTTAAATTTTAAGAGTAGTGTAGATTTTTTAACCGAATTATTTTACTTAAAACATAATTTTTAAAGGATTTATAATGAATAGCATTCAAATCAAACACAGAACCCGAAATCTTGGTCAATGGCTTAAAAAAATTACGGTTGGTGTTATAGGAGGGTATCATGGTGGTAATCTGGGCGATATTGCCCTTGGAGAATCGGTATTAGAAGTGCTGCATAAGCGGAGTGTTAAATCAGGCTTGCAGACAATTTATAACCTGGAAAAATGGCCAAGTACACCTTATGCAATTATTGGAGGAGGTGCTATTGGTTACATAGATTCATTAAGGAAAATCGTAAATCGTTACAATGGTGATTATTCAAAAATTGCACTTTTAGGTGTAGATTTTAATGAAGATCAATATCCCGATGATTGCAAAAACCTTTTTCAGAATTCTGCGTATGTTAGTTGTCGTAGCCAAAAACAATCAAATAAAATTCAGCAATTGGTACCAGGTAAGGAAATCTTTAACCATCCGGACTTAACATTTTCATTTCGAATGAATTATTGTGAAAATATACGTAATAAGCCTAAAGAACATTCTATAAAAAAACTATTAATAAATGTTGTACCACTTTATAGCGAAATAAGCAACGGCCAGATAAAACCTCAAATGCGATTTAAAAATGAAAGGCCAGAACTTTTTGAGAATTTTGAAACAATGCACGCTTGTTACAAGAAAGTAATTCAGACAGCGGTCAACAAAGCAATACTTGACGGATATGTAGTGGAATCACTTCCTTTTGCACAGGAAGATGAACTTTTCAGTAAAATAATCCTGGAAGGACTTCCAGTAAAATTAAATAAATTTGTTTCCAATCCTGATTCCATTTTAAAATTCATGGCCAAGGCAGATTGGATCATTTCAACAAGATTTCATGCTACCATATTCGCTATGAAACTAGGATTGAAGTTTACACCGATTGCATATGCAGTTAAAAATGAATTACTATTGCTGGAGGGGGGAATTGATAGAACACAGTTTTTAACAACGGGGGATATGGCAAATGGAGTATCTACGTTACCACCGCCCATTAAAGTTGATAGTAAATTGATTAAGCAATGGGCGGAACGTAGCCATAATGCAATTTCAAATAGTATAAATTCTCTAAAATTAGTGTAACTGTTCTTTATGTCGGGGAGGTATTTATATTTTAACTTTCAATCCCTCAAATTTACTGTTTAGAGGTAGCCTTCTTAAATACGCTGGGTATCATCAAGAGTAAAATGATTGAAATCGGCCAACACGAATCTTGTGTACGAATTAGTATAAAATCCTGTCTTAAACTATCCCTTTAATTATCGCCTTGTTGAGTTTACAGATAAAATTCTTATAAATATTATATGAAGATAGTGATGTTATGTGGCTCTCTAAAAGAAGGATGCGATGGGGTAGGAGATTATACACGGAGACTGGCGGGGCAAATTATGAGTGAAGGGCATACAATAGGAATTATTGCATTAAATGATCAGCATATTTTAAAAATGTGGCTGGGCGAGCAACAATCAGGAGGTTATAATATACCAGTTTTGCGCCTCCCTTCATGTAAGCAAAATTTCCATCAGTTTAAACACGCTGAGTCATGGCTTAAAGAATTTAATCCCGATTGGATTAGTCTCCAATATGTACCATTCTCTTTTAATGCAAAAGGTCTTCCATTTAATTTCGCCCGGGAATTGCTCAAGTTAGCCCCAAAACGGCAGTGGCATATTATGTTTCATGAATTATGGGTAGGCATGCATAATGGCGCTTCAACGAAAGAATCGCTCTGGGGACAAATTCAGCGGCAATTAATTTTATCAATGATTAGAAAATTACAACCAAACCTCATTCATACCCAATCAAGTCTATATAAAAAACAACTAGAAAAAATGGGTTTTGAAGCCCATTTATTACCCTTATTCTCTAACATTCCTGTTGCTGAAAAGAGTTTCGAATCTGAAGATAAAGCCAGGGGCCTACTTCAAAAAGGGAGAAAAATATATTTTGTAATTTTTGGCGGCGTTCATAAAGGAGGACCAGTAATCCAATTTGCAGAAGAAATAAAAGCTTATTCGGATCGGGCCGAAATCCCGGTTTCACTATTAATTGTCGGACGTGGGGGTAGTGAGCAAAAATACTGGGAGAAAACCTGGACGCAGTTGGGCCTCGAAGTTGAAATAATGGGCGAACTGCCGGAATTGCAACTTTCAGAAATATTGAGCCGGGCCGATTTTGGAATCACTACAACTGTTTTCAGTAAAGTAGAGAAAAGTGGTTCTGTGGCTGCTATGAAAGATCATGGACTAAAAATTATCTGTGTTGCCGCAGACTGGAAGCCCAGAGGGATGCCTCAGGAATTAGAAATACCGGGTGTTGTTGAATATAAAAAAGGCGGGCTTGATAAATTCTTTCAGGCGGATAATGAACCAGGAGCCTTTTCCAAAGTAAAAGAAGTGAGTAACCTACTGATAGCGGCATTCGGTGCCAAAAAGTCTAATTAATAAATTTTAATAAATCATAAACTACAAAAAAATGAGTAAACCAATCATTTTAGTGACAGGGTCATCCGGCCTAATAGGCTCTGAAGTATCTATGTATTTCTCAAAACAACTTGGCTATTCGGTACATGGTGTTGACAATAATCAACGGGCAGTTTTCTTTGGTCCCCAGGGAGATACCAGGTGGAACCAGCAGAGGTTACAAAAAGACATAAGCGACTATACACACCACGAAATGGATATACGCAATCGTGAAGGGATACTGCAGTTATTAAAAAAAGTAAAACCCGATGTAATTGTGCATGCGGCTGCACAACCTTCGCATGACCGGGCTGCCGCTATTCCTTTTGATGATTTTGATACCAATGCAGTAGGTACATTGAATATGTTGGAAGCTGCACGGCAGGCATGTCCGGAATCTCCTTTCATACACATGTCTACCAATAAGGTTTATGGGGATGCTCCTAATAAGATAGCATTAAAGGAAGAAGAAACAAGATGGGATTATGCGGACGAAGATTATTTTCATGGCATTCCCGAATCTTTTACCATTGATCAGTCCAAACATTCATTATTTGGTGCATCCAAAGTTGCTGCGGATGTAATGGTGCAGGAATATGGCCGTTATTTCAATATGCCTACCTGTTGTTTAAGAGGAGGTTGCCTTACCGGGCCTAACCATTCCGGTGTAGAGCTACATGGATTTCTTTCGTACCTGGTTAAATGTAATTTGGAGGGAAAGGAATATAAAGTATTTGGATATAAAGGCAAGCAGGTTCGGGATAATATTCATTCATTGGATGTTGCGAAATTTATGGAAGCCTTTGTCAGCAACCCTCGAAGTGGTGAGGTATACAATTTGGGAGGCGGAAAGGCCAATAGTACTTCTATCCTGGAAGCCTTTAAAATCACGGAAAGTTTTACCGGTATGTCACAGGTTTATTCTTATGTTGAAGATAACCGAATTGGCGATCATATCTGTTATTATTCCGATCTGCGTAAAATGCACCAACATTATCCCCAGTGGGATATAACCCAATCGTTGAGTGAAACCATTCGGCAAATTGTAGAAGCCTGGCGCACAAGGGAGATAGGTTGATAGGCGAAAATGATAGCTTAACTGGTAATGAAATTGTACTTAAGTATTTGTAAAGTAATGGCACAAAAAATTTGTTTATTTACCGCTCACTCTCCCCAAACAGGCGGAGGGGCGGTTATTCTCAGGAGCCTGGTAAAGCACCTTCCCGAATTTTCAATTGAATGGAAATATCTTGCGCTTAAACCTGCCAATGGGTATGAACAGGGTTATATGGGGAATGGTATTATGGGGAGTAGTCTTATAAAGGATATATTGGGAACCTGGCAAATGCTAACGGGAAGCCGTGTATCTAAAATAGACGAAGTAGTTAATAAATTATTGGCGACAGACTGCGATGCTTATTGGGTTGTTTCACACAATGAAGGACTAAGGGTAGCAATTGAATTGAGCCGGCTGCAGAAAAAGCGCCCGGTACATTTAACGGTACATGATGATTGGGCAGGAGCTTTATCAGCAAGGTCAGTACGATATCGCTTCATGGCAGGCCTGGCAAAAAAAATGACTATTAATGCCTTGCAACAGGTGTCAGGAGTAGACCTGATCAGCCGTGGAATGCAGGCTTACTATCATCAATTGAGTAACAGGAAAGGGGAAATCTGTCACCGTTATCTTCCTTCAGATTCAATTAATCCTTCCACAAATCCTGCAAAAAGTAAAGATGGAGCTTTAAATATTGGACACATTGGTTCCATTTATGATAAAACTGATTTTATTCGTTTTATACAATTGTTGCAGGAATTTGAAAAATTGAAAGGGATAAAAGTAACTGTAAATATGTGGGGGTATCACCCAAGAAAGAATGACATTCCTCCTGAATATTTTGATATAATAAAAATGCACAAGGATTTACCAGAGGAAAAGGCGATTCCGGAATTAGCAAAAAGTGATTTTGTTTATTCCATGTATCCCTTTACAAAAAAGCTGGCGATTTTTGGGCAGACGAGTCTGCCAACCAAACTAACCAGTTATGTTCAGGCCTGCCGACCCATTTTTGGACACGGACCTGTTGATAGTACACTGTCGGAGTTTTTACAAAATACCGCTACCGGTTTGTTATGGTCTGGTTCCAATAAGGCGGAAGGGCTGGAACTGCTTGAAAAAATCAGCAGGCTTTCACCTGGAATAAGCAACTGGCAAAAGGCGAGAGAAGACTATTTCGGGGAAAAAAACCTTGAGGTAATGCGCAAAGCATTTAGTTAAATGCCTGTTTAGAATGTATAATTGATTTTAAACTATGAAAATCCTTATTTTCCATCTCACAGGGAATGCGAATGTAAAATCAGCAACTTATGGTTTTATTGAAGCTGGTATGTTGGGGGAATTTCATGTAAGTATTGCCTCGATACCGGGTAGTTTGCTTGACAAAATAGGGGGCTTTGGTCCTTTTTCAGAGATAAAGCGACGTCGTTTTGAACCAGTATTAAAACCTTTTATTCATACCTGGCCCTGGTTCGAAATAGGCCGCATAGCTGCTTTAAAAAGCGGGTTTAAAAGTTTAACCCGGGATAAAACTGCGCCATTTTATATCGATGCGGTAGTGCAAAACCTCGACAGGCATGTAGCTAACCGGCTAAAAGTTGCAATAAAACATGGTGTTGATACGGTGTACGGGTATGAAGATACCACTCTGTTTGCTTTTCGGGAAGCCAGGAAACTGGGGATGAAATGCCTCTACGATTTACCTATTGGATATTGGCGGGCAGCACACAGGCTTTTGGAAGGAGAAAAGGAACGATGGCCCGAATGGATGGCTACAATGCCTGGCCTGGAAGCAACTGCTGAAAAACTTTTGCGTAAAGATGAGGAGCTTCAACTTGCCGACTGGATTTTTGTTGCCAGTAGCTTTACAGCCAGTACCTTAAAAGAATACCCGGGAAAACTGGCACCGGTTGAGGTAATCCCGTATGGGTTTCCCCAGGTAAGCAGCGAAATTCGCACCTATCTTGATTTTAAAACTAACCGCCCGCTCAGGCTTCTTTTTGTAGGTAGTCTTTCACAGCGAAAGGGTATTGCCGATCTTTTTGAAGCAGTTAAAGAATTTGGAGACAGGGTAAGCCTAACCCTGGTAGGCAGTAAAACTACTGATCAATGTCCGGCACTGGATAACGCCCTAACCCGTCATCGTTGGATACCCAGCCTGCCCCATCATGAAGTGCTAAATCTTATGAGAGAGAGTGATGTACTTGTCTTTCCTTCACTTTTTGAAGGATTTGGACTCGTTATAACAGAGGCCATGTCGCAGGGAACCCCTGTAGTAACTACTAATAGAACGGCTGGGCCCGATTTGATTGAACATGGTAAAAATGGCTGGCTAATTGAGGCAGGTTCAACAATTGCATTAAAAAATTGTATAAAACATATTTTAGACAACCCTGAAATTATTGAGGAAGTTGGCCTGGCAGCAAGAGAAACGGCAAAACTCCGCCCTTGGAGCAGTTACGGAATGGAGTTGTCAGCAGCTGTTGAAAAAAAAACATAGCAGTTAAAAAATGGCAAACGGATATGAAGGGTAGTAATATTTTTTGGTCTATTGAAAGAACAGGTGTACTATATTTAAGAGAGTTCGATTTGTAAATTTCTTAAGAAAATCAGATAAAAAATTGGACAAACCGATTAATAAAATAGAAGTTATAAAACCAACAGGTATAAAAAGGCCTAAAAGTCACATTAAAAGCGTAAACAGGTCTAATCCGAAAGATCCAAATCATGCGTTGAAGGTTTGGATTTGGATATATTTTTTTCTATGGATTTTCGAGGGGGGCTTACGAAAATGGGTAATTCCCGCATTGTCACAACCATTATTGCTTGTACGTGACCCTATTGTATTATGGTTGATAATTCTATGTATAAAACGTGGGTTGTTTAAACCTGGTATTTATCTTAAGGGTACAGTTGTGCTTGGCATTTTAAGTATTATTACAGCCATGGCTTTGGGACATGGGAACATCTATGTTGCATTATATGGTGCACGCATCCTGCTACTTTATTTTCCAATGATATTTGTGATTGCAGCAGTTTTTAACCAGGAGGATGTAATCCGAATGGGTAAAGTATTGCTTTATATAGCCATACCGATGGCCCTCCTGATCGGACTGCAATTTTATAGTCCACAATCAGCCTGGGTTAACAAGTCAGTGTCTGGTGGTGATGAGGGCGCCGGATTTAGTGGAGCACTTGGATATTTTCGGCCTCCTGGCACTTTTTCATTTACAAATGGCAATACATTATTTTTTAGCCTGTTAGCCCCTTATTTGCTCTACTTTTGGCTAAACGCTAAAAATGTTAACCGAATGATCCTGATTGCTGCAACTGGGGCATTAGTTGTAGCAATACCACTCTCTATTAGCCGGGCATTATTTTTTCAGGTAGCCTTATCTATTTTATTTTTGTTGCTGGCGATTATGAGGAACCCTAAATATGCGGGAAAGATAATTCTTGGGGCCTTTTTCGTAGTAATCGCATTGTTGGTGCTTAGCCAGGTAAGTTTTTTTAAAACAGCTACAGAAGCTTTTTCTACTCGTTTTGAAGGTGCCAATGAAGCGGAGGGAGGTGTGGGATCAGTTTTGGGCGATCGGTTTTTAGGGCAACTGTTAAATGGCATATTGGGTGCACAGGACCAGTCTGCATTTGGCTTTGGCATAGGAAGCGGAACACCATTGGGGGTACTACTGCTCAATGATGACCGGGTATCCAGAATGGCTGATTTTGAATGGATGCGGGAGATTGGTGAGCTCGGATCAATGGGATTATTCGTAATAGCTTTAAGGGTAGGCCTCTCTTTGAAACTGGCTATAGCCAGTTACCGTAAATTAGCCCTTAGTGATATGTTACCCTGGTTATTAATGAGTGTTGCAATTTTAGCGGTTACTCAGGGATCCTGGCACCAACCCACTGCTTTGGGTTTTTTCTCATTAGCTGGTGGCTTGTGGCTTGCCTCCCTTAAAAGGCCTGGAAATAAAAAAGCTCGTGTCTTGAAAAGAAATTTAAATAGGAAAAGCAATATATCTCCCCCATTGTCCTTGAAAGAACGTGTATAAAATTGCACGGTTTATCTCCTCAGCCATTTAAGAAACTACCGCAAAAATGAAGGATATCATTTTTATTAATTCTCATCCTATACAATATTTCGCCCCTTTGTACAAATTCATGAATGAACATGGGGTAAAAACCAAAGCTTGGTATTGTTCGGATGAATCTATCAGGGGAGGAATGGATAAACAATTTGGGGTTGACGTAAAGTGGGACATTCCCTTGCTGGATGGATATGAATATACTTTTTTTAAAAATCATTCTCCAAAACCATCTCACTTTGGTGGTTTTTTGGGATTGATCAACCTGGGTTTAATTAAACAGCTATTTAAAATACCTAAATCGGTAATAATAGTTCATGGCTGGCATTACTTCACACATTTTTTTGTGTTAATGCTGGGCAGGTTGATGGGGCATACTATCTGCCTGCGCTGCGAAATGCCTCAAAACCAGGAAGTCCTCAAAAAGGGGTGGAAAATGAAAATCAAAGCGATGGGTTTGAAATATATTCTCTTTCCGAGGATCAATTATTTTTTGTTTATCGGTGCACAAAACCGTCTATTCTATAAAAATTATGGAATAGATGACCGTCAATTAATTTTCTGCCCGTATTCTGTTGATGACCGGCGGTTCCGTAAGGAATTCCAGGAGTTAAAGCCGACTGTCGGCGGAATAAGAAAAAGGCTGGGCGTTCCGGATAATGCTAAAATTATCCTGTATTCCGGCAAGTATATGGAGAAGAAAAGGCCCATGGATTTATTAAAGGCTTTTAACCAATTGAATAATGGAGACTGCTGGCTGATTATGGTTGGAGAGGGCGGGTTGCGAAAGGAAATGGAGCAATTTATTGCTGAAAAGCAATTAACCCGGGTTATACTTACCGGTTTTGTAAATCAATCACAGGTATCTGAATATTATGCAATCAGTAATGTGTTTGTAATGTGCTCTTCAATAGGGGAAACATGGGGGCTCTCGGTAAATGAGGCCATGAATTTTGGTTTGCCTGTTATTATTTCAGATGTCACCGGTTGTGCAGAAGACATGGTAAAAAACGGTGACAACGGGTATATTTTCGAAACCGGAAATGTAGATCATTTGGCACTAAAACTTAGTGAGGTATTGTTAAAGCAAAGTTTATCAATGGTTACCAGCCCTGAATTAATAGTTGATCAACACAGTTATTTAACTATCACCGAAAATATTAAACCACTTAGCCAATAAATCTAAAACACCAATATTGAATAGATTGGTTCTCTTCTCATACCTTCCATTAGCAGTTCCTATTTTGTATACGACTCAACCATTCTTTATTTAATTTTGATTTAATCGTTTTTTGTAGTGAATATAATTCTCTTTGTTCATCCGGTATTTCTCGAAAGTCAGAGTATGCCAAAGTACGCTCAAATGCTTAGTGAAGGAATGCGGGAGCGGGGGCATTCTGTTGAAATATGGTCTCCGGAATCATTTTTTTTTCGATTGCCTGTAAAACAGGGATGGAGAAAATGGTTCGGTTATATTGACCAGTATATTATCTTCCCATACCAGGTAAAAAAGCGGTTAAAACTTATTGACAATAGCACTCTTTTTGTTTTTTCCGATCAGGCACTGGGCCCCTGGGTACCGTTAGTGGCCAACCAAGCCCATGTAATCCATTGTCATGATTTTCTATCGCAAAAATCTGCTTTGGGAGAGATTCCTGAAAATAAGAGTGGATGGTCAGGCAGGCAATACCAGGCATTTATACGAAGAGGTTTTAGGACAGGGAAAAATTTTATTTCCGTTTCAGAAAAAACCAAATCCGATCTTCATCGCTTTCTTACCGCTCCTTTTTTAAGATCATCGGTTGTATATAATGGGTTGACAACATCGTTTTCACAGGTTGAACCAACAGAGGCGAGGCGGCAATTGGCTAAGCAGATAAATTTGGATCTAACCCGGGGATATATACTACATGTAGGAGGTAACCAATGGTACAAGAATCGAAAGGGGGTAGTTGAAATTTTTGAAGCCTGGCGCAAGATGGAAAATACAAATCTGCCACTACTTATGGTGGGAAGAAAGCCAGGGTTAGCGCTGATGAATTTCTGTGAAAAGTTGACTTTTCGTTCGGACATCCACTGGCTTTATGATATTACAGATGAACAGTTAAGCATTGCATATTCAGGAGCTACCGTCTTCCTTTTTCCCTCATTGGCGGAGGGGTTTGGCTGGCCAATTGCCGAGGCAATGGCGTTCAGTTGTCCGGTAATTACTACCAACGAAGCTCCAATGACCGAAGTTGCCGGCGAAGCTGGGTTTTTCATAGATCGAAGACCATTCGTAGAAACGGCAGCAAATGACTGGGCAAATGATGCTGCAAAGGTTTTAAATAAGGTTGTTGGCTTGGGGCCAGAAGAAAGAAAGGAAGCAGTAATGGCAGGATTGAAAAACATAAAAAGATTTGATCCGGATCAAAAATTAAATAGCATTGAAGCAATTTATAAAGAAATCCTTCAATCGGGTAAATAGTTAAATGAGAGTATTACGCATCATTCCCGTCATGAACCCATCGTCTGGCGGGCCTTGCCAGGGAATTCGGAATATTGTGCCTGAATTGGAAAAGCTGGGAATACATAACGAGGTGGTTTGCCTGGATGACCCCAGGGAGGAATTCCTGAAGAAAGATAATTTTAGTATTACCGCCTTGGGCCCGGCAAAAGGGCCATGGGCCTTCAATGCAAATTTGGTACCCTGGCTACTGGAAAATTTAGGGAGGTTTGATGTAGTAATTATTCATGCACTTTGGCTTTATCACGGGTATGGTTTTATGAAAGCTTTAAAACTGCACACAAAACAACTGGCCGACCAGGGAAAAGACATTGTTATTCCCAGGTATTTTGTGATGCCTCACGGTATGCTTGATCCTTACTTCCAGTACGCTCCCGAAAGAAAAATAAAGGCAATCAGGAACTGGATTTATTGGAAATTGATTGAACGTAAACTCATCAATAATGCCGATGGGGTGCTCTTTACATGTATGTCTGAATTGCTGTTGGCCCGTATCCCGTTTCGGCCCTACCATCCCAGGAAAGAATTGAATATTGGTTACGGAGTTCAATCTCCACCACCTTTTGCCAATTCAATGGCTGAGTCATTCATGGAGAAGTGTCCGCAGGTAAAGAATCATTCGTTCATTCTTTTCTTAAGCAGGATCCACGATAAAAAGGGAGTAGATCTGTTGATTAATGCGTATTTGAAAATCCATGAAAAATCGCAGGCGGATAAAAATTTCCCTCCTAACCGGCAATCCGTTCCAAAACTGGTTATTGCCGGCCCGGGCCTTGAAACTGAATATGGTAAAAGGATGCAGCAGTTGGTTGTAAATGACGAAAAATTGAGGGATTCAGTTTTGTTCCCGGGTATGCTGAGCGGAGATGCCAAATGGGGCGCATTTTATTTATCTGAGGCATTCATACTGCCAAGCCACCAGGAAAATTTCGGAATTGCTGTTGTAGAATCACTGGCCTGTGGCAAACCGGTTTTAATAAGTAATAAGGTTAATATCTGGCAGGAAATTTCAGACTTAAATGCCGGTATCATCAGCGATGATACATTGGAAGGCACCATTAAATTATTGGAAAATTACCTGTTAACTACCAAGGAAAAGAAAATTGAAATGGGCAAACAGGCAAGACTGACATACAAAAAGAAATTTGATGTAGTGGAAATGGCGCAGCAATGGGTGAATGTAATCAGTCAGGTAATCTGATGGTCGAATTCCCACTAACCTGGCATCAGAAAAAAAGAATAGACTAAAAAAATCATTACAACATGATATCGCATAATATAAACGACAGTGATGCATACAAACGGCCGGTGTTTTCCACGTTCAATAAAATAAAGCGGCTGGCCTGGATGGGCACCTGGTTGCTGTTCTGCTCCTGGACACCTTCGCCTTTGCACGGTTGGAGAGTTTTTATTTTGCGGATGTTCGGAGCTAAAATAGGGGGATCTAATTTTATATATCCCTCCTGTAAAATTTGGGCGCCCTGGCTATTGGAAACGGATGATGTTGCAACCATTGGCCCTGGAGTAGAAATATATAATCCGGGAGGAATATATATTGGTCATCACGCAGTGCTTTCCCAGGATGCCTATCTATGTGGAGCTACACACGACTATAATAGCCCCGATTTTAGCTATCTGCAAAGGAAGATTATTATTGAACCCTATACCTGGATTTGTGCCAAAGCAATTGTATTACCCGGAGTAAGATGTGGAGAAGGTAGTGTATTGGCGGCAGGTTCAGTTACTTCAAAAAATCTTGAGCCATGGATGGTATATGCAGGAAACCCGGCTCAATTTGTGAAAAAACGAAAAAACTTTTTGAATACAAATGAAAATGAACCTTCCATCTTCAACAGTTTATGATTTATGTATTGTTGGCAGCGGTCCGGCTGGAATTATTGCAGCACTAGAGTATAACAAATTAAATCCCGGTAAAAATGTACTGATAATTGAATACGGAGTCAGTGGGGCAAAGGTTCAGAATGCATTGGATGATTCTATTAAAATAACCAATACTCAAAATCATCACACTCCCTATGAATGCACCAATAAGGGCTTTGGGGGTACATCTGCCACCTGGGGTGGACGATGTGTAATGTATGACGAAATTGATTTTTTAGAAAGGGATGTAGTAGGAAAGGAATGTACCTGGGGGATTGAAACCCTGGCAGACGCAAGTAATTTTTTATCTCAATCAGCTACATATTTTGAATGTGGTGAAGCTAAGTTTAATTTGAATGAAATACCTGCATTTCAAAATTCACGCATTGCAGAAGGGTTTAAAGAGGGAATTGTTACAGATTCAGCAATAGAGCGCTGGAGTATGCCTACCAGGTTTGGGAATCGTTATGCTAAGGAAATAAATGAATCTGCGGATATTACCTTAGTGGAAGGATATGAGTTTCGTAATTTTTCATCACCGGATGCCACCGGTGAAGTGACCTCGGCAAATATCCGGCACACCGTTTCAGGTGAAATGGTAGAAGTGAAAGCTAAAGTATTTGTCCTGGCAGCAGGCACCCAGGAAACAACCCGGATTCTGCTAAGAAATCAGCAGTTGTTTAAAAATCTAAAAAATACACCGCCCAGTTTAGGTCACTTTTACCAGGGGCATCTTTCCGGTAAAATTGCTTCAGTCAGGTTTAGCGGCGACCCGTCTAAAACAGATTTTGGATTTTTGGTAGATGAGGATAAAACATACATTAGAAGAAGATTTCAATTTACCAGTGAACTATTAAAAAGCGAAAATCTTTTAAACACCGCTATCTGGCTCGATAATCCCTTATATTTTGACCCAAAACATAAAAGCGGTGCGATGTCTTTTATGTACCTGGCCATGATCACACCGATTCTAGGTAAAAAGTTAGCTCCACCGGCAATTGCCCATTCCATCACAAAGGGCAAAGTAACCGCCATTCATAAACATCTTTGGAATATTATCAGGCAATTACCTGGTTCATTTTCAGTACCAGCCACAATTTTTTATAAAAGGTATATTTTGAAAAGAAAGTTGCCCGGTGTTTTTCTTTATAGCCCTGAAAACTTATACGCACTGCACTTCCATGCTGAACAGATTCCCGTTTTCAGTAATAGGATGTACCTGGAAGATGATGGCGAAACCCTGGTGATAGATTATACGCTTACCGATGATGATATTAATTCTGTTATAAAAACCCATGATATTCTTGATAAATGGATACAAAAATGCAGTTGTGGGAAATTGGAGTATTGGTATCCCCCGGAACAATTATACAGTGCGATAAAGGGTATGTCAAAAGATGGCATTCATCAATCCGGAACCACCCGAATAGGTGATTCACCGGAACAGGGCGTCGTTGATAAAAATTTAAAGGTTTGGGGTACCGGTAATGTTTATGTATGCAGTAGTTCAGTATTTCCAACTTCGGGCCAGGCCAATCCTACTTTTTTATTAGGTGCGTTTGCCTCAAGATTGTCAAAACATTTAAGTGTACAAAAATGAGAAAAGTTGAACTTGTTGAAGGGATACAATCGTCTGTGTTAGGTTTTGGTTGCGCTCCAATTCTTGGTGCAAGGGATGGCGCTTCCAGTCGCAGGGCCCTTGAGTTGGCTTTCGATTGTGGAATTACTCATTTTGACCTCGCAAGATCTTATGGTTATGGGGAAGCGGAGCACTTCGTAGGGAAAGTGCTGGGAGCAAAAAGAGATAAGATAGTAATAACAAGTAAGTTTGGCATTGTGGCAAATTGGAAAGCAGATCTTTTGCGACCGGCAAAGCCAATTATAAGGTTATTAAAAAAGCCGGGCAAAAAGGTAGCAGCTATTAAACCAATCGATAAAGTTGACAATAATGTTGCTGATTTATTTCATGACCGGATTGAAATAAACAGTACCACCATGCGTAAAAGCCTCGAGAAATCTTTGAAAGCGATCAATACAGATTACCTGGATTATTTTTTAATTCATGAGCCATTGAGTAGTATTCATAATATGGATGAGCTTTGTGAAACGGCAGCTAAACTAAAACAGGAAGGTAAAATAAGGGCATGGGGATTAGCCTTTATGAAAAATCAAAAACATCTGCACGAAGCATACCTCCAGCGTTTTGATGTATTGCAATTTAATAATTCACCGGTTGACAACGATTATAAAAAAGTTTTTGAGCAACGTGCCAATGAACCTAATATCTTCTTTTCACCTCTCCGGGGCGGAACTGAATTGATGAGCCCGAGGGAGAAACTAGAAAAATTACTCAACGATTATTCCAAAAGCGTTATCCTTTGTTCCATGTACAGTGAAAAACATTTAAAGGAAAATATTCAACTGGCAATTTAGAAAGAAGATGTAACTATTCTTAAAACAGGATGGTAAAACGGGGAAGAAATAAGCGTTAACAGGATAAAATATCAATATGGTTTCTGTATTAATATTAACAAAAAACGAAGCAATCGACATTGTGGGTTGTTTAAAAAGTATTGATTGGTGCGATGATATCCAGGTATTGGATTCAGGAAGTGCTGACAAAACCACAGAGATCGCCATCACCGCGGGGGCCCGGGTGGTTTATAATGAATTTAAAAGCTTTGGGCAACAAAGGAACTTTGCTCTTGACCAAATGAATTTTAAATATGACTGGATTTTATTCCTGGACGCTGATGAACGGGTGACACCGGCTTTTTACGAAGCAATACAAAATGAAATAAAGCTAAATGATGAATCTGTTGCCGGATATTATTGTTGTTGGAAAATGATGCTGGAGAATGTTTGGTTAAAACGTTGTGACAATTTTCCAAAATGGCAATTCAGGTTAATGCGTAAAGGAAGAGCCCGGTTTACTGATTTTGGGCACGGCCAAAAAGAAGCAGAAGTAAACGGAGTCCTTGGTTATATTAAGGAGCCATACCTGCATTTTGGTTTTTCAAAAGGTTGGACTCATTGGCTGGATCGTCACAACCGCTATGCATCGCTGGAAGCAGCAGACAGACTCGAAAAGTCACCTCCGTTTAATAATATATTTTCTACACATGGCAGTGTCCGGAATCCGGCATTAAAGGCACGGCTAAGCAAAATGCCGGGTTGGCCAC
>JBBQTL010000070.1:0-22582 GCA_038213285.1 Chitinophagales bacterium
AATTTGAGTAGCCGTGGGTGAAACCCATGGTTAACATGTATATTTCAACAACCCGCCGCGGCGTGTTGTTAAAACCGTAACGTTTTATCCCCGGGTTTTACCCGGGGCTATTCAAATTAATCCGCCGCGGCGGATTTAACCAACCATTTTAATTTGCAAAGGATCAGGAGTGCTGAAACAAGAAGTAAACAAGAAGTAAACAAGAAGTAAACAAGAAGCAAACAAGAAGCAAACAAGAAGTAAATGAAGAAGTAAATGAAGAAGTAAATGAAGATGTAGAGGATGTGAGTGATACAATAATATGGCAGTAAAGAGATAGAGTGAAAAACAAAGTAAGTCATAAATATAAGCCAGGCATGCTAATCTTATTTAGCGTGGGGAATAGGCACTATTAAAATCCTACATGAATTCAGATTGGCAAAAGTTTCGCTGCCTGTATTTAAATTAAACATGACTTATCGGTGTTTGTAATTGCCTTCCTTCACAAATACACATCTTCAATCAAAAAATATTCAACCGGCTCATCCTTTATTATCAGGATGGAAAGCACGTTAAACTGTATGCGTTGCCATTGCGGATTCAGGTGCAGGTATTCTTCTGCAGCATTGATCAGGTTCTGAATTTTCTTTTTCCCCACTTTTTCTTCGGGCAGCCCATATTTTTTCGATCTCCTGGTTTTTATTTCTATAAAGTGTAATACGGTATTCTTTTCGGCGATTGCATCTACTTCCCAATGCGAATGTCGCCAGTTCAGCTCCTTAATAATATATCCGTTCTCAACAAGCCATTCAATGCCCATTCCTTCACCTGTTTTGCCGGTATCGTTGTGATTAGCCATTTTAAATTAAAAGGTAATACAAGGCAGGTATCCACCCTTATCAATGTTTTAAACCATCAAATACCCATTGCCGGAAAGGTATATCCTGTATGAATTTTAAATATTGTTGCACAGGAATTTATTACCTATTTTTGCCGTTGTTAAATTATAAATAATGAAGATAGATAAATCAATCATAGGAAGTTTTGTTTTATTGGTAGTGATTGCATCCTTGTACCGGATAATGCCCGGAAGACCGCTTGGTTTTGCACCTCAGATAGCAATGGCCCTGTTTAGTGGAAGTATCATTAAAGACAAGAAGTTTTCTTTTCTGCTGCCCATCCTCTCCATGTTGGTTTCTGATATCATCTATGAAGTGTTGTTCCGGTTCAATGTTTCAACTATTGCAGGTTTTTATGAAGGCCAGTTGATGAACTATATTTTATTCGCTGCCGTAACAGTAGTTGGATTTTTCATTAAAAAGGAAAAATGGATGCAAATCGCAGCAGGATCAGTTGCAGGTGCTACCTTTTATTTTATCCTGTCCAACTTTGTAGTATGGATTGGAGGCGGACTGGCATTGAACAACCTGCCTTATGCAAAAACATGGGACGGATTAATGACATGCTATGCTTCAGCCGTTCCATTTTATATCGGGAGTTTATATGCCACATTGATTTTTAGTTTCGTTCTGTTTGGAGGATATTACCTTATCAATAAATATTCCGTGAACAGGCAGGCGATCGCCTAATGGAAAACGATTAAAATAGTTTTGCCACCCACCCGGGTGGCATTTTTATTTACAACGAGTCTTCGTATCCCCGATCAACCAGCAACACTTTTCCATCGGCGGCAGAAGTGGCCAACTGATCGCAACGGTTATTATAGGGATTGTTGGCATGGCCCTTTACCCAAACAAATTTGATCGATAATTTTTTCGCCAGTTCATGATACTGTTTCCACAGATCCTTGTTCTTTTTTCCTCCTGCAAAATCCGTTTTTATCCAGTTCTTCAACCAACCTTTTTCTACTGAATTTACAATATACTGGCTATCCGAATAAACGGTTACCGGTAACTCATTTTTTTTGATCGCTTCCAGTCCGGCAATTACGGCCAGTAATTCCATCCGGTTATTGGTAGTAAGCCGGAAGCCCTGTGATAATTCTTTGCGGTGTTTTCCCCACATCAGTATGGTGCCGTACCCGCCCGGACCAGGATTACCCCTTGATGATCCGTCTGTATAAAGTATGATGTTTTCCATTATTGAAATCGAGCACTAAAAATTTTTGTACAAAATGAATTGATATAAAGATCATCTATTCCAACATAGTCAAACTTTTTAAAGAAAGCGCTTTTAAAACGCATGGCGGTTGCTTTGGGTTTAAAGTTGGTAATAAGTGAATGGGGCAAAATTACCCGGTTATTGGTAACCTTTTTCAGGCTTTTAAAAATTATTTCTGAACAGTACATACTGTCGTCTGATTGTAAATTAAAGCTTTTGTCAAATGGTAGTTTTTCAGCAAAATAAGTTTTGTATAGCCGATGCAGTTTAATCATTTCCGTTGGTGAAAGCTGGTACCTGTAAATGCCAAAGCCTGTTTTTTTTACCGGGTTGATAAAACTGTTGAACAGTTCTCTTTTAATGTGACCTCCTGAATTCTCCTGGCCAGCTATGCAATGATAGATAAACCATTTGTTATCTTCATTAAAGGCCATTCCACTATGAGAATAAGTCCTGTCTTTTTTTGAAAAATTCTGCAGGCTGAGGCTCTCAAAATCGTCATCACTTCTTGTAATGAGATCACCATTGTGGAGGAGTGATTGTCCCTTTTCAGTATTTGTAGTATTGATAGTTTGGATGCTGTCCGATGATGCTGATGGATACACTGCTTTTGATCGGCCTGCATTGCAGGAATAAATGCCAGCCAATAAAATGGAACCCGTAATGCTTTTTAATAAAAGATATTTCATTTTATCTGTGATGACGGATGAAAAAGTCAATGGGTTAAGGAGTTGTATCATACAAATTAAAGCAGGCATATTTTAGTATGTTATTGATTGGCATACAATGACTCGATTGATGAATTAAATGTTGGATTGATTCACCATTCACTATTGCTCATTCACCCATACCATTGTTTAGTATGAAGTAAACTGAAAATTATCAATGCCTACACCCAACCCATTGGGGCCGGTAGGGCCGCCATTTGGTACATAATACCGGAAACCGACTCTTGTCTTTTTTGCTTCCGGAAATCCGCTGATGGGGATGGTAAATTTTGTCCAGATACCCGGGTAGGCAGTCGAACCGTCCAGGAGCAACGATGGGTTGATGTCCAATACCAGGGTGCTAAAATTACCTATGCTGTTACTGTCAATCCCTACATCTGCGGAGTAGTCAACTGCGTTTATCCTTACCTGTAACCGGTCGGCTGCGATGGCGGGCTTTTCATAAGTCCTTGTATAAAAACTTAGCTGGTCTCCATTCTTTACTGTCATTTCCGGTGATATGAGCCAGTTGCTGCAATTGGCCGTTTCAAAGCCACAATCCGAACTGGTCATAATAAAATCATTGCCTGAATAAGCGGCATTTAAAGCGCCAAATCCATCTCCGGTGCCTTTTTTATTTTCATAATAAAAAAGGCCCTGTTTCCAGCTTGCGGTTCCAATTGGTTTTGTATTGTTGGCAATTACCCATCCTCTTTTGATGCTGTTACTTACGGTATCAAATTCTTCCGCAAAAGAATAGTTTACGGTTGTAGGCATCACGGGCTCTTTTTTACATGCAATGGCAATCAGTATTATTGCTGCAAAAAAAGAAAAAAGTATAATCAGTTTGTGCTTCATGCTGTTGAATGATTTATGTTACCCGACAATTGTGCTCAGTGAATTCCTATAAAGGAAATTTCATCGAGTCCAATTACGCTTTCATGCAATTCATTGTACAATACATCGGCGGTAGTAGCGGTAGAAGGCGTTCCATTTGCAAAAAGGTACCTGAAACCAAACCTTCCTTTTACAGGTTTTTTTAAACCTTTTACTTCGCCTTCAAACCTGGTCCAGTTTTGGGGATATGCTTTTGCCGGATTGGTTGCAATACTGTCATAATCCGGGTTAATATCAATCAGCCTTATTGTAAAATCACCTTCATTCATCACAGTAGTACCAACGTTAAGGCTATTGGTTTCATTTATCCATAGTTGCAAGCGTGCAACTCCTTTACAATAGGTATAAAAAACGATCTTATCTCCGTTTTGTAAAAGGGTTTCCGGCGACACCAGCCAATTATTAACATTGTAATTTACATTTGGGCCAGTCAGATTGATTATTTCAGCACTGGCGAGGCTTGTGGCAACATACCCGTTGGAAGCCCGCTGAGAGGCAAACGCCCTTACCCAATGCCTGCCCGGAAACGGCGTAGACAATCCAAATTGCAACGAATCTAAAGTAAACTGCGCCTGGTTCCATTCAGGGTAATAAATGGCGACATAATTGGGGGAAGTAATAAGGGGGCTTTCGGTAACATCATACCACCTGCGGCCTACCGGTGTACTTTTATTCATTGCCCGCCAGCCCTTGTCGTATGCTTCCTGGTAATTGTCAAAACTTTCTTTAAATGACTGATCCGGTATGGGAAGTGATTCAGTAAGATAGCTGTCGTCTTTGCAGGATTGAATTGGTATTACCATAACAATAGCAAAACATACCAGGCTGAGTGCAATTAATTTTCTCATAAAAGTATAGTGCTTTTCATTTGGTAGTGTAATACTGAATGTAGCCAATTTTTAGCATGCTGCCTATAAATTTATTCTGCCTGGCCGAGTGCTTTATTTTTACACCTGCATTACACCTGATTTAAAGTCAGCAATATCTTTATTCTGGTTGGCGGCTGTTATGCCAAGGGAAATTAAATTGCGTGTTTCCGCAGGGTCAATAATTGCATCTACCCACAACCGGGAAGCTGCATAATAAGGAGTGGTTTGGGTTTGGTAGCGTTGCATGATTTCATTCAGTAACTTTTCTTCGTCTGCCGGGGTTATTTCGGCACCTTTCGCTTTTAATGAAGCTACCTGTATTTGCAACAAGGTTTTTGCCGCCTGTTCACCACCCATCACTGCAATTTTTGCAGTGGGCCATGCATAAATAAAGCGGGGGTCATACGCCTTGCCGCACATTGCATAATTGCCTGCACCATAACTGTTGCCAATAATGAATGTGATCTTTGGCACCACAGAATTGGCAACTGCATTTACCATTTTGGCGCCATCCTTTATAATACCTGCATGTTCACTTCTGCTGCCTACCATAAAACCCGTAACATCCTGCAGGAAAACAAGCGGTATCTTTTTTTGATTGCAGTTCATTATAAACCGGGCTGCTTTATCAGCACTGTCATTGTAAATAACTCCCCCTAACTGCATTTCGCCTTTTTTATTTTTTACAATCAGGCGTTGATTGGCAACAATCCCCACGGCCCACCCATCTACCCGGGCATAACCACAAACAATCGTTTTGCCATAATGCTCTTTAAACTGGTCAAAACTGTCTTCATCCACAATGCATTCAATGATGTCAACAATATTATAGGGCCGGCTATTTCCTTCATTCATCACGCCGTAAATTGTATTGGCTTCATTTTTTGGGGCAGTACTTTTCATCCTGTTAAAGCCGGCATTCTCCACATTGCCCAGTTTACTGATAATTTTTTTTACACGATCAAGGCAATCTTTTTCTGTTTCAAATTTATAATCGGCAATGCCGCTAATGGCGGTATGTGTTTCAGCGCCACCCAGGGTTTCATTATTGGTATCTTCACCTATGGCGGCTTTTACCAGGTAGGGGCCGGCTAAAAAAATGGAACCATTTCCTTCTACCATTAACGTTTCATCGCTCATGATGGGCAGGTAGGCGCCACCCGCTACACATGGGCCCATTACCGCGGCTATTTGGGTGATACCCATCGCACTCATCCGGGCATTGTTGCGAAAGATGCGGCCAAAATGTTCTTTATCAGGGAATATTTCATCCTGCATCGGCAGGTACACACCGGCGCTATCTACCAGGTAAATAACGGGTAATTTATTTTCCATTGCAATTTCCTGCATGCGTAAATTCTTTTTGCCGGTAATGGGGAACCATGCACCCGCTTTTACAGTTTGATCATTTGCTACTATCACGCATTGCCTGCCGCTTACATAGCCAATACCACTCACGGTGCCACCGGCGGGGCATCCTCCATGTTCCGCATACATTTCATATCCTGCAAATGCGCCTATTTCTATAAAAGGGGCTTCGTAATCGCACAGGTATTTAATTCTTTCCCTTGCGGTTAGTTTATTTCTTTCTCTTTGTTTTTCGATTGCTTTTTTACCGCCTCCTTCATAAATGGCTTCTAATTTTTGCCTTACCTGGCTATAGGCAAGTTTCATGGCATCTTCGTTCCTGTTTATTGTATTATTCATTGTAAGGCTTTTAATAATGTGATGATCCAATATCCAGTATCCAGCATCCCGCATCCAGTATCCCATCCACGATGAACACAAAAACAAAAATAGAGTAATGAAATTAACAACACACAAAATTTATTGGTATCCACAATAGGGTTATAAAACTTTTTGCAGGATAGGAGAACCATTCTTTGTACGTGAACAAAGGCAAAAATAAATTACGAGATTTTTGCGGGGAGTAGAAACGGTAGCAAGCCAACCTGCTTCCAATAATACCATCAGTGATAATGCGGGGCGTAGCAGAAAATAAAACAGTTAATATCCGGTAAACAGATATCCCGTTTCAGGAAGACAGCTTTTGTAAAAATCTTTCAATGGCCTTATTTTCGAAGATACCACACCTTTTTATTAAAATCCCTTTGTACCCGTCATTGGTTTCCATCGCATAAATTATTGCGCTGTACGACGAGTAAGGGTTGGCCTGGTAATTATTTTGTTTTACTATTTTAATTTCGGCAGGTTTATATAATTTTCTTGGGCCACTACACCCTATCTCATCCTGAATCATTGAAAAGGTATGTACAAACCCTTCCGTTTGCAAATCTTCTACTATGGAATTGATAGTATTGGAGGTATGGCTAACTGGTGGCATGATATTGATAATTTGTACGATGATTATTATTGCTTATTCACCTGCAAACGCTTCCTTTTTTCATCTGTAGAAAAAGTATATTATTTTAATACATGAAATTGAACTGCGATTGGATATTTTCTATTTGATTACGAATATAAAATGAGCAGGTTAAGCTTATATTAAAGCAGTATTAGAATTTGGTTAGAATATTGGAACGAATTCTTTTTGCCAGCCTGAGAAGTAGTAAATTGCTGAAACCTTAAATGATTTGATTGATGAATATGGATGATATAAAGATATTGATTGTAGAAGATGAGCAAAAAATTGCCGATACATTAAAATTCGGACTGAATGAAAACGGTTTTAAAGCAGAAGTGGCTTATGATGGGAAATTAGGATATCGCTTGTTTTCTGTACAGGAATTTGACCTTCTCATCCTGGATATAAACCTGCCGGGTATGAATGGGTATGAATTGTGCAAAGCGGTCAGGCTGTTGAATGAGCATGTTCCCATCATAATGCTTACATCAATGAGTGCCCTGAACGATAAAATAGAAGGATATGAAGCAGGGGCGGATGATTATATTGTAAAGCCATTTCAGTTCAGGGAACTGCTGTTAAAGATAAGGGCATTGTTAAAACGTACAAAGGGCCAGTATGTGCCGGTGGGTAACCTGTTAAAATTATCCGACCTGGAAATGAACCTGGATAGTAAAGAAGTTAAAAGAGACAATACGGTTATTCATCTTACAGCCAAAGAATTCCAGTTGCTTGAATATCTTTTGAGAAATAAAAACAGGGTGGTATCCAGGGCGGATATTGCTATCAACGTATGGGATATGGATTTTGATACCAATACCAATGTGATAGATGTATATATCAGTTACCTGAGAAATAAGGTGGATAAAAGTTTTGCCCATAAATTAATTCAAACCCAGGTAGGTATGGGTTATATATTAAAAGAAAACTAATGCCGGTACGGTTAAAAATAACATTGCTGTTTACCCTGATTGTATTTTTGTTGTTATCATTAATGTGTACGTCGGTATATTATTTTACCTATTCCAACAGGATAGAAAATGTGAAGGACAGGTTGCTTAACCGTGCGCTTACCACGGCCAGCCTGCTAAATCAATCGGAAACATTTGACCCGGCCCTCATCAAACAGATTGACTCTTCTACTGCCATGTCGATGGAGAATAAAACAGTACAGGCCTATAATTATTTTGATGTATTGATTTATACTTACATGGATAAACCCAGCGACACCATTCACATCAATGCTGCCATATTAAACCAGGCGAGGAAGAAAAAAGAAGTTTATTTTAACGTTGGCAACAAGGAGGCGCTTGCCTGGTGCGATGTAGAAAATGACTCAAGAATTGTGATTGTTGCCGCAGCTTTTGATGCGGAAGGAATAAAATACCTGGAACGGTTAAAGCTTATTTTATTATTCAGTTTTACCGGTGGAATAATCATCTCTATTGCATCCGGCTACTTTTTTTCGGGAAGATTACTTTTGCCAATCCGGAGAATCACCGATGAGGTAAATATTATTTCCGCTAAGAATTTAACACACCGCATCAAATCAGGCAATGCAGATGATGAATGGAACAATTTAACCGGTACATTAAATGAGTTATTGAATCGCCTGCAGGAAAGTTTTGAAATCCAGCGCCGTTTTATCTCCAATGCTTCGCACGAACTCTCCACACCGCTTACCGCTATTTCCAGTCAACTGGAAGTGAGCCTGCAGCGGGAGAGAGGAGCCCTTGAATACCGTACCGTAATGCTTTCGGTTTACCAGGATGTACGCCATCTCAGTAATCTTACCCAAACCTTATTGGAATTTGCCAAAGCCTCCGGTACAACCGGTGGTATCGAAATAGACCTGGTAAGGGTAGACGAAGTATTGATGCTGTTGCCCGGTGAAATGAAGAAAGTAAATACATCTTACATGGTAAAACTGGATTTTAATGAATTGCCTGAGCAGGATGAACAGTTATTGGTTTTTGGGAATGCAGCCCTTTTATTTACCGCGATAAAAAACATTGTTTCAAACGCCTGTAAATATTCTAACAATCATTTGGCAAGGGTTAAGCTTACCGTTCTCCAAAAGGAAATTATGGTGGTGGTAGCGGATGATGGTAAGGGTATTGAAGAAAGTGAGTTGCAAAATATTTTTCAGCCATTTTACCGGGCCGGCAACAGTCGTAATATTACGGGGTTCGGACTGGGCCTTTCACTGGCAAGCCGCTTTATTAAATTACACAAAGGGAGCATCTCTGTTGAATCAGTTATTAACAAGGGTACAACATTTACGATTTCATTGCCTGTTGCTGCCAAATCAGAAAGTCTGTAATATTCTAATCATATTCTAATCTCTTTTTAAGGTTCGCCTAATTTAGTCAAGTTATTTTGCTGTTGTTATCAGGATGAAGATGCTAACTAAATTAATCCCGATAAAAATTATTGCCAGTGAGTTGTTGCGACCGGATTTATCATGTGCAATTCACAAAAGACATTGCACTGTTTATTTTTCGCAGTATAAAAACGATTCGGGTAATGCCATTTGATGCCAATTTAAATTGTTCATCATCCAATTCAGGTCATTTATCTTTTCTGGTAATTTATTTTTTACTTTAAAATATGCCATCATGATGGAATTTAACATTAAAAAAATACTGGTTCCGGTTGATTTTACCCCGGCATCCCTTAACGCATTAGACACTGCAATCGGAATGGCAAAACGGCATGAGGCCGGCATCCTTTTATTGAATGTAGTGGAAACAGGCGGGTTGTCCGGGTATACCAGCGACGGTGCCAGCATGGAGGAAAGCATTCTTGCCATGATCCATCATTCGGAACAGGAATTACAAACGATACAGCATTCAGTAATTGAACGGTTTCAGGTTTCATGCGAAGTGATTGCTGCAACCGGTATAGTATCTGCGGCTATCACTAAAATCAGCGCCGCCCATCATGCGGATATCATTGTGATGGGGGCGCATGGCACCACAGGGTTCAGGGAATCTTTTATTGGCATAAACGCTTTTAATGTTGTTAAGAATGCAACCTGTCCTGTATTGACCGTTCCATCTCAAAAAAAATGGGAGTCGTTTAAGAAAATTTTATTTCCGGTAAGGCCAATACCAGCAGCCATTGAAAAATATGATTTTATCAGGAAGATAATCCGGAACAATGACGCCACATTGAAAGTACTGGGATTGGTTGAAAATTACGATCACGATGTTGAACTTATTAAGGATTTGGCTTCGCAACTCAACGATAAGTTAAAGGAGGACAAAGTACAGGCATCTGTATATTTTAAGGTGGGAGAAAATATGGCGGAAGAGGTATTGAAAATGGCTACCATTTTGGATAGTGACCTGATTGTTGTTACCACTACATTGGACGCTTCATGCAACCAGTGTAATGTTATTGGCCCTTTCACAAAATATGTTTTTAATCATGCTCATTTCCCGGTATTGAGTGTAAAGCTTTCAAATGCCGATAAACCCCTCAATGTAATGCCTCAGCATTTGCAGAGTACCTTCTCTCAAACCGTGTCCCAGTATAACTAATCGGTCCTGCTATATTTTTTAATTTTTAAAAACCATTCAAATGAAAAATTTTGAAATAAAAAGAATCCTGGTTCCAATTGATTTTAGCAACAATTCTATGAATGCATTACAATCAGCAGTGGCGATGGCTAAGCGGCACAATGCAGACCTGAAGCTATTGCATGTATTTGATATAGATAATACATTGTACCCTGAGGATAACATGGGTAGCAATTCGGATCCGGAAATTGCAATCAAATCCCTCACCAGGCTGGCAGCTTCCGTTAAAAATGGAGATGGTATTAATTGCGGCATCGCTTATGTATCGGGGTATATTCCCAATTCCATCCTGCAAACAGCAAAAGACGATCAGTCTGATATCATTGTGATGGGAAAAAATGGTAATGCCGGGTACAGGGAGATGTATGCGGGTACCAATTCTTATGATGTGATCAAGAAATCGCACTGTCCCGTTTTATTGATACCTGCAGGCAAAACCTACGAATGTTTTATTGAAGTGTTATTTCCCGCCAGGCCCGTTATCAGTGTGTTTGAAAAGTATGAATTGATCCGGCCCATCATTATGCGTAATAAAGCCACGTTGCATTTTCTCGGATTGCGCAACCCGGATTACATTGAGGAATTGCACATTATTTCCAAACTCACGGATATACTGAAGCAAAAATCCCAGGCAGATGATTTCAATACTACGGTCAGTTATTATTTTAAGGACAATAAGTTTGCATGCCACCTGCTGGAAACCCTTCAGAAAAAAGAATATCCTTATGATTTGCTGGTAATCACTGCTGAGCTTGACAATAATATCAAGGACTATTACCTGGGCGACTATGCGCAGCAAATTATTCACCAGGCACAGATACCGGTGTTGGTGATAAGGGCAACCACCACCATTTCATCAAAATCAGAAGTACTTAAAATAATAGAAAACGCTTCACTGGAAAGAGAGCTTAGCCTTGAAGGCTAATTATATGAATGCCATTTTTTTAATTTATAAAAACGCACTATGAACATTACTATTCAGTCAGTCAATTTTAAGGCCGGTAACACGCTAGAGTATTTTATCAGGGATAAAGTAAGTAAATTATTTAAGCAGAATGATCATATCATTCGGGCAGAGATAACCCTGCGGGAGGGCGACAGTGGCAACCGGCAGAATAAGTTGTGTGATATCCGGCTGATTATTCCCGGCCATGATCATTTTGTATCTAAAAGTACCGACGGGTATGAGAAATCAGTATTGGAATCGGTGCGGACGATGCAGCAGATTTTGCGTAGCAGTAAGCCAGCTAAAATGTTGCAACGAATGCAGAGCCGTTTTTACAAGGCAATTGCCAGTTAAGCGTTTTTCAATATCCTTAGTAATAAAAGCCAAAGTTCATCTTTGGCGAGGGTTAAGAAAGGAATCCCTGTTTGTTAAGGCATAAACAGGGAACCTTCTGGCCCTTTTTTATTGAATTTTTGTGAATAGTCTTTCCGCAAGGGCCCAATTGGAATCTTTTTACAGCATTAGCTTTATTCACCAGTGTTACTTCTTTTTACAATTAACCATCATCAATGGCACAGTTCACTACCATGTCGGGCTATTAGCATCCAGCCTTCCTTTTCTCTTTTCCAAATATTGGTATACCGGCGCTCAATAGATTGGCCACCGTTTCTGTTGCCCAATACCGCTACCACAGATTCATGACCCATGGTAATTACAATATCGCCGCTAACGAGCATCTCTTCCATTACGCCTTTATAGGAGGTATAACTTATTTGGCCCCTCATCACCATCTCTATCTGCTTACCTATAATTACGTTATTGGTAGGCGCATTTACCATAAATGTGGGCGACCATAATTTGTGCAGGGTGGCGGAGTCTTTTTCAAGGATGGCCGTTCTGCTTCTTTCTTCAAGGCTGTTTATTTCTGATTTTATTTTATCGTTCTGTGCATGAGCGCAGAAAAATTGAATCAGGAGGATGAATGAAGCAATGATTCTTTTCATTTTTTTGATTTTGGTTTTACTGTGATAAAATTTAAAAGTTATACCTGGATTGGTTTACTTTTTTGCTTCCAGGGCGGACAATCTTTTTTCCAGCAGGTCTATTTGCTTTTGTTGATTGGTTATAATTGTTTGCTGTTCCTGCATGCCTTTTACCAGGGGTACTACAAAACTTTCATAGCTTAGAGCATACAGGTCGGTGCTGTTTTGTGGCTTATGTATGCCACTAAAATCATAACGGGATGCAATGGCGGCCTGCTCTACTTCCTGGGCCAGGAACCCACTAAGTTTTATTTTTTCAATGTCATATTTCCCGGCGAAATCCGACGTTTCCTTACTGGCCGTAAGCCGCGTCATGGCATGCAAGCTTTTATAGTAGGTAACGGGTCTTAACCTTATAATAAAATCAAGCCCCTTTACTTCTTCCTTTATACTGGTTTTGATTCTTGCATCTGAAAACGTTAGCCAGGATACATTAGTGCCATAATAGGTAGAACTGTGGTTACCAATTATTACCTGGTTGTTAGCGCCATTCAAAATATCATCATTGCCAATACTGATTGTATTCATCACATAGGGCGATCCCGGGTAGGTACCGGAATTATCTCCAATAGCAATATTTCTACTGCCGCCAATATTGTGAATCATTGCATTGGTTCCGATGGCAGTATTTCCGTATCCCGTTTTATTATTAACCAGTGCATGAGAACCTATCGCAACATTACTCCCAATGATAGTATACTGGGAGAAGGTAGCTGAGTCGCCAATGGCAACATTGTGGCTGCCCTCATTATTCACCTTGAGTGCTTCGAAACCCATGGACGTGTTGTAATGGCCCGTAAAATTGTTACGCATGGCATTGTAACCCGTGGCGGTGTTACCTTCACCAGTGATGTTGTTGCCAAGGGTGCTAAACCCGGTAGCAGTATTACCCACTCCCGTGCTATTGGAAAAGAGTGCACTTTGCCCGCTGGCGGTATTGGCAGCTCCTGTCGTGTTTTGAGTTAGTGCCTGCATCCCAATTGCTACGTTGTAATTGCCTGTTGTATTTCTTCGAAGGGCATTAGAGCCAACACCAGTATTGTAATACCCACTCGAATCGCCTGAAAGGGCTTTATAACCAACGCCTACATTATGCGTTCCCGAAGTAATGGAATCCAGGGTACGAAAACCTATCGACGTATTAAATGAAGCTGAGTCAATTATTCCCGCATTGATATTATTGATCCTGAACCGTAGCGGTTTACTATCTGTAGTGCCGATAAAATTTGTGGCAGAATTTGTACCGCCATTACCCATAAGGTTCCAACTATTATTGCCGGCAGAAAGTGGCGCCCATGCCGAACCATTGTAAAAATAGAACGCGGCTGATGTGGTATCATACAGTATTAAACCTTTAGCCGGATTTGTAATGGCAAGGCGGGACGATGTTGAGGTACGGGGAAGCAGCATCCCTTTTTTGACGGCACTTACATCTAACATCGCACTGGCATGTGGTAATGCACCCGTAGTATTAATGCTGATGTTTTGGGTAAAGCCTTTTACAAGGCTTAGAGTAAAAAGGAGAAAAAGAATTATTTTTTTCATCGGTAATAATTTTGCTTTAATTGTTTCTATTATTTTATTTTTTCCTCTAATATTTCTAATCTTTTTATCAGTAATTCATTTTGGGTTTTTAATAAAATATTTTGCTTGTTTAGGTTTTCTATTTCCACTTGTTGTTCCTGCATTCCTTTTACCAGCGGCACTACAAATAATTCGTAGCTCAGCGTGTACAATTGATTATTGTTTTTGGGAATACCCACACCGCTAAAGTCGAAGCCGGTGGCTTTGGCGGCAGCTTCCACTTCCTGTGCTAAAAAACCTGTTTCCTTCATTTTTTCCATATCATATTTTCCGGGGAAGTCCGCCGTTTCTTTATCACCGGTGATAGCCTGGATGGATTTTATGCTTTTGTAATAAGTAACAGGCCGAAGCCTTTTAATAAAGTCAAGACCCACTACTTCCTCTGTTATATTTCTTTTAATCCGCTGATCAGAGGGTGAGCTCCAGGGCTTAAGGCCACCAATGTATACGGTGCTGTAGTTACCAACTAAAACCTGGTTACTGGTGCCGTTTAAATAACCATTGTTGCCGATGCCAATGCTGTTGCTGACATTTGGAGCCTGGGCATTATTGCCGGCGTTGTAACCAATGGCTATGTTATTATTGCCACCAACATTATTTTCAAGCGCTCTAAATCCCATTGCGGTATTGTTGTGACCCGTGGTATTGGATATAATTGCCCCAAACCCGTTTGCCGTATTACCTATCCCTGAAATATTACTTTGAAGTGCAAAGGCACCGGTGGCTGTGTTATCTATTCCTGAAGTATTATAATATAAAGAAGAGGTACCAATAGCAGTGTTATCATCTCCTGTTGTGTTTCCAAATAAAGCAGCATCTCCATTTGCAACATTGGCAGATCCTGTTCTATTGGAGTAAAGTGCAAAATTTCCAATGCCTGTATTGAACTTTCCAGAGATATTGGAGCGAATTGCTGCGTATCCCATGGACGTGTTGTCGGTGCCGGTTTCATTGAGAAATAAAGATTCAGCGCCCACTGCTGTATTTAAGCTGCCGGTGTTGTATGCAAGTGCATTCGCCCCAATGGCGGTGTTTTTTTCCCCGATAATATTGCTTGAAAGTGCCTGAAAACCATTGGCGGTATTTCTCAAACCGGTATTATTCAACCTAAGTGCGAAAGCTCCGACTGCTGTATTTTCACTTCCTGTAGTATTAGCATAAAGTGCAGAATATCCTGTTGAGGTATTATTATTTCCCGTTGTGTTTGAGTTAAGTGAGTAACTGCCATTTGCTGTATTTGAGAATCCTTCAGTGTTAAAGCGAAGGGCAGAATATCCAGTCGCAGAATTGTAATCTCCCCTGCTGTTGGAAAACAGAGCCTCCAATCCAGCAGCAGTATTATAACTACCAGAAGTATTCGCTAACAAAGCGCCTTCCCCTGTGGCCGTATTAAATTCTCCAGTTGTATTAGCAAACAGTGCATTTCTCCCCACCGCAGTATTGTGGCTGCCGCTAGTGTTTCTGGTTAACGCATAGCTGCCTACAGCAGTGTTGTTGAAACCGGATGTGTTTCCTTCCAGTGAATTGCTTCCATAGGCGGTATTAAAAGTCCCGCTGGTTAAAGCAAATAAAGAACGTACGCCGATACCGGTATTGGCTTCACCAGTCGCAGTGCTGTTACCCGCATTTACACCCATGAAAACGTTTAAACTGGATGGATGTATTTCTCCTGCCCATACATTATTTACTTTAAAACGCAAGGGTTGGTCATCGGTGGTGCCTATAAAATTATTAGCTGGGTTAATACCGGCATTGCCAGTGAGGTTCCAGCCATTACTACCAGCAGAAAGTGGCGTCCAGGCCGAACCATTGTAAAAATAGAACGCTGCCGCTGTGGTATCATAAAGTATCAACCCTTTGGCAGGGTTTATAATAGCAAGACGGTATATGGTTGAGGTACGTGGAAGCAGCATGCCTTTCGTATTACTCGTTACATCTAATATAGCGCTGCTATGCGGCGTGGTATTATTGATGCCTACAGATTGAGCTAGTGCGCAAATAGCAGATAAAAAAAGGGGGAGAAGAACTAGTATTTTTTTCATAAACTGAATTAGGTTTTAAACAATTTTTTTATTTTTTAAAGCCATTTCACTTTTTAATTGAGCCATTACATTTTTCATTTCATCAATTTGTTGTTGCTGGTTTATTATAATTACCTGCTGCTCCTGTACAACTTTTACAAGTGGCACAACAAAAGTTTCGTAACTCAGTCCATACAGGTGTTATTTGTTATTGCGTTTGTGAATATCGCTTGAAATCTTAACCTGTTTCTTTATTTTCATTAAGCCTAAACATTTCGGTGATACTTTTGAAATATGTTACAGGTTGTAAGCGCCTATCAAAATCGAGGCCTTTTACTTCTTCTTTAATACTAGTTTTTATTCTTGCTTCAGAAAAAGTAGCCAGGGGTTGTGGGAGTAATATCCGGTATAACTGAAGTGGCCCATAATTACCCGGTAGCTGGCCTCATTTAAATAACAACCATTGCCAATGTTGATGCTGTTGCTGATATTAAGAGCGTCGGATCTATCACCAGAAACCAGGGTTTTAGCCTATGACTATATTACTATTTCCACCTACATTCTTAACAGGCGCCCCAAATCACATAGCGATGTTGTTCTGGCCCTTTCTCCACAAAAATAACTTCACCGAATTTTAGCGAAGCTGGTAACCTTGTCTTTCAAAAATCAAAGTACTTTCTTAGGCAGGCGGTCACCGAAAAATAAGGCTTTGTTCTAAAGTTTGCGTAAAGTAGGCATCGTTTAGGATCTGCTTTTTTTAACTGTCGAATGGCCAACACTTTGCGTAGATGAAGTTAGTCTATTCGATGGACGTTTTATTGATCTGATTTCGCTCATCAAAATCATGATTTGTTGCTGTTGAAATTTAACTTGCTGCTGTAGCTTTTTTAATTGCTTGCTCAATTCCTGTGTAGCAGAAATATTTAAAGTAGTAAGCCCTTCATAATCCACGGTTCTAAAATCATCCACTTCTTCACCGTATACAAAAATTTTACTGCCTTTTATATCGCTTGCTTTTATTTCAACGGCTTTATCATTTGCAATTGAAGCAATTTCATATTGCTCCATTTCATGCCCTTCTGCCAATAATATCCGCAACTTTTTTGCGGCGGTGTTAATGTTGTGCTTGTTGGCAAAAGTTAACAGGTATCCGTTTCCTGTTTTCTCAATCTTGCTGGTAACCTGGTAAACGTTGGGAATGTAATCACTGTGTTTTGATATGATCTGCGGATATATTTTTTCTACTTCTTGCGCAATTATTTTTTTGAAAGGTTTATTACCGTACTTCACCATATCCTTCATAGTATAATCCCTTATCTGCAACGCGTTAATGACTGCCAGATCAGCGGCTGAATTACTGCTGGCGCTCATGTTCTTAATACGGGCATCAGAAAAAGCATTGAACTCCAGTCCTACAATTCTGTCAGAGGCATAAATGGAAACATTAACAGGAGCTGAATTGGTGATGCCACCTACATTCGCTATGGGTTGAAAATTTGAAATACCCAAAGCAAAGTAGGCATAATTAGGGGTAGTTGAGGTAATGCCAAAAGGTATGTACCCCCCAATTTCCAAAGGACATCGTGGCGTGCTGGTATTGATGCCCACCCTTCCTGTACTACCATAACGTGGTAAAAGAACAATGTCAGTAGTGGAGGCAATTAGGGTAGATGTGTTACTTTGCGAAACCACCATCGCATTGGTTCCATTGCCAATAGCTAAATCATTGCCTGTAAAGCCAGCAGGACCTAGCGTACCTATCTGTAATTTATTGGCAGGGTTCCCTCCAACGTTGATGCCAACATACCCATTACCATTTTGTGGATTCAGGGAAATGTTTGCTGTAGATTGTAGATTGGTAAAGTTAGGCCCTTGATAAATGGCCATTGTTTGAGCATTGCGACCGATCGCAAAGTCATAATCAGTAAAGCCCGGGGTAGCACCATTGATCTGTAACTTATTGGTTGGGTTTATTGTGCCAATTCCAACGTTTCCATTGGGTAAAAGAGTCATTTGCTGGGCGCTGTTGTTTGTAAAAAAGTTTAAGGGATGGTTTGTTCGTGTGCCAAGCCATCCGCCCAGTGCACCCTGGAAAGTTCCAATATAACTGGCTAATGTAACGCCGCCATCTGTGTGTACAAGACCAAATTGGTTCGTCTGAGTTTGCACCGTTAATTTATAGGCAGGCGTTGTGGTGCCGATGCCTACGTTTTGTGCGTTCAAAAGCTGGCAAATAAGTGAAAGTAATAATAGTAGTGTGTATGTTCTCATAAAAAAGTTTTATATAGATTGGTTTGAAGTCGTTATGTTTTTTGTATGATTACTACACAGCTTATATCATCACTGGCTTGTACAAGGCCTACCTTTTTTTGCGGTGATGTAAGATATTGTAGCCAGCTAACATTATAATCTAAACTGAGTAATTGGTTGATTAATTTGATTGCAAGGTGCATAATTAAAAACGTGTGGAGTTTATATACAAGTAAATTTCCAGGTTGTGCAGATAGTTTTGGTTTTCCAGTTCTGCTCCTACGAAACTTTCAGCACCGATTTATCACTGAGGCCGTTACATACCGGGTATGATAAATTCAATAAAAAACACCGTGGACGAATGATATAACCAATCTGCTGTTTCGCCATAGAAGCTTGATTCTTGTACAAAGCTTGGATGTTTTAGATGGTTTTAATTATACTGCTGTTTTGGTGGAATTTAAAAAAAGGGGTTAGGCGTATAAATCGAATTTGATTTAAATGTTAAGAGGCGGAAAGCCTCTTTTTATATGCTCATTATTTGTAAATCATTACATTGCATCAAACTTTAAATAAATGCCCTTAAGCTGGAATGTTATAAAAAGCAGAGCTACATCATTTTCAAAAGACTGGGAAAATACCGAACGGGAAGAAGCTGATGCAAAAGAATTTTTAGTAGACTTTTTAAACATCTTTGGCGTTACCAGGAGACGGGTTGCCACATTTGAACATAAAGTTAAAAAACTGGATGAATCAGGCGGATACATTGACCTGCTATGGAAAGGTAATTTATTGGTGGAGATGAAAAGCAGGGGTAAAGATCTGGAAAAAGCCTACACGCAGGCAAAAGAGTACTGCCACGGTTTAAAAGAGTATGAACTTCCCAAACAAATAATGATCTGCGATTTTCATCATTTTCATGTATATGATGAAAATGGAAATAAATCAGCATTCACGCTTCCTGAACTTATAAAAAATATTACCGTTTTTGACAGCATTGCCGGGTATGAAAAAAGAACGTATAAAGAGCAAGATCCTGTAAACATCAAGGCGGCTGAATTAATGGGCAAATTACATGACAAGTTAAAGGGTATCGGGTATACTGGTCATGCGCTCGAATTATACCTGGTCCGGTTGCTATTCTGTCTCTTTGCGGACGACACAAATATTTTTGACAAAAGTATCCTGTTTGATTATCTCGAACTGAAAACGAATGAAGATGGCAGCGACCTGGCAATGCATATTGATACCCTGTTTACACTGCTGAATACCCCCAATGATCAAAGATTAAAAAACCTGGATGAGAGCCTGCTAGCTTTCCCTTATGTAAATGGGAAGCTGTTTGAAGAAAGATTACCGCCAGCATCTTTTGACAGCGAAATGCGAAAAATATTATTGAATTCCTGTGCGCTGGATTGGGGAAAAATTTCTCCTGCCATTTTTGGTTCGATGTTTCAAAGTGTAATGGATGAAAAGGAAAGAAGGAATCTCGGCGCTCATTATACCAGTGAAAAAAATATCCTCAAATTGATTAAACCGCTGTTCTTAGATGATCTTTGGCGTGAATATGAGTCAATTAAACACGACAAAAACAAACTAAAAAAGCTACATAACAAAATAAGTAAACTTCGGTTTTTAGACCCTGCCTGTGGTTGTGGCAACTTTTTAATTGTTGCCTATCGGGAACTAAGGCTGCTCGAATTGGAAATAATAAAGTCACTCTTAAAAGGCCAACAGGTAACCAGCATCAATGATTATTTTTTAGTAGATGTTGACCAGTTTTATGGCATCGAATACGAAGAATTTCCTGCACAGATAGCACAGGTAGCCATGTGGCTGATAGATCACCAAATGAATATGCAGGCATGCCTGGCATTTGGGGAATATTACCGGCGCTTACCATTAAAGAAAAGTGCAACTATAAAGCACGGCAATGCTTTGAGAATTGATTGGCAAAGTTTGATACAGCCATATCCTTGGGAAAAGCAAATTACACGCTATCATTATATTTTGGGTAATCCTCCGTTTATTGGGACATCATACCAAAGCAGTGAACAAAAAGTTGACATGGATAGAATATTTGCTGATGTAAGTTCTTTTGGAATGCTTGATTATGTTACTGCATGGTATATCAAGGCTGCACAATATATAGGAAAAGCAAATGAAATTGAAGAAAAGGATATGTCTAAAACAAAAGCAGCATTTGTGAGTACAAGCTCAATTTCGCAAGGGGAGCAAGTTGGAATTCTTTGGAATGAATTATATAATAGATACAAAATTAAAATTCATTTTGCCCATAGAACTTTTAAATGGGGAAATGAAGCAAAAAGTAACGCTGCAGTTCATGTTGTCATAATTGGATTTGCTAATTATGATCATGCTGACAAATTGATATATGAGTATGAAAATATCAAAAGTGAACCTCATGAAGTAAAGACAAAAAATATAAATCCATACTTGGTAGGGGGAAGTGATAATTTTTTAAAATCTATTTCTCATCCAATTTGCAATGTTCCCAAAATGCAATCTGGAAGTGCCGCAAGAGATGGAGGGTTTTTAATATTAAATAATGGAGAAAAGATTGAACTTGTAATTAGATACCCGAAGGCGGAGCGATTTTTAAATAGGTTCATTAGCGGAGATGATTTTTTAAATAATATTACAAGGTGGTGCATTTGGCTAAAAAATGTTAATCCTGTTGACTTTAGAAATATTCAGGCATTTCAAGAAAGGTTTAATCAGGTAAAAGTGTTCAGAGAACAAAGTACAAGAGAAGGAACAAAAAAGATGGGCAATTTGCCTTACCTTTTTGCAGAAGAAAGACAACCCAATTATGATTTTTTAATAATACCGAAAGTATCATCCGAAAACCGGAAGTATATCCCCATAGCATATCTTACAAAAAATTTTATTGTTTCTGATAAGACATTTGTTGTGCCTGACACAACTTCATATCATTTTGGCATTCTGACGTCTATTATGCACAACACTTGGATGCGTTATACTTGTGGCAGACTAAAAAGTGATTATAGTTATTCCAATACCATAGTTTATAATAATTTTCCTTGGCCAGAAACTTTAACCGAAAAGCAAAAAGAGGTAGTTGAAAAAGCTGCGCAGGAAGTACTATCTGCAAGGCTACAATTTCCTGATAATAGCTTAGCTGACTTATACGACCCCAACACCATGCCGCCTGTTTTAGTTAAAGCCCATCAACAATTAGACAAAGCCGTTGATTTGTGTTACCGTCCTCAACCATTCCCTAATGAAACAAAAAGGATAGAATTTTTATTTGAACTATACGATAAATACACTGCCGGATTATTTACAAAGGTGAAAATAAAAAAAGTGAAGGGGAAACCGGCGTAAGGCGTCCCCTTAAAATAAAAAAGCGTTATAATTTTTTTATTTACTACGCTTTAATAATGTTTTTAGGGCATCGGGGGTATGCAATTCCCGACCCATTTTATCCCGGGTTTAACAAGACTTGCTAATCTATTGGCGGCATAACAATAATAAAAAAAGATTTTTTAATGCCTATCAGCATCATCATACCGGCAAAAAATGAAGCAGCGCAGTTGCCGGTATTGCTCAATTACCTCAACGCTGTATCAGGGAAAGAGCATATTGCTGAAATAATTGTAAGCGATGGAAAGAGTGCGGATGATACGGTGAGCATTGCAAATTTATATGGAGCCAAAGTTGTTGTAAATGAACAAGCCGGAAGAGGAAGACAAATGAATGCAGCCGCAAAAAATGCTACCGGTAATATTCTCTATTTTCTTCATGCTGATTCAATACCGCCTGTAGGGTTTGTTGAAGATATTTTGGATAGTATAAATTCCGGCTATGTTGCCGGCTGTTACAGGTTGCGCTTTGATGATGATCATTGGTTTTTAAAAGCCAATGCCTGGTTTACAAGATTCAATGTAAATGCCGTTCGTTTTGGCGACCAGAGTTTATTTGTGCGCAAATCAGTTTTTGAAACCATCGGTGGTTTCAGGGAAGATTTAATTATTATGGAAGACCAGGAGATTATTCACCGCATTCGTACAAAGGGAAAGTTCACTGTTATCGCCGGTTATGTAATCACTTCTGCCCGCAAATACAGGGTGAACGGGATTTACAGAATGCAGGGGATTTTTTTCTATATCTATTTTGCTTATGCGCTTGGGGCTTCGCAACAAAAGCTGGTAAGTATTTATAAAAAACTCAT